>CAIUVD010000097.1 GCA_903902515.1 uncultured Planctomycetota bacterium | reverse complement strand
TCCCGCGGAAGTCGTGCCGTGGGAATCCTCGGGGCTCTTCGCACCCATCACCGATCCTGTCTTTGACCCCGGACCCCGGACCCCGGACCCCGGACCCTGACCGACCCCGGACCCCGGACCCTGACCGACCCCGGACCCCGGACCCTGACCGACCCCGGACCCCGGACTCATGTCGCACACCCCGTCCGATACGCCGCATCCCACGCCGCCGCCGCCAACGTCACCGCCCCAATAAACGGCAATGCCCGGGCCAGCCACGGCCGCCGTTGGAGGGGGCTGCCGAGGAGGTGCAGGGTGACCAGGATCGGGGTGGTGATCAGGCACAGCAGGACCATCAGCCCAGCCCCGACCACCGGTGAGGCACTGAGGGCGGCCAGGCCGAGGGCCCACAGGACCACGCCACAGGGCAGGAGGGCCAGGGCCAGGCCGAGGGTGGCGGCCCGGCGGGGGCCGGGCTGGCCGGGGGTGAGGCGGCGGGCCAGGGCGATCACCGGCAGGAAGGGACTGGCGGAGCGCAGGGTGCCGACCAGCAACATCAGCAGGGCCAGGCCCCCCAGGACCCACGGGGCCGCCCGGCTGAGGGCGGCTTCAACCCCGCCGCCAAGGGCTCCGGCGATCCCGCCAAGGACGGCATAGGTGACCGCTTTTCCCCCCTGATAGGCCACCAGGTCGAGGGCTCCGGCCTGGCCGGGGCGACCGAGGGGTAGGCCAGCGACCAGGGGGCCACACATGCCGGCGCAGTGGCCGAGGGTCCACAGACTGCCGTGAACCACCAGCAAACCGGCAAGCAGGAGGGGGTCGGCGGCCATGCCCGGAATCTACGGGTTGGGATAAAGGCTCAAGATGAGTGTTAGGTATTGAGATAAAAATGTCTCTTTACTGGAAGGCCTTGATAGGGTATGGTCCCCACGGTCATCCCCAGGAATCGTTGTCATGGGCCTCTGGCTCCTCTTTCTCACCATTGGCTTCACCGGCCTCGCGGTCTCGGTGATCGCGTTGGTGTGGGCGGTGCGCAGCGGCCAGTGGGATGACCTGGAAACCCCCGCCGTCCGGGCCCTGGACGACGACGAACCCTCCCCCGCCCCAGCGACCCACCGCTCCCCTCCCTGAACCATGACCACCAAACTCGACACCGTCGCCTACGACAATGCCGTCGTGCGGGCCTTTGCCTGGGCCACCATGATCTGGGGCGTCGTTGGCTTCCTGGTCGGCGTGATCATCGCCGCCCAGTTAGCCTGGCCGTCCCTCAACTTCGATCTGCCGTGGATCAGTTACGGGCGCCTACGTCCGCTGCATACCAACGCCGTGATCTTCGCCTTTGCGGGCAACGGCATCTTCGCCGGCATCTATTACAGCTTACAGCGGGTCCTGAAGACCCGACTGGCCTCCAACGCCCTGTCCTGGACCCACTTCTGGGGGTGGCAGGCGATCATCGTCAGTGCCGCCATCACGTTGCCCCTCGGGCTCGCCGGACCCAAGGAATACGCCGAACTGGAGTGGCCCATCGATATCGCCATCGCCCTCGTGTGGGTGGCCTTCGGCATCAACATGTTTTGGACGATCATCAATCGGCGTGAACGGCACCTCTATGTCGCTATCTGGTTCTACATCGCTACCTGGGTCGCCATCACCCTCCTGCACCTGATCAACTCGGCCCAGATCCCCTACTCGTTTTGGCACAGTTATTCGGTCTATGCCGGCGTGCAGGACGCCCTGGTCCAGTGGTGGTACGGCCATAACGCCGTGGCCTTCTTCCTGACCACGCCGTTCCTGGGCCTGATGTACTACTTCCTGCCCAAGGCCTCGGGCGCCCCGGTCTACTCCTACCGCCTGTCGATCCTCCACTTCTGGTCCCTGATCTTCATCTACATCTGGGCCGGTCCCCACCACCTGCTGTACTCGTCCCTGCCGGAATGGGCCCAGACCCTCGGCGTGGTGTTCAGCGTGGCGTTGATCGCCCCCAGTTGGGGCGGGGCCATCAACGGCTACCTGACCCTCAACGGCCGGTGGGATAAGGTCCGCCGCGAGCCCGTCCTGTGGTTCTTCGTGGCCGCCGTCACCGCCTACACCATGACCACCTTCGAGGGCTGCCTGCTCTCCCTGCGCAACGTCAACGCCCTCAGCCATAACACCGACTGGACGGTCGCCCACGTCCATAACGGGGCCCTCGGCTGGGTCGCCCTGTTGGTTTTCGGCATGCTCTATTGGATGGTCCCGAAACTGTATCGCGTGCCCATCTACAGCACGGCCCTGGTGAAGGCCCACTTCATCCTCGCCACCATCGGCTTGGTCCTTTACATCACCGTGATGTGGGCGGCCGGCATCATCCAGGGTCTGCAGCAACTGTGGTTCGATGAGCAGGGCTACCTGTTGGTGAAGGATTTCATCACGGTGGTCAAGACCGCCGCGCCCTTCTACGCCGCCCGCACCATCGCGGGCCTGATCTTCCTGATCGGCATCTGTGTCGGCCTCTACAACCTCGTGATGACGGCCCGTCAGGCGGGGTCCGTGGCCGAGGACGATGTCGTCCAGGTGCCCGCCGCCGAGCCCGAGCATGTCACCGAGGCCGCCGATGGCACCGTCGCGGTCGGCAACGCCTGGTCGTTCCATGGCGTCCTGGAACGCTGGCCCTTCGCCTTCACCCTCCTGGCCACCATCGCCCTGCTGGTCGGTTCGATCTTCGAAATCGTCCCGAGCATGATCCAGGGCGCCCTCAGCCCGACGATTGCCACCGTCAAGCCCTACACCGCCCTCGAACTGACGGGCCGCGACCTCTACATCCGTGAAGGCTGCACCAACTGCCATACCCAGATGGTCCGCACCCTGCGCGCCGAGACCGAGCGCTACGGCGCCTATTCGATGGCCGGCGAAAGCGTCTATGACCGTCCGCACTTGTGGGGCAGCAAGCGCACCGGCCCGGATTTGGCCCGGGAAGGCAAACTCAAGCCCTCGGCCCTGTGGCACTGGTTCCACTTTGAAAATGCCCAGGCCATGGTCCCAGGGACCGTGATGCCCAACTACACCTGGCTGCTGAAGACCCCAGCAGACTTGTCCCTGGTCCAGGCCAAATTGGCGACCCTCGCCGCCCAGCCGATGAACACGCCCTACACCAAGGCCGAAATCGAGAACGCGGTTGCTGACGCCAAGGCCCAGGCCCAGGTCATCGGCCAGGAACTGCGGCTGGATCCGCGCCTCAAGGACCTGCCCGGCATCGAAGACACCGAAGCCGTGGCCCTGATCGCCTACCTCAAGCGTCTCGGCACCGATCTGTCCAAACCCGCCACCCCCGTGGTGGTCGAGAAGGGGAAGTAAGCCATGACCGCTCACCTCGCCCCCTACACCTCGATGCTGCCGACCCTCGCCCTGCTGATTTTCGTCGGCGTGGCAGGCCTGGTGGTCTGGCACCTGTGCACCGACCGGCGCACCGCCCACCGTAAAAAGATGGAATCCCTCGCTCTCGATGACCAGGTGGATCATGTCTGAACCCCAAAAGCCCCAGGACGACCTCCTGCCCCACGACTTTGACGGCATCCGCGAGCGGGACCGCGACCCGCCCCTGTGGTTCAACGTCCTGTTCTACGGCAGCCTAATTTGGGGCGTCGGCTACGTCCTCCACTACCACTGGGGACCGGGCAAGACCGGCCGCGATGAGTGGAAGAGTGACATGGTCGCCCTCCAGGAAACCCGGGCCAAGAATGCCACCGGACCCCTCCCCGAGGACCAGTTGCGGGAACTGTCGAAGAACGCCGACCGCATCGCCCGCGGCAAGGCCCTCTACGCCAGCGCCGGCTGCGTGGCTTGCCACGGCCCCGAGGCAGCGGGCAGCATCGGCCCCAATCTGACGGACAAGTACTGGGTCTATGGCTCGAAGATGAGCGAGATCGTTGACGTCATCGCCAAGGGCCGGACCAGCCCCGCCGGGGTCATGCCCGGGCAGACCATGGCCATGGACGACATCACCAACCTGACCATCTACCTCGTGAGCCTCAACCGCGCTGGGGCCAAGCCCGGCAAGGCCATCGACCCGGCCCGTGAGAAGGAGAACCCCATCACCTACTGATGGGTCCCATGAACGCCCTCACCCTCCCTGCCCGTTGGTGGATCATCCCCGTCCTGGCCATCACCGTCACGGCGATTCCCAACGGTATTTTGATTTTCCTGGCCTTCAGCCGCCCCTTGGCCAAGGCCGACGAGCATCCCTACGCCGCCAGTGCCCGGGTCGATGCCGACCGGGCGGCCCTGGCGGCCCTGGTGGCGGCGGGCGGTGGGGTGGTGGTCACGGTCACCCCCCGCACGGTCGAAATCACCTGGCGCGGCCCGGTCACCGGCCAGCGGACCGTGGAGTTGCAACGGACGTCGGATTCCGCCCGGGATCGACGCCTGACCTGGACCGATGGGGATACCCTGCGGGTCGAGGCCTTGGAGCCGGGCCCCTGGCGGGTGCGGGTCCGTCAGGACCAAGCCCTCCTGGTCGACCAACGCTGCGACCTCCCCTGATCGGATCCTGCCATGCTCTCCCAAACTGCTGAATATGCTCTGCGTGCCGTGGTCTACCTGGCCCAGCACCCGGGAGAGCCGACCACCGTCGAACAGATCGCCAAGCACACCCAGGTGCCGGTCGGCTACCTGGCCAAAATCCTCCAGCAATTGGCCCGCGCTGGTCTGACCTCGGCCCAACGTGGTCTCCACGGGGGCCACATCCTGACCCGTTCCCCGGCCCAGATCACCCTCCTCGACCCGGTAATGGCCGTCGATCCGATCCACCGCATCGACCGCTGCCCCCTGAACATCAACGGCCATGGGCACGAACTGTGCCCCCTCCACCGGACCCTCGACAACGTGATTGCCGCCGTCGCCCGTAGCCTCCAGGCGGTGACCGTCGCCGCGTTGCTGGAGGACGCATCGGGTGCCGCGCCCCTTTGCGGCGCCGGAAACGCCCGGCCCGCGACCGCTGCTGTGGCCCTCCCGTCGATCTAAAACCGCTGAGCGTGGATTTGGTCTCTTTCGGAGCGCGGCCCTGCTAGGTCTGCTGAAGACCTCCCCCATCGTCGTTGGCATGACCTCCGCATAGGCTCCTGGACCTCCCTCGCGATCCAGGACCCAGCCATGCTCACCACCATGCATATTCGTCTGATCGGCAACGAAGACGCTCTCCTGCTCATGGGACTGCTAGTCGAGGCCGGCATTCCCCGGGATCGGTTGCGGGTCGTAGAAACGACCCATCAGTCCGAGCATCGAGCCGATCCGGTGCTGAACGCGACCCTGACCTGGGCCGTCATTGGCGGAGTCGTCGGCGCGGTTGTTGGCGCTATGGGCCTGTGGTGGTGGTCCCTGCCCGGGGTTGGGGCCCTGTGGGGCGGCCTGGTTGGTGCCATTTGCCTGGGACGCTCGAAGGGCAACACCACGGCCCACCTCCGCCACGAGGACATGCGGTTACCGCCGACCTGGATCGAGTTCGACACCGAGGATGCTCGGGAGATCGACCACGTGCACCGCATCCGCCGTGGACATCCCCAATGGGAGGTCACCGCCGCCCCCACGGTTCTCGCCGCAGGTCCGGTGCCGTGATGCCGATGGCAGGATTGCCCGAATCCGTGTCCTGCGATGTGCAGTCCTGGGGTGGAGGCATGCCCTAAGGAGAGCGGTTCTATTTCACTCCGTACAGGAGGAATGCATGCCGAAGGTCACCTTAGTGGCTGGGGGTCAGGCTCGTTTTCGGCAGATAGGCTCGCACCCAATCAATGAGAAACTCATCTTCCTTGGGAGCATCGGGTTCCCAGCCCGAGGACTTGCCTGGCCAATCCGAGGCCTCGACCGTCAATTTGAGATACCCTGGCTCCTGACAGGGGCCATTGGACTTCATTTTTCCGTCCTTGTCGCTGCCGAGGCCTATCATGTCCGTGCGTCCAATCTCAACGCCATCGACATACACGGCGTAAAAATTCGTGGTCCACAAAAAGCCATAGACATGGAACTGGCCATCCCGGAGATGGGGCTGATCACCGCACTTGAGACCGTACGTATTGTGGGTTTTTTGGTAACCACCCCAATGGAAGTTGAAGGAATACTGGTGGCCCTCCGCTAATTCGAAGCTTTCAAAAACATCGATTTCGTTGCCTGCGCGGGTGTTGTTGCCTTCTCCGACATTACCGGCCATCATCCAGAAATCGGCGAAATAATCAGCGTCAATGCGACGGGGCAATTTACAGCGGGCCTCAAAGTAGCCGAATTTCTGTCCGAACATTGTCTGATTCACATCGTAGTTCCGTCGGGTTCGTACCGCACCGCAATCGTAGCGCAGTTGGGGGTGATCGGTCAGTTGTACCCCGAGACGCAGGTGGCCGTTCTGCACGGACACCAAACTCGGCGTCCATCGACAGCCTTTCCATCGCTCCTGCGTCGGAGTATCCCATTTGGAGGTGTCCAGCGTGGTGCCTTCAAACTCATCCTGGAAGGTCAGGGTATACGTGCTGAGGTCGATGTCCTTCGGAGCGCCGCCGGCGGCCACGAAGGGTGTGGGCTCCACCGCCACCGCCACTGAAAACAGAGGAATTCCAAGGGAGAACAGCAGGGTACGCATAATGGTTCCGCGGGTGGGTGGCCAGGATTCACGAGTACAGGCCGGATTCTTCTAACACGGATCCATGCGCATCGCCATCGCTCCCAAGGTCAAGATGATGTCCTAATTGGGCGGCATTCCTCCAGCGGAGAGTGGGCTCGCGGCGGCGGCGTTGCCCAATTGAGATAGGACTTTGGCCTTCGGAGGGATGGTCGACCGGTGCGCCCGGGCATGATTCCCGGGGGAGTGAAACGCGCATGCACCGTACCCTCATTTTCGCCGGCGATTATCCTGATCCTTCTGTTCTGCGGGTCGGCGACCGATGGTTCTGCGTGCATTCATCCATGGAATGGTCGCCGGGGTTGCTGGTCTGGGAGTCGACGGATTTGGTCACTTGGCGGCCCCTGGGCTCGGCCCTGACGGCCTATGATGGGGATGTCTGGGCTCCGGATCTGGTCCACCATGCGGGAGAATTCCTGATCTTCTACCGCAGCAGTCGCGGCACCCGGGTGGTGACGGCGCGGGACCCGGCGGGACCGTGGTCCGTTCCGACGGACGTGGGGGTCGGCTGGATCGATCCGAGCCATGTGGTCGGGGACGATGGCCAGCGTTGGATGCATGTGAGCGATGGCTACGTCACCCGCCTGAGCGAGGACGGCCGCACGGCCATCGGTGATCCCCAGCGCACCATCGAACCGTGGCCGATCCCGCCCGCGCCGCCCCATGAGGGGGTGTGTCTGGAGGGTCCAAAATTGTTCAAACACCAGGGTTGGTGGCACTACCTCGCCGCCCAGGGCGGCACCGCCGGTCCGGCCACCTCGCACATGGTGGTGCATGCCCGGGGCCCGAGTCCTGTCGGTCCCTGGACGTGGTCCCCGTGTAATCCCGTGATCCGCACGCTTTCGCGGGACGAGACGTGGTGGTCCGTGGGCCACGGCACGGCCTGCACCGGGCCCGACGGCCGCTGGTGGATGGTGGTCCACGGATATCGCCGGGGCTTTCATACCCTGGGCCGGCAGACCCTGTTGGTACCGGTGCGGTGGAATGCGGAAGGCTGGTTGGAGGAGGACGATCGCGCTCTTCCCACGCAAGTGGCAGCGGCCATCGAGCCCCAGTTTGAAGACCATTTCGATGGCCCCGCCCTGGGCGTGACCTGGCGGTCCTGGCGCGGCGGTGCGACCTTCCGCCTCGACGGCGGGCTTCGCCTCGTGGGTGGAGGCCACGGGCTGCACGACACGTCCCCCCTGACCATCATCCCCGGCCACACCGCCTATGAGATCGAGACCGAGCTGGATTATCCTCCCGCCGGGTGTTTGGCGGGCCTGTGCCTCTTTTACAACGCCGAAGCCTATTACGGGATCGCAGCTGATCACCGTGGCGTGATGCTCGTGGAGCGGCCTCCCGCCACGCCCTGGCCATGCCCGCTGCCCACCGGGGTGCGGCGCCTCGCCCTGCGGATCCGCAACGACCAGCACGAGGTCACCTCGTGGTATGCTCTGGATGGAGGGCCGTGGACGCCCCTCCATGCCACCTGCGAGCTTTCGGGGTTCCATCACAATGTCTTCCGCGGCTTCCTGTCCCTGCGGGTGGGCGTATTCGCCGCCGGCGGAGAGGGGCGTTTCCATCACTTCCGCTACCGCCCCCTGAGCGCTCACACCGGGGGGTGAGGCCTTGCCCGTCAGCCCCGCGCCTGGTGGCGAGCGAGACGTCCGACCCGTTGGAAGGCCTCCTCGACGGCGTCGTCCCACCAGCCGCCGGTCAGGCGGATGTGGTGGGTGTAGCGGCGGCGAGCCGTGAACATCGTGCCGGGCGCGATGCTGACTCCCGCCCGTAGGGCATCTTCGTAAAGGCGGTTGGCGTCCACCGCCTCGGGCAATTCGACCCACAGCACGATGCCTCCCGCCGGTCGGGAAACCCGAGTGCCAGGGGGGAAGGCCTGGATAATCGCGTGGTGGCACCGTTCCATGGCTTGGTGCAGACGGTGGTGGTCATGCTCTCGGGTCGCTCCAGCCGCCAGGCCTTGGAGCCATCTTTGGAACTTGTCGACCACGTTGGACGTCCCTGTTGCGATTATTCCCTGAACTGCATTGGGCTAGGCTGCCGTGAAGCTCGGCCTTCAAGAGGGCGGGGCGCAATCGTTGGTCCTCTTTGGTTGCCTCACGGGCTAGGTCCTGCGGGTCGCCATGGAGGTAGTGTCGATAATTTGCATGTCCGTCAGCGATGGAAAATGGCGCCGATTCTTACCCGGACGTCAAGGGATGGCGTATTTACGAACCAGTACACGGAAAGGCATGCTCACGAAGCAATTCTCGGGCGAATCGAAATGCGGCCTGAGTGCATGATTCCCTGCGGTCGTCATCACCACCGCCATTGTCTCGCGAAGACAGGCCCTCTCTCCGCCGTAAGGAATCAGTTTCATGCCCAACGGGTATCTCATCGACATGGATGGAGTCATCTACCGTGGATCTACATTAATTCCGGGTGCGGACCGATTTATTGCAGACCTGCAAGCCGCCAAGATCCCGTTCTCATTCTTGACCAATAACTCCATGCGAAATCGCCTGGATGTGACCACAAAACTTTCGCGTCTGGGAATCGATGTCGAAGAGCGCCATGTCTTCACCTGCGCCATGGCGACTGCCCGCTTCATGGCGCGGCAAAAAGCCAATGCCACGGCATTCGTGATTGGCGAGGGAGGCCTTCTGTCCGCGCTGCACCGGAATGGAATCGCCATTGTCGATCACCACCCGGATTACGTGGTTGTTGGTGAAACCAAGGTGCTTTCGTTTGAGTTGTTGGACGCCGCCACCCGCATGGTGATGGCGGGAGCTCAACTCATCGCCACGAATCCCGACCCATCGTGTCCGATGGCCGATGGGACGATCCGCCCCGGCTGCGGAGCGGTGGTCGCCATGATCGAAACCGCCACCGGCAGAAAATCGTTCTCCGTCGGCAAGCCGTCACCCGTGATGTTAAGCGAGGCCTGCAAGGAAATTGGATTGGCTCCTGAACACGTCACCATGATCGGGGACACCATGGAAACGGACATCCTGGGAGGTCTCCAAATGGGATGTCGCACCGTACTGGTCCTCAGTGGGGGCACCAAACGGGAAGACCTTATTCGTTTTGCTTATCGGCCCGATGTCGTGGTGGACTCCATTGCCGACCTGGTTGCCCACCATGAGGCCCCCGGAACGACCGTTACGATTTCCCCCAGCATGATCAAACCAATGACCGTCGTCCCCGCTCTCGCATACCATGGGTCGCTTCGTTGACCCACGGGGTGCTGGTGCCCATCAACGCACAGGGCATCGTGAGCAAGGTCAGTACGCCCACGTCACTCCTCCGGCCATCGTCAGGGGTTGGCCTGGGCGATAACGATCGCCAAACGGGAGCCGTTCCGCTGTGGCCGCATAGGCCTCATCGAAGAGATTGAGCACCCGGGCGTCAAACGACCAGTGGGCGTCCGGGCGGTAGGAAGCACGGAGGTCGACCAGCCATTCGTTGTCGGTGCGGGCCGTGTTCAGGTCGTCCATCCACCAGCGGCCGAGCCAACGCGCTCCCGCCTCCAGGCGCAGACGCTCAAACGGCATGACGCCCAGCCGCAGGCTGGCGAGGTCGGCGGGCGCCTTGGCGGGCGTGTTGCCGTCTTCCGGGCTGCTGCCCTCGCTGCGATAACGGATGATCCGGTGCCAGGTGTGGGCGTACGAGGCCCCCACATCCACCTGGGAGGTGATCTCCCAGGCGCCCCCAAACTCGAGGCCACGGTACCAGCGCTCGCCACCGTTGGTGCTGATGGTGCCGCCCGGCGTGACCACATCCTCGACGATCCCCTCGGTGGCGATCGACCAGTAGGCGTCGATTTCCCACGACCAGGTCTCAGCACGGCCTTTCCAGCCGGTTTCGAAGGCGTCGACCTGCTCCGGGTCGAGTTCGAATGCCTGCTGCCCGTTGCCGAGGACGTAGAGGGCATCCGCCGCGGGCAGGCGAAATCCGTGGGCGTAGCGCAGGAATACCGCCTGTTCCGGCGTCAGAAGATAGGTTCCCCCGAGCTTGGGACTGAGCTGGGAAAACCTGTCGACCCGATCCGGTGGGCGCCAGACAAGGTCCAGTGGATCGGTGGTCGCACCCAGGCGTTCGTCATAGTCGTAGCGTGCCCAGTCGAAGCGCAGGCCGGTGTCGATGATCCATCGATTCCCGAGTCGTTGGGAGTGCTGGGCATAGGGCGCCAGGGTCAGGTGATCGACGGTGAAATCGTAGTGCGGCCCCTGGTATGAGGTAAAGCCTCCGACCACCACTGTTGGCCGATCCTGGACCACGCTGAACGCGAGTCGCGTCCCATCGACATCGGTGCCCAGGATGAGTTCACCGCCGGGCCAGGGTTCCAGGCGTACCCGTGCCAAGGTTCCGCCCGACACCGTCTTTTCCCGGTCGCGCGGCGTGGTCGCCGGATTGTAAACCTCCAAGTAGGTGTTTTCGAGGGAACGCACGTACGGCGTCAGTTCGATCCGCGCCGCGCCCACCGGGAGGGCCAGCGTGCTGCTGGCCTGCACATGGGTGGCGTCATCGGTCGCCTCGTCCAGCGGTACCGCCGGGGCCAGGCCATCATCCGTCGGATTGTTGCGGTAGACCACGGGTGACAGCGGGCCGGTCATCTCGGAGCGGAAGCGGGTCGCCATCAGGCTGGTGTCGACGGTGATGGGGCCGATCTCGCTGCGGTGGCGCACCATGCCTTGCTGTCGATTCCATGCGCTGTGATCACGCCAGCCGTCCTCCCCATCATGGGCGACGGAAACTACGACCCGTTGCGTGGAGGTCAGGGGGCCGCCCCCGCTCACACGCAGGGCCTTCGCACCGTACGTGCCAGCACCCACGCGCGTCGAGAACGTCGGATCCCGCGGGGGCGCGATGCTGCGCACCTGGATCACCCCGGACATCGCATCCGATCCATAGAGGGCCGTGCCCGGACCCTTGAGCACTTCGATCCCCCCCGGCGAAGTGGTCGCTTGGCTGTAGAGCAGCGCCTTGCTGTTGAACATCACGGTCGATTGGAGCGGCACGCCATCCTGCAGGTACAGGTAGTGGTTCTTGAAGCTGAGCGGCATGCGGATGGTTGGCACGTCGACCACGCCGCGTAAGGGCGCCTGATACACGCCCGGGATTTCATTCATCGCCGTGCCGATCCACGGCGATGCCAAGGCCGTCATGCGTTCGGCATCCACCACGTGGACCGCCAGCGGCGTGCTGAGGGGGGCACGCTCAGCGCCGGCCGGACTGGTCACCGTCACCGTGCTGGACCCCGGCGAGGCGTCCTCCGCCTGGACCCATGGCATCGCCAAGACCAGCCAACCCACCGACCACGGGCACGTCGTCTTCCCAGGCATGCGTGTGTGCTTCCTTTCTCCCAAACGTCGGTCTCGGGGATGGTTGTCACCCCTTCCTGCGTCGTTGATAGCGCGTGAAAACCCCGTGGGAGCACAGCGTGTGACTTCCGGAATTCCTGGTCGCAGGGGCAGCATCGACATCGTGAATTCGTTGGGCAGAAGCCACCAAAGGCGCCAGGCCCAAGGTGACGCCAGCGCATGGGACACGTCCCATGCGCTTCGGCGCAGGTACACGAAGGAACCCAGCGACCGAAGACCGCCTTGACCTGGTGCTTGCAAGGTGGGAGGTCCCAGGCCAAACGGAACAACGCAAAAACAAAAATCCCCATGGCTTTGGGGAATTTTGAGAGGCCTTCAGCGATTACGATGGCGGTGAATGCCCGCCAGCCTTTCCCCAATTTCTCCAGGAACCCTTTGGACACGCCCCGGCATCCACCTTGGTGGGTCCCTGGCTTTGCCACCACCACCAGGGCCGTTGGACCCGGTGGTGGTGACATGATGTTGCAGCGCCGTTCACCGCAGGCTATTCGCCGGTGTTGGCACCCGGTGCGGCCAGCAAGGTGGCGGGCGCTGTCGTACGCAGCGGTTGGAGCTCGATCTTGCCATCAACCATCACGGCTAGGACGGTCACCTCCTCGTCACAGGCCTCCTCGGGAACCGTCAGATAAATGATGCCGGGAGTCATGTGGTCGATGTCCTGGCGAATGGCCACCTTGGCCCCATGTCCAACCACCCAAGACCGAAGAATCTTCGAGCGGAACCCCTTGAGTCGCAGGGCACCATTCGGCCGTCCCGAGACGAACAGGTAGAGGATTTCATGGGTCGAGCCCAGATAGTCAGCAGTTCCGATGGTCGACGGACCATGGAAGTAGGCGAGGTCGATACCGGCTCGCGTCTCATAAATGGCCATCGCATGTTTGGATGTCCAGCGGCCAAGGCCGCGTAGGACTTGTTCTTGCTCCTGGGGCAAGGTTCCATCCGGCTTGGGGCCGATGTCGAGCAGCAGATTTCCACCCAGGTGCAGACAATCCATCAACATGCAGATCACGTCGTGGACGGATTTGTAATTGGTGTCGGCGCCTTGGTATCCCCACGAGTCGTTGATGGTCATGCAGGCCTCCCATGGCGCAGGATCCCGTTCGAGGGGTAGTCCTTGTTCAGCGGTTTTATAATCGCCTTTCCCGGGAAGCCGGTCGTTGATGAGCGCATGCGGATGGTTCCGGAAAATGAGCTGGGCAGTGGCATCACTCCGCCATTCCTCCTCGTTGAACCACCAGTGACCGTCAAACCACCAGATGTCGGGATGGTACAGGTCGGCCAATTCCCGATACTGCTTGAAGTTCAGTTGCATGCAGGTGTCCCAGCGCTCGGGGTGTTCCTCGGGCCGGTAATTCCACTTCGTCCGCCCACCGCGGGATTGGTAGCGATTCAGGGCAGGAAAGTCCGGGTGCATCCAATCCATCAAGGAGTAGTAGGCGCCGAACTTCAATCCACGAGCGCGGATTTCTTCGACCAAGGGCGTCAGAACATCCCGAGCTGCGGGTGTCTTTTTGGTGGTGCTGAGGTCGTTGGCCTGGGTATCCCACAGGGCGACCCCATCATGATGCTTGGTGGTCACCACGACGTAACGTGCACCACAGCCATGAATGAGGTCGACCAAGGCCTTCGGGTCATAATTTTTGGCGGTAAATCCCCGCAGTTGCTCCATGTACAGATCGCGCGGCAAATACTGATTGAAGAATGACCAGCTTTCGTCAATGCCGTTGACGGAATAGATACCCCAATGGATAAAAATCCCGAGCTTGGCCTTACGGAACCACGCAATGCGATCACTGAGCGGAGCTGGCTCAGTCGATTCGCGTGGGGGAATCACGGGCGCATCGGATGGCATGGACGACATAGGAGGGATTTCCCAAGTAAAACAGGAGATTTGAGCCGGAAGAATCCATGAACTGGCTGGTCAACGAGGCCGTGTGGAGCATGCCGTCGCCTACCAGCGCAGTCCATGGTAAGTGATGCGACGGACCTCAGGGGGCTTCGGGATCCACCTCGGAATAGACATAGAAGGAAATAACGGCCGGGGTTCCCGCCGCCAAGCGCAGGGTCTGGGAGACACGGCCATCGTGCCAGACCACCATGGCGCGATTTTTCTCCCACGCGCCCGTGGACACCACCCCCGCCAGTCCCTGGGCATCCTGAGAGAACACCCAATCTTCTGGAGCATTCTTGGCATCCACCTTTTCAAAGCCGCCATTCTTGATGTCGGCCCCCAGGACCTCCACCTGGTCATACGTCACCAGGACCGGAATGCGGGGAGATCCCGCAGCCAGGCGCTTATCCGGACCACGCAGCGTAAGCTCTACGTCAGCGGTGGCGCTCACGGAAGCCGCCAGGATGATTTTGGTCCAGGTCGACTTCGGGATGGGGAAGGTCATGGCGCGCCCCTGCTTCTTGCGCGCCTCGCCCAGCCACGTGGATTCCCGAATAGTTCCCTTCCCCCCAATGATCGTCACATCCACCAGATCCGCGTCCTTGGCGAGGAGATCGATACGCACATTGTCGGCTGCCGGCAGGGTGGAGGCCAGGGCAACCGTCAGAACGGCGGCACGAGGGGGGAATGCCCACAAACCGAGAGAATGGAACACGGAAATTTTCCTAAGTCCGGAAAGGGTAAGCCACAGGGCTCGGGAATGGAGAGAGGTCTTCGCTCCTCACTCGCCAGAGTTTACCGCCGGAGGACGCCGGAGGGGCTGGTGCCCATCTATGCAAATTACCCTGATGTCAGCGCATGCGCTAGGAGCCGTTGTCACAGGAAGGGTTCTCCAAAGTGAACCAATCCGCATAGCCAAAGAGATCATGAGAGACTTCATGCATCTCGTTGTGGTGCGGCGACCATTAAAGGCAGAAAATTGCCCAATTGTGATATGGTGGCATTGCACCAGATGAGCACAATTAATATCATGAAATTACTCGTATTTGGCAAACGTAGGCTTTGTGGAATTGCCGATCGGATTTTTTTCTCAATGCTCGGTGCCGATCATTCCTTCGTGTCAAATGCGCGTTGCGCTAGGAGAGTGACGCAATCGTGTCTCGTCGATCGGCGATCGGTTGGAGTATTGGTTTTGCTGCTCGTCATCGGCTTCTTGCCGGCCGCCGAAACGAATCCGCGCCTCCAGGGTCTGATGGGTGAGTTTGAAGCGTCGTCAATTGCCGCTCAGGAAGCCTACGACCAAGCGATTCGGAAGGCCGATGGCGATCGCGTTGCCGCCCTGCTCGCAGCTCGTGAACGTACCATTGTCGCCCTCAAGAGCCTCATGGCCCCGCGGGGGAACGCCATCGAACCGACGGATGAAAAAGCCCAAGGCACGAGGTCTGGCTCGTCGACGGTTCTTGCTTATGGGGACATCATCGAACAGGCCGAAATCTATAAGTGCGTCTTGAGTTTACAGCATGATGATCCTGACGCCGTGCGCTTCTTTGCGGAAATCGACCCGCTCAGGCAGGTGCTGACAAGCATCAAGACCACCAGCCCTCCCCGCTCCCATGCGTTGGTCTTCGGCGAAGCTTCGGTCGAGGGGGCGGTCCTCTCTATATGGAATCAATACAACTCAGGTTTTGGGGATCGAGGCGCCGACAAAGTTCAGGTACAGCTCTTCAGTGGTGCACGCCTCGTTCACGAGGCCGGCCCCCTTGAGGTGCCGTGGGTAGCGGGAACAGATCAGCGCCTCGATATCCCCTTGCCGCGCAAGGTGATGTTCGATCGGGTGCGCGTTGCGGTGCTCAGCTGGCAAGGACAGGGCGGTGGCTTGAGTGAGATGCAGCTCATGAGCAATGGCGTGAACCTGTTGGCGAAATGGAAGCCGTCCGCATCCGAGACGTATGATCCGGTGTACTTTGATGCCGATCGGATCATCGACGGCATCACCACCAGCAAGAACTTTGCTAAAGGCTATTGGCTTCTGCCCAATAATACCACGGGCTGGATTGAGCTAAACGGCCAGGGGATAACGCAAGAATAGAGTGGCGAAGGCCCGATGGGGTTCGGTGAGCCACCGACGACCTGCCAAAGAGGGGGAGCACTAACGTTGAGGGGCAAGGGGCATGTGGCCTCGGTGGGTGGTGTCCAAGGGGTATTCCAGGTGCGCTGGCTGACATGCTTTGGTACCCTGATGAACGCGGAGATCGGGGATTTTTACCGATCAACCCGGGTCGTGATTCATGGATGTCCGCCGCCAAGAATAAACGGGGATGTTGGGGATATCCACGTGCCTGCAGCAGTGTTTAGGTTGCCGACCTCAACACCGTTCTCAATGAGGACAATTTTGCTGATGGCGGATCTGGGTACCACCAAGGAGATTGAACGTTTCCCAAGAGAGATTCTGGTATTGCCCGACGTGCATGGATGACGGTTCGTTTCCCCGTTACTGATCACCCAGCCGGCATGGATGGTATAGGACACGATGAGAACGCCGTTCTTCTTAGTAATGGATTGTACTTCGAATGGGTCGTCGTTGGCTAACTCATCGCCAGTTACTTTGAAAACACGGGCCACCACAACAATCGCCTTGGTTTCGTACAGCGTTGGATCCGGCTCGAAGAGACATTTTTCAAACATCACGGGTGCGGGGTGGAATACGAGTCGATACTGTTTCGGAGACTGGATGTAGGCCATCACCACCGGATGGGCTTTCGCATCCCAGTTGCTGACGAAATTTCTGTAAGAGGTCCGATCTATTTCGTAAGCCACTGGGGATCCCCCGCGAGGGGAGACGGCTGATTCCGCTGCAGCCAGTCCCATAGCTTCCAGGAACACGCACATGGTCGTGCGGAGAAGATGGCCGTTAAAATTTGAGAACATGAGAGTTCACCTGGGGGGAGGAGGGCAGCATGGCGATGGTCGGTTATTCACAGGGGATACTGGAGCCGCATTCATCATTATGGGTCGATCGCTATCCATGCGCCATGTCAGCTCCGGCATCCTCCCTACCATATTTGGGATTCTTCATGGATCTACGTTTCTCGCAGCAGCTCCTTCCCTTCATCTGCCAGGGGATTTCCTGGGCTCGATCCCCCTCGGCTTGGGACTTGGGCTCCTGGCGGGTACATCACGGGGTGGGAAGATAACGGCGATCAACCAAGCCTTGGAAGGGTGGATGCGGTGCGGGAATTCGCCACTCATCGCGATTCCAAGTCACCGGGTGTACGCGGGCCAGGTGTCCTTTTTGGGTCTGGCCTCCTCGCATCTCTTTGTGAGCGCCGGCCTTGGTGGAGAGGTGCGCTCCGCCTTGGCTTCCAACAGGCTTGATCAATGGCGTCGGCGGCCAGGTCAGGGGGTGGCCGCGGTAATGTTGGTAAACGTGATATCTCCATAATCGATGCCTCCTCGCTGAACGTAGAGGCGCAGAACCTGGAGGCCGGCGGGGAGATCCACTTCACCTGAAAAAGTGCGGAAATGGCGGAAGCTGCCGGTGTCGGTGATGACCACCGGTGGGCCTAGGGGCCGTCCGTTCAGGGTCCACACCAACGCGCTGGGCAGGGGGATGATTTTCGCATTATGACTCGCGGAGAAGGACCAACGGTAGCGGCCAGCACTGGCGACGTTGCAGGTGTAGGCCAGCCATTCGTTGTCGGCGACGTAGGTCACCCAGATAGCGCCGCGAGGCTCATATTGGGACAGATCGACCCCTGTGCCGGGTCTGATCTGGCAGCGCCCGTGGTTTTCCTGATCCTGATCATGATAGCCCCCGCCTCCACCCTCCTGGTCGAAGCGCCACACCAAGAGGGTGCCGGGGATGGCCTGGGGCTCGTGGTCATGGGCGTGGTGAGGAGCGCTGGGCGTGGGGGCAGGGATCGCAGGGGAGGGAGTGCTGGCAGCAGGTGACTCCAACTTGGTCTGGGCTGGCGCCGGGCTTGGATCCTCTGGGCGGGGTAGCGGGGCGGATTTCCAAAGGGCTGCGGCGACCAGACCAACCGCCATCACTCCGCCGACGATGGCGAGGGGTAGCCAGGACACGGTGGGAGGTGCCGCAGGGCGAGCCTTCGCCGGCAACGTGCGGTCACTCGTTCGACTTCGTGGGGTGCCCGCGCCACGTCGGGTGGATGATCCCTCCGGCGTTGACATCCGCGGATTGGAGGACTTTGACGAGTTGCGGGGGGCCGGACCCACGGATTCCCCCACGGTTCCCAGGTTGGCTCCGATGGCGGTGCGCAGACGGTCGTTGCGATCGATGCGGTGGGCGGAGATCTTCCAGGGTAAAGGGACCCGCCTCGCCCTGGCTGGTGATCACATTAAACCGGCGATGGTCAGGCATGTCGCTTTCCGGGGGGAGTATACACGAAGTTCCTCTCCCCGTCAGTCTGTCATGGTGGAGTAAGGCAAGACGCCTGTCTCAATGCGGTGTGGTTTCGGAAGTCGACAAGAAATGGTATCGTTAATCGAGATGATCATGCTGTGCATGCCAACACGGGAAGATTTTTCCCTGCATATTCAACGTTCCCTTGATTATTCTTTGTACTCAAGGCACATGAAAAGTGTTTAAGACGTACGAAGGGGCGAGGCGAAGTAGCCACTTCATTCCTCCCAATCATTACGGAGGGGGCTGGCGTGTACTTCGCCTCTCCGGTGCCTGGCCCTGTGGTTTCCGCCTTGGTTTGGCACCTTTCCCGCGCGAAAAAGTCAGCCATCTAGATTCTTAAGGCGTTGGAAACAGTTTATGGCGGTGGGCGCGGGCGTAGGCGAGGCGGGTGGCGGCGGAGCGGGCGGCGATCTCGGTCATGTAGTGTTGTTGCACCGCCAGATAGGGATTGTCATCGTTGCCGGGATCGTCAATTCGCAGGGCTTCTTCGAGTGCCTGCGCCGGACCTAGGAGATCTAAGGCCCTGTAGGCTGTCGCCATCTGCTTGAAAGAGGGCATGATAGGGCTGAGTTCTGGAGCGCGTTCAATCATGAGGGCGTGGCGCAGACCGATGCTGCGCAACTGAGCTTCGCCACTTCCGATGATCCACAGGTGGCTGGCGGGCGGGCTGAGGACCGTTGCTGCCGCCCGCGGCCACTTGTCGGCGGCGAAAAGACGGCGCAGGCATTCCAATTCCACGCGTTCGAGGAGTTGCTTATCGGGAAGCATCGCTAATTCTGCCGACGAGAGCACCGGAATGTGTGGTGGCGGGTTGAGGATCCCTCCATCGAGATCGTCCTGGAAGCACACGGCATAGACCCACATCATCGCGGCTAGCAATAAACCGCCGATGACGGTGGCGCGGAACGTTAAGCTCTGTTCCACCGCAGGTAGGGACAATGGCTCCGCATGCTCCCTGGTTCGCTGCTTTTCTGCGGTGCAGGTAGGATCTGGGGGGGAGACTGCGGGTAGGCCATCGCTGGACGGAGTAGGCACCAGTGCCGTGGAATCTTCCCTTGGCAAGCGGTCACTGGTGCGTCGACGCTCGGCTTGCGCCTGCACCACGGCTTGCTTGCGGTCGCTGGTGGTTCGCAGGATACGATCGCTGGGCCGGGTGGCGGTCTTTTCCAGGGCGTCCGCTTCAGGAACGACTTGTCGGATTTCGCTGGTGGTGTGGTTGGCGGGATGATAGAGCCTGTCCCCGGCGCGTGCCCGACCCCGGCGTACCAAGTCTCGCAACTCGTCCGGGGTAAACGGACCTTCGTTGCCCGTGGCCAGGGTCAGAAAATAAGCATGAGGTGTGGTCATGGAAACCACCGGGTTGCTGCGGCGAGGGACAGGCATGCGATGAACAGGTCGCGTACTTTCACTTAGTGTCCCACATCGAAGTGACGGTTGGATTATTGAATGTATTCGTGGCCAGATTATAATTGGCACTGATACCCAAGCGGGTGGCGTAATAGAGGCTGGAATAGTTCCCAGAGCCGGCTGCCTTCACCGTTGATGCACGGCCGTCAACCCAGAGCACCATACACTGGGTGTCATTACGGTGTCTAGGGTAGGCGGTAGGGGTTCCATTGGAGGAGGCCATGGGCGTGCCCAAGTAGGCAGCCCATCTGGCCGGGCTGAGGTTGTCGCGTGAATCTGCAGCCAGAACGGTTTCGCTGGGTTTAGCTACATCCCTGAGCTGGAAGGGGCCGCGGCCGCACATTCTACCACCCAGCATCTGGATATTGTAACCGTGGCTGATGTAGCCATCCCAGATGAGGGTGGCTCCAACCATGCTGTAGGGCTTATACTGGTCCTCGGAGCACATGAAGACATTCGCCACGTCTCTGATGTCGGCCCTGTCAAAGCTAGCCAGTCCGGAAGTCGTAGGAATTTCCAGGAGGTTCTTGTGGTAGTCGGCCCAGGAAAGTCCCGGCCCTGGCCCGAGGAAAGTCCCCTCGTTGTTCTGAATATAGATGGAAAAGATGACCCCCAGTTGGCGCATGCGATTGGCGCAATCGGAGGTCTTGGCACTCATCATCGCGATTTTGACCGCCGGCAGCAGCATACCCGTCAGCAATGCGATAAGGCCAATGACCACGAGCAATTCCGTCAAGGTAAACCCCCCTACTCGCGGGCGGGGGAAATGTGATAAGGAACGGTGGGGTCTGGTGACCACCCCCAATTATACCTCGCATGCTACGGGGCTGTCAAGAACGCTTCGGGTGGCCGTAAGGACATGGGCCTGCATGTGTCGTAAATGCAGGAAATATACGGCATTAATTGATAATTGTTAACGCCATTGATCTCGGATTTTGAGGTTCGTATCACATCATGCGTTCCACCCCGATGAGACGTCGAGCTTGGCAAGCTCCCATGGATCGTCAGTGGGCGATGTGGATGTCACCCTGGGACATGATCCTGAATCCGGACCTTCCGCTGCTGACGTTGGCCAAGTATCTGCGGTGGAATTCATTGAGGTGCATCACCGCTCACCGAGGGTTGGTGAGCGGGGCCCCCTTCATGTCCGCGTCGAAAGGCCTTCCAGGCCAACGGCAAAGCGGCGGATCCGAGCCAGATCCAGGTGGGGTGGCGCTAGCCCCCGGCGGGCTCGGGTCCGGACATCCCGGGGGCTTAGGCCATAGAGGGCGCGAAATCCCCGGGTGAAATGGTAGGGGTCGGCGAATCCGCAGTGTTGAGCGATCCGGGCCACGGCCAGATTGGTCCTCGCCAGCATCCCGGCGGCCCGATCGAAGCGCAGTCGACGGAGGGTCTCCACCGGGGCCATGCCCAGTTCGGCCTGGAAGACCCGCGTCAGATGAACCTTTGAGACACCGGCCGCCCGGGCCAGGTCGCCAAGGGTGATGGGCGGACAATCGTCCTCGGCCCATTGCGTCCGGACATAGTCCTGGACCGCAGCCACCAGCGGATGTTCCTCGGGCACTCCATCACCCGAAGACCCGCTGCCCATCAGGAACGCTAGTAGGGCCTGACGGAGAGCGCCCTGGGCTAATTCCGCCCAACCAGGCGGCGTCTGGGTAAGCAGGGCTCCGAGGTGCTGGAACAACGGGCGCAGCACCGGAACGTCCCGGTCGTGGCGGGCCAGGGGCCAGGAGGCCACCGGCGGCAGCACCGCGTTGCCCCGTTGCAGGGCGAAATGGATGAACCCGTGGCGTGTCCGGTGGCGGGGATCCCAGCGGAATTCATCCGTCATCCCCGGGCGGCCAAGCAGGATCGTCCCCGCTACGGCGGGGATCACGGTGCCGTCCACCTCCCACTCCGCCGTCCCTTCGATCAGCCACACGAATTCGTAATCGCCTAAGTGTCGGGGGCCGAAGCTGGTGCCCGCTGGGTAGGTCGCCAGACCGTGGTCGTGGAACTCCAAGCGGAGCAGGTGGGTGTCGGCGTAGCTCACGGGGGTAGGTTATTTTCCGACAGGTTTCTGCCAAGCGGCGGCATCCCATTGTTCACCTCGGGTTGGTAGGCTGAGCCCGCATCATCGAAAGGCATCCCCATGCTCACCTCCCTCGCTTCTGCCCCTGCCTCCACTCCGGCCGTCAGCGATGCGCACGTTCGTTCCTTCGTCGATGACGGCTACCTGGTGCTGCCCAACCTCGTGGCCGCGGACGAGATCGCGACCCTGAAAGCCGATCTGATCGCTCTCGCGAGAGGTCACTATCCCTGCCCTAGCCTCGATCCCGTGCCGTCCCACCTGACCGACCAGGAGGTGCTGGAAGAGCTGCTGTGCATCCACCAACCCCACGCGATCAGCCCTGTGATTCGCGGATTCGTCCGCCATCCCCGCATCACGGCCGTTTTGGAGCGGATCGTTGGGGCCCACCTGCCCCATTGGGACGGGGCGGTAAAGTGCATGCAGTCAATGATGTTCGTGAAACCACCGGGGAAGCCCGGCCAGGCGTGGCACCAAGACGAAATGTACATTCCCACCCGGGATCGCAGCCTCTGCGGAGCGTGGATCGCGATTGACGACGCCACGGTCCAGAACGGCTGCCTGTGGGTGCTGCCCGGCAGCCATCGCCCGGGCTACCTGTTCCCCACGGCCAAGCCCACGGACCTCGAGGAATTCGATGGCAGCGACGTGTGCCACGGATTCACGGACGCCGGTGCCATACCGGTGGAGATCCCTGCTGGTGGCGGGGTGTTCTTCAATGGCTACCTGTTGCACCGCTCCCTGCGCAACCGCTCCAACGTGTACCGCCGAGCCCTGGTGAACCATTACATGAATGCGTGGTCTTTGCTGCCCTGGGAGTTGGAGGACGTGGCCCAGGCCCCCGGGAAATCCATCGCCCGGGCCGACCATCGCCGGGTCATCCCGGTCACGGGCACGGATCCCTATGCCTGGAAGGGCTACGCCCCGGACCATGGGAATGTCCACCTGCGGACCTTCGGCCAGGCCCGAATCAACCAGTGAATTGCCGCGCACGCCCTCCCCTCGTGGGATTTCTGCGACACCGCAGCAGCTCCCGGCCTGCCTCAAAGGGGATGGATTGATAAAAGACGCCGCGCCTCGTTCAAAGCCTCCTCGTCGTATCGGCCCTAGTCGCCTCGGGGGGAAGGTGGCTTCGCCGTTCGGGCCTCATCGTGCGGGGGGAGTGAAGTGGCGCTAGGCCACGCGGACTGAAGCCGTGGGCGCTTCGTTGAGGATCTCCTTGGGCTCGTAAAGTTCCAACCGAGGAGATCAACCCATGAAGAAGCCGTTGCCCCAGCGTCTCGTTATTGGGATGGTGCTGCTGCTGGGTGTGGGTGGCGTGTTCTGGCTGGGGATCTCCGTCGGACGAGCCTATCCTGCAGTGATTCCTGCGGAATCTCGCTTGGTCGAGGCTCGCGCGTTGCCCGCGTCACCAGAGGTGAGGGCCGCGCCGACGATTGCCCCACCGCCGTCCGTGCTGTTGGAGCCTCCGGTAGCGAGACCGCCATCGCCGGTGAGTGTTGCCGGCGATGTCAGCACCTTCATCACGTTTTCAAATCGCTCCAATGAAAGGATTGTGATATATTGGATCGATTACGAGGGCGACTTGCAGGAGTACATCGAACTGAAGCCGGGGGGCGTTCACCGTCAGCAAACCTACGTCAGTCATCCGTGGAAGGGTGTAAATGAGCGCGGCGAGGAGTATCCCGTGGTCGTCGCGGATGGCAGTGCGAACCAGGAAGTGGTCTTCCGAGATCTGGGAGCCAAGGCGCCGCCAGCGGCGGTTGTTTTTTGAGTTTATCACGGGGTCGCGCCACCGGTGCCAATGGCCACGTGGGGTGACCCCGTGATGGACGCGCCTTACGGGAGACGGATCCCCCGACGTGCCTCGTTCAAGGCGTACCAGTCATTTCGGCTATAGGGAATGTTGACGGCATCGAGGGACGAGCGGATGCGTTCGGGAGTGGTGCTGCCGATAAGCGGCATGATCTTCGCCGGGTGCTTTAACAGCCAGGCAAGATTAATGCCCACGCGATCCGTGGCGTAGGTCGCAGCCTGACGATCAAGTTCGGCCTCCACCAGTTTCCATTGGGCTGGGGATGCGTTGTGGCCCCAGGCCGGGTAACCAATGCCGCCGATCGGGCACCAGGCCTGGGGGCTGATGTCCAGTTCAAGGCATTGATCGAGGGTGCCGTCGATCACGGCGTCGATGCGGTCGAGGTTGATTTCCACTTGGTTGGCAAGCAGTGGGAAGCCAACATGGGCAGCGAACATACGCACCTGCGCAGGGCTGGCATTGGAGACCCCGAAGGAGGCGACCTTGCCAGCCGCATGGGCGGCGGCGAAGACCTCGCCGACGACGACGGGATCGGCAAGGAGGTCGATGCGATGCAGCAGGAGGAGATCGATGTGCTCGACGCCCAGACGACGCAGGCAGCCATCAATAGCGGTGGTCAGGTACTCGCGGGAAAAATCATACTGGCAGGTCCGCCCGGACCCGGCGGGACGGATGCCGACCTTGTCCTGAATGACGATCGCCTCACGCATGCCCGAGACCTCGCGGAGGATGTCGCCGAAGAGGCTCTCGCAGGCGCCACCGCCATAAATGTCGGCGTGATCAAAGAGCCGGTAGCCCGACTCATAGGCCGCGATCACCGCCTGGCGGCCCTTGGTGCGATCGTCGGCAATGCGCATGCAGCCATAGCCGAGTCGGCAGGAGGAGTAGTGGGTAGGGAAAATATTCGGCATGTATTCCTCGTGAGTGTGGTTATGTTATTGCAAAACATCGTAAAAAATCAATTATTATTTTGTAGAGACTGCAAAAACAATAGACATACCCACGAGGCGGCGGGTGTGTGTCTCTATGCGGTTCGGTTGTCGTCCCCGAGTGTCCATCCTTCCCCATGATCGGGCAATGGTCACCGCGCCACGGCCTGGGATAGGTCGCGCAAGCAGGCGGCGCTGAGCGGTGTGGTGATCGCCCGCAGGGTCGCATTCAGGTGGTCGAGCGTATGTGGATCGACCTGGGGAATGACGGTGCCGGGATAAAGCGCGAAGAAACCGAGGACGAGGGCCTCCAGCGGGACATCGTGCTTTGCGGCGATGGCCGTGAGGTCGTCGAACAGGGCCATGTTGTGGGGCGTGGAAAATCTGGTGTTTAATGCCGCTTCCCGGGCCGCACCTCCGGCCATGAGCATCGAGAAGAATCCGTCCGCCTGGGTGGTCTCCGGTATGGCGGTGATCTGGTGTTTCAACATGACGCGGGCGGCTTCATCCGTGTGGCTTCGCATGGTTGGGTCCGGCATCGGGCCCGCGTGGCGTACGGCAAGATGCCATTCCATTTGGTTGGCGACGAAGCCCGTGCGGTGATGTGCTGCCGCGTACTGCATGGCGAGTTCGATGCGCTCGGGGCTCCAGTTTGAGCAGCCATAGGCGCGGATCCGTCCCTCGGCGACGAATTGCTCCAGGGTATCGACGATCTCGCCCACCGGGATCGTGTCGTCATCGCGGTGCAGATAGTACAGGTCGATGGTCTCGGTGCGCAGGGCCGCCGCGCTTGCCATCAGATCGGTTCGTAATTCCACGGCGGAGAGTCGTGGTTGGGGGGACGCATCGGGGATTCCGATGAGGCGATGGCCACCCTTGGTCGCCAAGACGAGGCGATCACGGTTCTTCCGGGCCGCTATCCAGTCGCCCAGAATCCGCTCGCTTCGGCCCCGTTCACCGGGAACCCAGTCCGAGTAGACCCGGGCGGTTTCGAAGAAATTGCCGCCAAGTTCGAGAAACCGGTCAAAGACCGAAAAGGCTTCCGGCTCGGTACTGATCACCCCATGGCTACCGACGCCAAGGCATACGGCAGACACCGTGAGCGACGTGCGGGGAAGGGAAACGTAACGCATGAGGATCTCCGTTGCCATGGTGCTGATCAGCATTCCGCAGGTCGTGCGGGTTCAGGGGGCCACTTCTTGGGCGTATCGGCGATCAATACCAGGGCCTCGCGAAATGGAGATCAGGTCTTTTTCTTGATAAAGAGCCTGGCTTTCGGAGCTTCTCTATCCATGTCCAAAGTGCCGATTTCGATACCTTTTCTGGAGGTATCGAAGGGATTCCACGGACGGCGACGGAGTGGGTAGGCTCAATGACGAAGGTAAGCGGGCTGGATGAGCCCCTTTATGAACCTTGGTTTACTTCGGTCCCCCGCTTGGTGGTCCCTGCCTCAGCAGCCGTGCTGGAAAAACGCCGCCACGGGGCGTAGCAAGGGGGCCAACGGATCGGTGGATCCCATCCACAACGTCGGACAGGCTTCGCCCTTTTCCCCGTCGGTGAAGTCGATCAGCATATCCACCGAGCCGTCGCCGTCCAAGTCGCCCACCCACTCCACCGTCGGGTCTCGCAGGCCCGTGCGGTCTGGCCACCACGGAAATGGTCCGAGGGTGGCGGAGCGCGCGCCATGCTGGACCACCGCCACGACTTGGTGATC
Source organism: uncultured Planctomycetota bacterium (assembly GCA_903902515.1). Lineage (GTDB taxonomy): Bacteria > Planctomycetota > UBA11346 > UBA11346 > UBA11346 > CAIUVD01. The sequence continues at coordinate 13,200 of CAIUVD010000097.1, read as the reverse complement.
CTGGAGATCGCCCTCGGCAGGGAGGATATGGAGCGTCAGCAACCATGGCATCGTCGCCATGGGATGGCGGACGGTCAGGGGGCAGTCGACCGTGAGGCGGTACTCGAGGGCCAGCCGAAGAGTCTTCCCCGGCTGAAGTCCCTGCAGACCCCGGACCAAAAACCGTGGCGCGCCCCGTGGTCCCTCCACCAGTACTGAGGCCCTATCGAGGTCTGGGTCATCGCCCGCTGCCCGGGGGTGTCGTCGTACGCGTACCGTGACATCGGTCAGGCGATCCGCCGCTCCATGACCGGGCATCAGCGCCAGCCATTGCCCTGCCGTGTCTGCTGCCAGGTCATCGGCCCAGTAGTCACCCGGGGTAAGCAGTCGAGGTGCTTCGGCACCAGGAAGCGCCAGGGTTCCGACGATGAGCGTCACGATCCAGTGGTGGGGGGACATGGTTTCAGCTTGGTCTCGCAGGTGGATTTCCCACACCCCTTTCCTGGGGAAATCGGTTTGGGGATGTGGGTTGATGGTCTGCGGGCTTGAGTTCGGCCGACAGAGACGTGAAGCGGACATCCTCGGGTGCCGTCCCCGGGACCGCGCGCCGCTGGCGCGCATGCGGAAATCAATGGTTTCGAGCACGCCAGTGGCGCGGGGTCCAAGGAAGTCATGTCAACCGGTAGGAAAAAAACGCGGTAAAGCGCAGATTCACCACCGTCCTGGCCCGCAGCGAGCCAGTCTTGCCCCTTGATGAGCCCCTGCTTTTCGGTTGGTCGGTCATAGTAAAGTTCCGGTGCGATCGACGAATTGCAGGACGCGCCATTGATAATGCCCATCCACGGTGCGGTAGACGCCGTCCGTGGGCCACGTGCCCCAGGGGGTGTGCAGTTCGCCGGCCCAGCCATCAAGGACCTGAAATGCATTCGGGCTGCCCTTTTCCAAATCCACGACTCGGAAACGCTGGGGATCGGCAGTGGCGGCATAACTGCGGACTCCGGCGGTGACCCAGGTGGTCAGATCGTCGCCACTGGAAAACAACCGTGGCGGAGGCTGACCTTGGCGCGGGCACACGGTACAGGTGATGCGCTGATCGAGCCCTTCCAGGTGGAAGTGTTCGTTGGCAATCCCGGTGGTGATTTGAAGCCCGACCTCTACCGGGGGAAACCCCAGGGTGTGGAGGATCCGGCCCAGGATGTGGGTGGTCATGCGCGTATCGACCCAGACCGCCGGACTTCCATCGCGGCTATCGACGCACCCTACCCGCAGGGCCGCGTTATCGCTGGCCGGGCCCATGGTCAGGGGTGCCCACGCGGGTGCCGCGTGGCGCATGCGAATCCGGCACAGGCTCACTACCACCTTCCCATCGCGCAGATCCGGCGTGAGGAACGGCAAGGGTACCAGATCGGGGAAGAGTTCCGGCGGCACGGCGACGTTGATGAACCAACGCTCGGCCACGTCGGCATCCAAGCGCGTGATCGGAACCGCGGGGACCTCCCACCAGCGATCCGCCATGGGATCGTAGACGCGTAATGGCTGCGGGGTTTCATTCATGAAAATCTGTCCTTTCTGTATCTACAGAAATAAATCGGCAAAAAATTAGGCGCGTTGGCCAGAGCAATCGGACATCAGTCGACGAGGTGCCTGATCAGTCACCAGGCGGCGCAACAGCAAATTGGTCAGGAAGGCCAAGGGCGGCACGAGCCACGCCAAGAAGGCCCAGTACCCGTCGTAATAGATCGTAAAGATGGAGCTGAAGTGATGGTCCAGCACTTTGGAAATGGTGAAATCCTGACTGAGCCACGGCGTGCATCCGATCATCAATCCGAAGAGCGATCCGCCGAGTGACGGACTCACCATCGTCGCCCCGAAGACCGGTAGCATTCCACGGCCACACCAACGGAAGAGGCCGACCACCGCGAAGGTCATGGCCACGCCGGTCAAACCACCGGCAATCGCCACGGGAAGCAGGTCAATGGGCTTGTGGATCATGTCTGAGCCAGGAATCAGTGACCAGAGGGCGCCAGCCATCAGGCCGAAGGCGATCAGGCGCATGATGGGCTTATTTCCCTTCACCGGAGACCATATTTTTCAACCGATCCCCCAGGCGCATGACCCCGACCAACATGCCGGTGGGCAGACGGAATAGGTGGTCGTACCACGTCGTCACGGTAACGAAGAATCCATGAAGATCTTGGAGGCGTGCGACCAGGGCGGGCTCGGTTCGAGGATCAGCTTCGGCCAGACATTCCGTGAGCATGGCCATGGTCGGGTCGAATTCCCGCTTCTTCCGTTCCTGGGCGATGGCCCGGAACATCGCCCAGACATCCTTGAGGGATTCAAAGTGATCCCGCCGATCGCCGTGGACGTGCACCATGCGGACTACACCCCAGCCTTGGAGTTCCTTCAGGCTGTTGGACACGTTGGAGCGGGCGACCTCCAGTCGCTCGCATAATTCATCGGCGGCCAGAGGTCGGTCAGAGATCATCAGCACCGCGTGGATCTGGGCGACGGTGCGATTAATGCCCCATCGGGTGCCCATCTCCCCCCAGTGGAGGACGAAGCGTTGGCCGGCGGGGGACAGCTTGTTCATGAATTTCTCTATATACAGAAATTACAGGAAGTAAAGTAGGTGGTCATGGTGATCCCCCTTGGCCCGCCGGGATCGAGGGCGTCTCGCCCGCTCGTAGGGGCATCCTGAAAGTGCCTGTCCCCTGTGTCTCGTCCCATGTGTCCATCCAGTACTCTCGATCCGGGCCGAGATGTACGACCCAGGCCAAAAGGGACCGGGCCCAATCCTATTCGTTTGGCTGGCGCGAGCCGGTCATGTCCCGGGCACCAGGATGCCAAGCTTGACCAGGGTGGCCTGGAGGTCGGCGAGGCGCCACGGCTTGGCCAGGAAGGCGAGGCAGTGGTCGTCGGCGAAGTCGTTGGCTCCGCCGCCGGCATGGCCCGAGGAAATGATTACCGGCAGGGCCGGGTTCACTTCGCGCACCTGGCGGTAGAGCGCCCTCCCATCGAGGCCGGGCATGGCCAGGTCGAGCATCACGCACCGCACCCCCGCGGGATCTCGCAGCCGGTCCCGGGCGCTCAGCGCATCTTGATGGGCTTCGACCTGAAAACCGAGGTCGGTCAACAGTTCGCGGGCCATTTCAAGGATGGCGGGTTCATCATCGACCAACACCAGCAGCGCACCATGGGCATTGCCGACGGGAAGCGGTACAGGAGTGGGGGCGCAGGTTCCGACGGTCACCGGGATGAGGAGCGAGACCGTCGTGCCGAGGCCGGGTGCCGTGCGCAGGAGCAGGCCGCCCCCATGGGTATGGGCCGTGCCCAGGGCTGAGGGCAAGCCAAGCCCGGTGCCCTTGCCCACCGGTTTGGAGGTGAAGAACGGTTCGAAGATGCGGTGCAGGATCTCGGGCGGGATGCCGCTGCCGGTGTCGATGATGTCAAAGCAGACGTAATCACCCGGTGCGAGTGGATGACCTGAGGCATCCGGGGTCGTGGCGTCGAGTCGGTGGTTGCCGGTGGATACCCGGACCTCGCCCCCTGGGGCGAGGGCATCGCGGGCATTACAGCACAGGTTGAGCAGCGCTGACTGGAGTTCAGCTGGATCGCCGAGGATCGCATCGGGATCGGCGCCCAGGGCGCTGGTGATGTGCAGCCCGGGGCCCCCAGAGCGCCGAAACAGTTCGATCGATTCGACGGCCACCGCATTGGCGTGCAGGGGCACCTGCTGGACCCTGCCTTGGCGAGCGAAGGCGAGCAGTCGGCGGGTTAGATCGCCGGCCTTGGCCGCGGCGCTAATGATGGTATCGAGCCGTCCTCGAATTTCGGTCTGGGTACAGCGCAGCCGGGCGAGTTCGGCCGCACCCATGACCCCGGCGAGGATGTTATTGAAATCGTGGGCGATTCCGCCGGCAAGCTGGCCGATCGCCTCGAGTTTGCCGCGTTCGCGCATTTGTAGGTCGAGTCGGCGCAATTCACTGATGTCGCGTCCCTCGATGATCAGATAGGTGACCGTGCCGCCCGCGGTGCGGTAGGGGGTCACGCAGAAATCCACGTCGATGGTGCCGCCATCGGGCTTGGGATGGGTCGCCAGGAAGCGGTCGGGCGTGCCGGCCCGGGCGGTGGCGAGCGCCTGGTTCAGTCGAGCCCGGTCGCTAGGGCTATGGGACCACCAGGGCGTGTCCGGGAAATACTGACCTGTCACCGCGGCGGCCGTGACCCCGGCGAAGTTCAGCGCGGTGCGGTTGGCCAAGACGATGCGGCCATCGGGATCGAGCAACCCCGCGAAGCCGATCCCGTGCTCCAGGACCGCGGCGATCTGTTGCTGGTGACGGGCGAGGTCCAGGTGAACTTCGCGGGAACGGCGATAGAACGCGAGGGCCAGGGCCCCGTACAGGGTCGCCAGGCCATATTCACCCAGTGGGATGCCGGACCACCAGCCGCGCACCAGGCCGAAGCCGAAGATGATGACGAAAATGAGGATGGCCACGGGGACGAGCAAGACGACCTGTTGGATCCGGTCAGATAGGTGACGGCCTTGACGGGCGATCCAGGCGAGGCGCAAAACCACGACCAGGAAGCAGAGCGAGGACCAGGCTTGCAGGGGATCCGGGTCGCCCTGCAGGACCGTCAGCGGTCCCCAGTAGCCGGCTGGGATGTGACCAATGCTGGTGACACTGACGAGCGAGAATCCAGCGGGACTGGCCAGGGAAAACAGTCCGAAACCGGCAAGGACGAGGGCGAGGACGGCGTCGAAGCGATAGCCGCTCACCGACAGCAACCGTCGGTAGACCAGCAGGCAGCTCAGGGCGACGGCACACGAGAAGAACCCTTGCAGGCGCATGACCACATCGCCGGTGGTGAGGTCCGGACAGGCGTTGCGGACCACATGATTGAGCGCGAATGCGGCTTGCGTCAGGCTGAGCAGGGCGAATGGCCAGCCCAGGCGGCGGCGGTCCTGGGCATTGCCCAGCATGAGCACCACCACACCAAGGACGAGGGAGGCCCCGGCCATAGCCGCACTGAATACGACCGCAATGGGAATCATGGCGTGCGTTTCCAGGCGGCAGTCTTTGCCCATTTCGACGGCAATGCAATCAGGGAGGACTGAGCTCCAAGCCGTGGAAGACAAAAGGGGAAAGACCACTCAGTTAGTGAAATAGTTTGTATGTCCCCTTGGGACCCTCATCTAACACAAATAAAATAGACATGTCGCCTGAAAGAAGGGTGTGTGTTTTCTCAAAAGTGGCCTGTCGCTTTTGTGCCTCCGACGTGGCCTCGGATGACGCCGGTCGTTACCGGCGCACCACCCCGCGCTGGGCGGACAGTGAAGGGTGTTCCATCGGCCAAGGTCGGGGCGGTGAAACGCTTGGGCTTACCCAGGTTGAAACCGGACTGGTTGAGGTACAGGCGAGGAATGCGCGGGTCGTCGCCGAGCACCGGCTTGCCGTTCTTGCCCAGGGCCGCCGTGGCCAGGGCCGGTACCGCGCCCGCCGAGGCCGGCCACACCGTCACCTCCCGCACCATCGGAGCCGCCCCGGGAGCGCCGACGAGGTGTAGACGCAGCCGCGACGTGGTGACCTCGAAGGTGCCATCAAAAAGCAGGGCCACGCTGGCGGCGGTGTTGCCCTCCAACGTGGCCGAGGGGATCTCCTCCCAACGGTCCTGCAGCCAGGCCTGGACCGTCACCTGCTGGGCCACCCCGGGAGCCGGGCCGGTGTGCAGATGGAGGCCGTTGAGCCGCACGGCCGGCCCCAGGTCGAGGATCAGGTCCACCGGGACGCCCGCCGTGCCGGTCCAGGCCGTCGTGCGGTCACCGTCGGCCACCGCCGGCACCGGCTGACCGGCGATGGTGACCGCCGTGGGCGCCAGGGATTCAGCGGCACTCAACAGCACTGGGAGGAGGAGCAGAGGTAGGGGTGCACGCATGGTCCAGGTCCTACGGTGATGTGGCGATAACGCTGAGGCTCCGACGGTCCCCCAGGATCACTTCGCTGGGGCGAAGAAGCGCACGTAGTCGACGGTCATGGTGGCGGGCAGGGCGGCGTCATCCACGGCGGTGGTTCCCCCCTGGTTGGCGGCGACGCAGCTCAGCCACCAGCGGTACTGGCCCGGCTCGGCGGTGACCGAGCTGCCGGACTTCACCGGGGCCATGGTCAGGTCGATGGACTGCTGGACCTCGCCATCGCGGTAGAAGGTCACCATTCGTTCGGTGAACTCGACGCCGACGACCTGGAAGCCGTCCGCCAGCCCCGGGGTGGTCACGGTTTTGCCCCCAGCGGTGACCGGCATGCCGGCCTCGGCGACGGACAGCATGACGTTGAATGCGCCACCATTAATGCTGGCGTTCTCGAACAACGAGATGGACCGCAGGGACGGCAGGGTGCTCTCATTCTGGGCGGTGACCGGTGCCTGCAGGCGAATGGAAGTGCTCCACCCGGCACCGGCGGGGATCCGCACGCGGGCCTCGTAGAAGCCAGAGCGGAAGGTCTCCTTCGACAGCACGCCGCCCCCGGTGTAGCCCTTGCCGGCCACGCTCTCCTTGCGCAGGTTGACCACGAGGTTGCCATCGGCCACGGCCACGTTCTGACGCTGCTGGGCGCTCCAGATGGTCGGATCGGTGCGGAAGCTCCAGCGTTTGATATCGACGGCAGGACTCGTGAACTCGTCGTTCCACGCGAGGGTGTAGCCGGGCAGGCCACCACGTACGGTGGGCTGCGGAGCGGCGGCATCGGCGGCCACCAGGGCGACGGACGAAATCAGGAGCAGGGCAGTACGGGACAGGGGCATGGGGAAACTCCAGGGATTCAGGGTTGGGACGGGTGGGCGCGATTGGCGATGGCCAGGGGGCCGATGCGGCCGGCGAAGGGTTTGAAGGCGGGGCGGGCGCTGTCGGTAGTCCGCACCATGACGTCCCCAACCGCCTGGAAGGCGCCCGCCGCCTGACCCAGGCGTCCGGCGGCGGTGGCGTCGTCGGTGGTGTGGCGGATGCCGCTGCGCTGGGCGACCTGACGTCCCTCCAGCCACAGGGTCGCCGTCCCGGCCTCGACCACCGCGACGAGGCGCTGGGCCTGACCGGGACGGATGAGGTCGGCGGCCGTGCGGATCTCGGTGAAGTCCTGCTGGCTGCCCAGGTGGAGGGCCAGGCTGCCGTCGGCGTAGGTCACCACGGCCCATCCGGCCGTGCCGGTGGCGGGCATGCGGGCGAGGATGCCCAGGTCGTCACGGCGATCACAGGTCACCACCGCATCGATGGTGATGGCCTCGCCGCGACCGACGTTGCGGTCGAAGAACAGGAACGAGCCGTCGCCGGTGAAGGTCAGGGGCTCGAGGGTCCCCGCCGTCCAGGCGGGGTCGGCGGTGAAGGTGTAGGCCGGTTCGTCGCGCGGGGTCGTCCCCGGGGCGGCCGGCAGCCGGAAGCGCAGGTCATCGATCTCGGTCCAGGTGCGGGCCGGTCCGCGGCTCTCGACGGCGATGCGCACCGTGCCGGTGGCCACCGGGATGCTGGGCAGGGTCGCCCGGCTCCACCCCGCCGTCTGCGGGAGGGGCAGCAGCAGATCGGCGCCGCCATGGCCGCTGACCCGCAGGCGGGACCATTCCAGACCCCCCGAGGCCCGGGCCAGGCCGGTCAGTTCATAGGTGCCGGGAAGCAGGTGGACCAGTTCCTGCACCGTCGCCACCTGCCACTCATGGTCATCGAGACCCTGACGCAGGCACGCCGAGCCACGGGGGGCGTCGGTGGTCACCACCCGGCTGGCATTGCGGTTGCCGATCTCATCCCAGCACACGGGTTCCTGGGGGTCGATCCGGTCGAAGTTGTAGGCGAAATCGCCGTTCGGCAGCAGGTTCCGGCCCGGCCACGGCTTGGCGTAGTAGCGGAAGTAGCCGAAGGTCGTGACCCCGGGGAACCCCGAGGGGTCGACCTTGCCGACTCCGTTGAGGGCGGTCAGCCAGACGTTCTGGGCCGCCACCAGACCCGGGGCCGGGACGCGGCTGATGAGGCGGCCATTGTTGTAGAACCGCACCTCGTCGGGGGTGTACTCCCAGGCGTTGACGAACGAGCCGTCGGGCCGCAGGTCGATCGGGCGATTGAGGCGGCTGGGCCAGGGTACCTGGGTCCAGCCGCGCGGCGACGGAATGATGTAGAGGTTGTGGGAGGTCATCGGCTCGGCCGAATCGGACTCGAACCCGTCGATCTCGAACACCAGGTTATTCTCAAGCGGCAGGCCCCGGGCCCAGAACGCCGGATGGACGCCGTGGGTGGCGTTGAAGGGCCTGCACACCGTCTCGTAATAGCCGTAGCCGAAACGGGCACGGCTGATCAGGCCGCCGCCCAGGTTGCGGACTTTGCCATCGACCTCGGCCTGGGTGCAGGTGATGGTCAATTCGCCCCCCTGCAGGCGGACCGCCTCGCGGTGATTCCAGGCGTCGATGTTGGGACCGGTGCGGGGTCCTTCCCGGTAGGCCCAGGCCCGTTCATCAACGGTGGGGCCGTCGAATTCATCGGCCCACACCAGGGTGTAGCCGGGCGGAGGCCCGACCTCCTCAGCGGCGACGGCGAGGAAGGGCAGCAGCAGCAGGGAGGTGCAGCGGGGCATGGAGAGGGTTCCGTGCAGGGTTCAGGGGGACACTTGGCCGTTGTCGTCCTTCACCTGGTCGCGGTGCATGTGGCGGACCAGGTCGCGCAGATCGCGTATCCCGCCCCACAGGAACCAGATCACGGTGATCAGACCGACCACGCCGCCGACGATGAGGGTGATGAGCCACCAGGTGGCCCAGGCTTCCAGCCCCGGACGCAGGAAGAACCAGGCGATGGTCCCGAGGATGAACGACCCGGTCCAGAAGGTGGTCCAGAGGATCTTGAACAGGTAGATGAAGCGGTCGCCGGCGGTGAATTCCGGGCCGACGCCGATGTGGGTCCAGAAGGTTTTCGGGGGAGCCGGCGCGGCCGTAACGGCGCCAGCGTCAGCGCCGGCGGGCGAGTCGGCATCGGCCCACCGACCGCGGTGCAGCAGGCGGTCCATGTCATGGGGCGTGCGGCAGGTCACCAGGGACACGCCGATGAAGGCGCCGATCCCGGCCACCGAGGCGACGAAGGCGACCCAGGCCCCGTTCCACGGGCAATCGGGGCGCAGGGACACCAGGGCCGGCACATCGGGCCAGATGGCTTTGAGCAGACCGCCGACCAGGGCCAGCACCAGGCCGGTGATCATCGCTGCCCAGGCCCCGGCGGTGGTGCCGCGGCTCCAGTACAGGCCGCCGATGATCACTGCTCCCGAGCCGGCTAGGTAGATGGCGCCGGTGACCAGCTGGTACATCAGGATGTAGTCCCGCAGGGGGAAGAAGTGGCTGTAGAGGATGGCGAAGATCGAGACGCCGATGACCGACCAGCGCAGGGCGCCCAACTGGGCGGCGGTCGACAGGGCACGCTTGCGGAACGGCAGGATCACGTCCTGGATCAGCATCGAACCCCAGGCATGCAGTCCGAGGGCATCCGAGGTGATGGTCGACAGCAGCAGGGCGGCCGCCACCAGGCCCACCAGGCCCACCGGCAGCATGACCTGCATCGCCGCCGGCGTGGTCATCTGCTTCTGCAAGGTCGGATCCGTGATTGCCGCCAGGGTCTGCTGGGCGGCCGTGGCATCGACCAGATGGGCCGGGCTGTGCAGCAGCACGTAGGCGCAGATCGGCAGCAGCATGTAGCTGAAGTAGGTCACGCCGCTGGACCACTCGCCGAGGATGCCGGCCATGCGGCTCTCATGGGGGGTGCGGGCGGCGCAGTTGAAGCCCTGCCAAGCCTGCCAGCCGAGTTTGTTGTAGAAGGCCTTGAAGGCGAACAGGGCGAAGAACCACGGGTTGAAGTCGGCGATGGCCGCCTGGTCGAAGGGATCGAGCAGGGATTTGCCCGGAGCAGTCTGGGACAGGGTGTGGATGATGTCAGGCCAGGCGAAGGTGGTGATCAGGTAGGCGAAGGCGATGACGAACACCAGGTTCACGAACTGCGCCTGCAGGAAGTAGCACACCAGGATGGTGACCATGCCGCCGGCGATGGCTAGGATGGCCGGGGCCACCACCAGCAGGGCGGTGAGGGACAGTTGGGTGCTGACGGCCACCCCGCCGACCAGGTACGACTCCGGCAACTGGCAGAAGACCACGAAGAAACGCGCGGCGACCGCCGGGAAGATGCCGTAGTTGAGCAGGCCCGAGCACCAGCCGACGATGCCCGAGAAGATGCGGAAGCGGCGGCTGTAACGCATCTCGAAGAACTGGGCCATGGTCATGGCCCGGGTCTCGCGGTAGCGGTAGGCGACCCAGCCCGACAGGGCCACGATCATCCCCACCGGCATCAGCATCAGGCCCCACCAGCTGGCGGCGAAGCCGGCTTGGTAGAACTTCTCGAAATTGGCGAGGGCGAAGACCAGCCCGGGACCGACCAGGGGGTTCTGGGATCCGCACAGCAGGTAGCGGCCGGCGCAGCGGTCGGCAGCAAGGAAGTCGGCCACGCTGCGGGTCAGTCGGCGGCAGGCCACCGCGATGCCCACCAGCAGCACCAGGGAGCCGAACAGGATGCCGAGGTCGAGGTTGGTCATGGAGGTCCTGTCAGAGTCCGCGCCAGAACTGGGCGCCGGCAGTAGAAATAATGTCGATGGGGATCTGGGTCAGAGGCAACTTCTCGACATGCCCATCGGCGAAGCCGACGCTCACCTGGGTGCCACGGTGGGCCGCTTCCGGGAAGAACGCCGCATTGCCGCCAGTACCACTGCTATGAAGAGAGGTCGGATGCCAGTAACTGCTGGCAGGGATCCAGGCCCCCTCCTGATAGAGCATGGTGGTCGAGGCCTTGGAGATGCTGGCAAGGGTCGCCATCGGAAACGGCGCGTTGGAGATGCGGGAGTTTTGGGCGAAGGTCGCATAGCCGCTCAGGCCGCCGGCCGTCGAAGGCATCGGCCGGTTCCGTACCGCCGAAGGACAGGTCAGGGGTCCTTTGCGCTCGTAGAGCTGGGTCCGCAACTGGGCCTCGGACACGTCCGGCAGCAATTGCTGACCGACCCGCAGACGCCAGTTCCATCCGGCGCCATTCAAAGGATCGGCGTTGGGCAACCGACCTTCTTCCTCGTTGGCATAGGCCAAGGTCGCCATCAGCACCTGGCGCAGGTTGTTGGCGCAGGTGCTGGCCCGGGCCCCCTCCTGCACCAAGCCGACGGCCGGGATGAGCATGCCAGCCAGTACGGCGATGACAGAAATGACGACCAGGAGTTCGATCAGGGTAAAGGCGGTACGGAGCATGACGATCATCCAGGCAGTAGGGGAAACAGCAGCAGTTCCTGCCGCTCGCCGGTAAGGGCGGCCGCCACCAGGTGGCAACGATCTGGATTGATGGAGGGTCGCTCTAATTTGTCAAAGGTGCGCACGGAACCGTCGGCCATGGCGACGGTCAGCCCGCTGACCAGGGCTGGGCGGGCGGGTTCCCAGTGACGGCCATCGACCGAACCAAAGGCCACCAGCGAGGTGCCGATGCCGCTGAAGGAACCGCGCATGTCCTTGCAGATGACCTGCCAGCCGTGGGCCGCCTGCCACAGGGTCGGGTCCTCGGCCGGGAACTGCACCCCCGGGGCGGTCAGCACCGGCTCGGGCAGGACGCGGTAGGGTCCGGCAGGACGGTCGGCCTCGGCGATGAGGTGGACGACGCGCCCGCCGAAGGGTGCGGGGCCAGGTTCGACGCACTTGAAGATCAGACGCACGCGCCCGTCGCGGTCGAAAGCCGCCGACGGGTTGGAGGCCATGATGGTCGGGAAGGGCGTATTGCCGGGACCGAGGATGGGCTGGGGCAGGTGGGTCCAGGGGCCCCGGGGATCGGTCGCCCAGGCCACGCCGATGCGCTGGCGGTTGCGGTGCTCCCACCAGGTGGCTTCGTCGGCGGCGATCCCGGGACGGGCTGCGCCGCGGTTGGCCATGTAGAACATCCACAGACGGTCATGGCCGGCCAGGATCATCGGGTTGTGGAAGGCTCCGGCATTCCAACCGTCACCGCCATCACCGACGATGATCTCCTCGGACGCTCCGAAGGGACCTTCCATGGCGGCACCCTCGCACACGCCGATGGTGCTGTGGGTAACCCAGGAGCGGTGGCCGAGGGCGGCCGGCCAGCGGCTGTGGAACAGCCACCAGCGGCCGGCCCAGGGGACCAGCGACGGGCACCACAGGAGGAGATCCTCTGCAGCGGCGATGACACGACCGGGTCCGAGATGCATGGCATTACTCCGATGTTCAGCGGCGGCGGAAGACACGGACATAATCGACCTCCATCTGGGTGCCGTGGATGGCATCGGAGACGCGGCCGGCCCAGGGGATGATGGCCAGACTCAGCCACACGGGGCCGGGGTTATGGCAGAACTCGTTCGGCAGGCGCCGGATCTCTTTGCCGTTGAGGTAGAAGACCAGTTCCTTCTCGGTCCAGTCGAGGCCCAGCACCTGGTAGTCGCGGGCGAAATTGAAAGCCCCATCGAGGATGTTGAAGGCGCTGGCAGTGACCCAGGCGCCGTTCACCTCGTACTCCAGGCGGAACTCGTCCATCAGGTTCTTCCAGTCGCCCTGGGCGCCCTGCCAGCCATTGATGAACTGCAGGCAGCCGATGGTGCGCTCGCCGGCGAGGGTGATCTCCATCCACTTCTCGTCCTCCCGCTGGCTGGCCCAGCGCGTGCCCTGGATGCCGTCGGTGATGGTGGGCGAGGTGTCCTCAGTCTTGAGGAAGCCGCTGGTGGTGATGGCGACTCCAGCTTCCCGGGCGTAGTCCACCTGGCCGGCTGCCGACGACAGGGGATCCGGGTAACCCGCGGGATTCACCGCGAAGGCCCGGAACTGGTCGATGTGGATGTGCTGACCGTGGCGGGAACTGATGCGGATGCGCTTGGTCGTGATGGGCGTCTCGAACTGCACCCGCACATCTGGGCGGGCCCCGAACTGGAAGGCCTTGGGCGTCTGCGGATGGCGCTTCTTGCCATCAACCACGGTGACCGCCGAGTGGTTGTGGACGTTGGTGTTGACCTCGTTGGGGTAGTGGCCCTCGTTGACGTCGATCTCCCACTTCACGCCTCCGGGGGGCAGTTCGCCGACCGGCATCAGCCAGAAGGAGTTGTTGGTGCCCTCAGCGGCGGCGTAGCGGTAGCGGCACTCGTAGTAGCCATAAAGGAACTGCTGCTTGGTCCAGATGCT
>CAIUVD010000096.1 GCA_903902515.1 uncultured Planctomycetota bacterium | reverse complement strand
GTGGGGGCCCAGAATGTCTGGCTGACGGCCCTCAATGGAGTCGGCAACGTCGATCCGTCGGGATTTCCCGGGGTCACGACCTTCGATTACTTCCGCTATTTCGCCAAGCCCCTGCCAGGGGTGAACCTCCTGCCCAACGGGGATTTCGTCTACAATTTCGATCGCATCGATCCTCAGGAACCGGTGTGCTGGGACGAGGCCTTCAACCGCAACGCCAGCCGGGTGGTGACCACCGATGCCCCCCGGGGCACCGCCTGCCTTCGCCAGGGCCTGGAGGACCACGAGTGGCAGGTGACCACCCACCAGGATCTCCATCACCTGCTGCCGGGGACCTATGAACTGACGGGTCTGGCCCGGGCCTCGGGGGGCCTGGAATGGTCCCGCCTGTGGGTCAGCGGCCATGGCGGGCCGGACGTGGTGCTCGACCTGCCCCAGTCCGCCGTGTGGCGTCGGGCGACCCTGCCGACCATCCCGGTGACCAGCGGCACGGTCCGCATCGCCATTGAGGGCCGGGGCCCGGCCCGCACCTGGAGCGAGGTCGATGACCTGCGCTTCCGCCTTTCCGCCCCCGGCCCGGCCCCGGCGGAGGCCGACTACACCTTCGTCGCCGATCCCATCTGGACGGCGGGCACCACCGCGCCCATGACCTTCACCGGCGATGGCTCCTTCCTGTTTTTCGATCGCAACGTCGGCCGGGGCGAGGCCATCAGCATCGATGCCGTGGTCACCCTCGATCGCCTCGACGACCTCGGAATCCTGGCCCGCCAGCCGCGCACCGGCACCGCCGGCTGGGCCCTGCTGACGACGGCTGATGGCACCCTGGTGGTGCAGCTCGGCAGCCAGGAGGACCACGTCGAGGTTCGTTCCCCCCCGGGGGCCCTGGTGGCCGGCCGTCGTCATCGCCTGGTGGCGGTGGTCGAATCCGGCACCGTTCACCTGTGGATCGACGGCCACGAAGTCGCCCGGCGCAGCGGCCTGACCCACACTACGGATGACGCCACTGCCGCCGGTCGCCTCGGCCAGGCCGGCGGGGCCTTCCAGGCCGTGGGCGATGTGATGGTCCGCCGTGGCAGCCCCACCGAGCCCGCCTTCAAACCCTTCGCCGGCCGCATCGGCCCCCTGGCGATTCACAACCGTGCCCTGGCTCCTGTTGAAAGCACCCATCCCTAAAGGATCCTGCCCATGTACCTCCCACGCTTTGCGCTTCTCACCATCGTGGCAGCGTCCGTCCTGGCCGCCGATCCGGCCGAGGCCCCTACCCCCACCGTCCGGGGCGGTCTGCCCGGCTATGACCTGACTTGGCAGGATGAATTCGCCACCGGGACGGTGGACACGACGCGCTGGAGTTTCCGCACGGATCCCTCGATCTGGAGTGCCCAGCAGCGCCAGAACGTGGCGGTGGCCGACGGCAACTTGCTCATTCACCTGCGCAAGGAGGACGTGGCCGGGAAGGCCTACACGGGCGGCGGGGTGATTTCAAAAGCCACCTTCCGCGGGGGATTTTTTGAGGCCCGCCTGCGGATCCCCGCCGGGGCCGGATGGCATACCTCCTTCCGCCTGTCCATGCCGAATGCCCCGGAAGGTGCGAGCGGGATTTCGGCCCTGCGCGAGGTGTCCTTGTTTGAGAATGACTCGATCACGGGCAATCGTTCGATGGTCCTGTTGTCGGTGATGGCAGGCAAGAAAGCCAATGCCGGCGGCAAGACCGTGACCACCGAGGGCTTGGCCACGGATTTTCACGTCTTCGGTGCCGAATTCACCGATCGTCTGATCACCTTCTATCGTGATGGCGAGGTCCAGCAGGTGGTCGATCTCACCCACCTGTCCGTCAAGGACGCCCCGGTCCTGAGCGTCACCCCTGGCGATTACCGCCTGTGGTTCAGTTGCGTCGCCGCCAACCTCGGCGGCACCACCGCCGTCGATGACGCCAAGCTGCCGGCGACCCTGGCCATTGATTATGTCCGGGTGTTTGCGGCTAAACTTTGAGGCAGAAGAAACAGGAGGGAGTTGAGGGAGTTGAGGAGTAGTTGAGGCGAAATTGGGAGAGGGGAGCGGGGAGCGGGGAGCGGGGAACACCCGTCGTGTCGTCCTC
>CAIUVD010000095.1 GCA_903902515.1 uncultured Planctomycetota bacterium | reverse complement strand
GGTCTGCGTGGAGCGGCATTTCCCGATTTTCCTGTGGGAGCAGGGTGGGTACGCCTGTCGCGTGCCAACGGGATCGACTCCGCTGTTGAGGCCGTGCTTGGCAGTGAGTGCGTATTGATGGTGGTCGGTCGGCTCAGCGTCATCCGCCACGAGCAGCGCGGCTATGCCGAGCATGGTCGCCAATTGCGCGGCTGGGTTGTGCAATCCAGTGGCAACCGCGAACTTGACAGCCCTACGCTGGCAGCCTGCGTGCGGGCGCTGCGCTCTGCCAGTGTCCGGGTCGAAGCTCCACATATTCCAGATCTTGTCGCAGCAACCCAGCGTCTTGAAGACCAGATTGATACCGATTTGCGTCGCCCCACTGATCTTGATCGATCACGGGGTGTTCGCCACGCCGTGTACCCGATAGCCGCCATCCACATCGTGATCGAGTAAGCCCCATGAGTGACTTAAAAACCTGCTTCAAGAAGGTTGACTACGACCTCGCGGGATTGCTGCATTACGTCGAAATCGGGGATGTTGGCCTACCAGATATCCAACGACCCTTCGTCTGGTCGAATGCCAAGGTCAGGGATCTTTTTGATTCCATGTACCGTGGATTTCCCGTTGGATACCTACTCTTCTGGGAAAATGCCGCCAGTGCCGGGGCCAAGCACATTGGCACGGGTGGAAAACAGCATGCCGTTCCCTCACGGCTGATCGTAGACGGACAGCAACGACTCACCTCGCTTTACGCGGTATTTAGAGGGAAGAAGGTGCTTGATGCCGAATACCAGGAGCGGGTTATTGAGGTAGCGTTTTGTCCTCGCGAAGGAAAATTTGAGGTTGCAGACGCAGCAATCCGTAAGGATCCGGAGTGGATTCCGAACATTTCGGCCTTGTGGTCAACGGGTCACTCAAGCTACAAGACCATCAACGCGTTCATCAAATCCCTAGAGGCTGCCAAAGGCCCAATAAGCGAAGATGATGCGGAACGCATCAGCCACAATCTTGATCGACTCTTCGATCTCCAGAAGTACCCATTTACCGTGCTGGAAATCGCCCCCACGGTCGACGAAGAGCAAGTGGCAGACATCTTTGTGCGCATCAACAGCGAGGGTGTCCGTCTCAACCAAGCGGACTTCATCCTAACCTTGATGTCAGTCTTCTGGGAAGATGGCCGAACCGCATTGGAGCATTTCTGCCGGGAGGCCCGTCGAGTTCCTGGCCCAGGCGCCGCCGCCAGCTCGTTTAATCGATTCTTAGAGCCAGACCCGGACCAATTGCTGCGGGTTGGTGTCGCCTACGGATTTTTGCGTGGCCGCCTTAAAAGCGTGTATCAGGTTCTACGCGGTAAGGATCTGGAGACGGGCCAGTTCTCCCCCGAGCGTCGTGAACAACAGTTTGGAGTCCTTCGTGATGCTCACGAAGAGGTCTTGGATCTGACAAACTGGCACCAGTTCTTCTCATGCCTGATTGGAGCTGGATTTCGTAGCCATGAGATGATTTCGTCCCAGACCTCCGTCATCTACGCCTACGCATTCTACTTGTTTGGTCGGAAGCGATTCGGCGTCCCAGAGCATACCCTTCAACGGTTGATCGGGCGCTGGTTTTATGCGGCCACCTTGACGGGGCGGTATAGCAGCTCCCCCGAATCCGCCATGGATGGGGATCTCAATCATATCAAAGGCGTAAATGACGCTACGGGATTCTGTACCCTCCTAGAAAACATCATGGCCAGCGAATTGACCAATGATTTCTGGAGCGTCACCTTGCCATCCAACCTGGACAGCTCATCCGCTCGCAATCCGGAGCTATTCGCCTACATCGCTGCCCAGAACCTCTTGAGTGCGCCCGTGCTTTTTTCCCACAAAAAGGTCTCGGATCTATTGGACCCCGCCATAAAATCCAAGAAGAAGGCCCTGGAACGACACCACCTATTTCCTCGCGCATGGCTAGAACGGCAAGGCATCACGGATCTCAAGCAGGTCAACCAGATGGCCAATTTTGCCCTTCTTGAGTGGCCAGAGAATATTGACATTAGCGATGATTCTCCTGCGGCTTATGTCCCCAAGATCAGGGATCGATACTTAGATGTAAAACCGTTAAGTGACGGACCGTCCCGAGAGGTCGAATGGAAACATATGCACAGTCTCAATGCACTGCCAGATAATTGGCAGGATCTGACCTATGAGGCTTTTCTGCACCAGCGCCGATCATTGATGGCGGTTATCATCCGTCAGGGATTCGAAAGGCTGCAATAATGGACTCGAGTGATCAGTCGTCAGGTGGTGCTCGCATGCTTGGTCATGCCAACCTCCCCAACCTCAACCGTCACGAACAAGGCATGCTGGCGGCCTTGGCCGAGATGGCCGGCAAGCGCTCAAATGAGGAGGTGCGGCGGTCGCTCGTCCAGTACTCGGCCCAGCTTCAGATTACAGCCGCATCCAATCAAATGATCAACCTCCCCCTGGCCCAGGCCCTGGTCGCAGCCTTGGACCAGGCACTGGCCGGACCCCAGCTTGCCACCGACCACAGTCGCTGGATCAAAGCTGCCGCCTGCTACCTCATCCACGTCGATGACGATGAAAACGACCTCGCATCGCCCATCGGCTTCGATGACGATGCCGAAGTAGTGAATGCCTGCCTCCGCCATGTTGGCCTTGGCGACCTCTGTGTGAAGATTGAGGACCACGATGCCCGTTGAGACCCTCGCCCCCGGCATGCGCGTACTATGCCGGGACGCTGAATGGCTGATCACCCGCATTGAGGCGGCGGACCAAAACCGGCAGCACTACTGCGTCCACTGTGTTGGAACTGATGACCTCGTCCGTGGCCACGAAGTCCGCTTTCTGACGGCAATCGACACCATCGAGCCCATCGATCCGCGCAAAACCAAGCTGGTACCGGACACCTCGAATGGGTTCAAGCTGGCCAAGCTTTACCTGGAAGCCCAGGTTCGCTCGATGCCGGCCACGGGGGAGGAGCCTCATGTCGAGGGCATGGGCGCCTTCGATCCGATGCCGTTCCAGATCCGCGCCGTTCGTCGGGCCCTGCAGCAGATGCGCCCCCGCCTGCTGCTCGCTGATGCCGTGGGCTTGGGTAAAACCATTCAGGTCGGCATGATCTTGACCGAACTCCTGCGCCGGGGTCGGGCCGACCGCATCCTGGTCCTGACCAAGAAGTCGATGCTGGCCCAGTTCCAGAGCGAACTGTGGAACCGCTTCGCTATCCCATTGACCCGCCTTGATAGCCAGGGCATCGCCCGACTACGGCTCAAAATCCCGGCCAATAAGAATCCTTTCGAGGTCTACCACCGGGTCATCATCTCCATCGACACCCTGAAGGACATCGGGCGTTATCGCCACTTCATCGACGAAAGCCGTTGGGATGCGATCGTCATCGACGAGGCGCACAATGTCGCTGGCGCCAGCGTGCCCCACCGTCACCTCGCCTATCGCCTGGCCACCTTGCTCGCCCGGCGCTGCGACAGCCTGCTGCTGACCACCGCCACCCCACACAACGGCAAACGCGAAGTCTTTGGGCGCCTGATCAGCCTACTCGATCCCTCAATCATCCCTGATCCGGGATTCAAAGAGTACCGAGCCGAGGACATCAGGCCGTTCTTCCTGATGCGCTTCAAGGAGGACATCAAAAACGAGTCCCCGGATAACTTCACCGAACGAACCGTGGTCCCGCCGGCCGCGACGACGGTGGTGGCCCATGCTGAAGAAGAGAAGGTCTACCGCGTCCTCGGCGCCCTGCGCCGCAGTGTCCGCACCGCAAATGCTCCGCAGCAGGACCGACTGCTGCAGTGGGGGCTTTATAAGCTGTTCCTGTCCAGCCCCGAATCCTGCCGCAGCACGGTCGAGAAGCGCCATGCCCACATCCAGGCCACCGATCCCAACTCGGCAGAGCTGACCTGGTTGAGCCAGATCCGCACCGCGCTCGGCGCCCAGCGTCTGCGTACCAGCAGCCGCTATGCGCTGTTGAAGCGTGAGTTGCAGGCCTTGGGTTGGAATGGTGGTCCAAACTGCCCGCGACTGCTCATCTTCACCGAGTACCGCCACTCCCAACAGGCCCTGTGGGAGGCCATCGCCCAGGACTTCAACATCCCCGTCAGCCCCAAGCCAGAGGATGTCGATAAGCAGGTGATCGCCTGCGCCCATGGCTCGATGGCCGACATCCACCTGATGGCCACGGTCGAGGCCTTCGGCACCGGCTCGTCGCCCATGCGCCTGCTCATCGCCACCGATGTGGCCTCAGAAGGCATCAACCTCCATCACCAGTGTCATCACATCGTCCACTACGATCTGCCCTGGTCGATCATCACCCTGGTGCAGCGTAATGGTCGCATCGACCGTTATGGCCAACGGAAGCGCCCGGTCTTGCGCTACCTGCGTGTCGCTACCGAGATCGGTGACCTGCAGGGCGATACCGTCATTTTCGATCGTCTGATCGACAAGGTGGAGGAGATCAACCGCTCCACCCGTGCCGGTGAATCCATCCTCAAACTCTACGATGCCGATCAGGAGAACGAGTGGGTTGCCACACGCGGCCTCATCGGTGGCGACACCACGATCTTCGAACATACCGCATCCCCCGATGCCGCCGCGGAGGCAAAGATCCTCGAGGACGTCCTTGATCAGGCCCGTGATGGCAAGGACCTGCTTGCGGATCTGCTGGGTGACGATGTCCCGGCCCCGGCACCCAATGCTTCAGCGATCGCTGGCGTGTCGCGGATCCGCAACTTTGACAACCGCCGCTACCTGCTTGAAGGTTACCGGTACCTGCGTCAGCATCGCCAGGATTATCCCGACATCGAAGAAGGGCAGCACCTCATCACGCTGACCCCGCCACCAGACCTGACACGGCGTCTCGGCGGTGGTGACAACGCGCATTTCTTTGGCTCTACAGCCATTCCCAGCGAGGCCTGGCCTGAACATGGTCGCTTCCGACTGACGGCCGACCCTGCTCGAGCCATGCTCGCCATCCAGGCCGCCCGCAACACGAAGGGCCAGTGGAGCCAGGAACTGCTACTGACCGAACAGCATCCCATGCTGACTTGGTTGAAT
This sequence comes from uncultured Planctomycetota bacterium, assembly GCA_903902515.1. Classification (GTDB taxonomy): domain Bacteria; phylum Planctomycetota; class UBA11346; order UBA11346; family UBA11346; genus CAIUVD01. The sequence continues at coordinate 4,564 of CAIUVD010000095.1, read as the reverse complement.
GAGCGCCTGCTCATGCAAATGGATCGTGGGCAAGCTCCGTACATCGCCTCGCCCAAGCTGCGCGCCGGCACCCTCTGGTTCTGCTGTATTGGCCAGGTGTGTTCCCGCGCCGGTACGCCCCTCGTGGTCGATGCTCACGCCGTCCGCTTCAGCCCAGGCGGCGATGTTGCCGTACTTCCTTTGGCACAGGCCTTGGCCGAGGCCGGGTTTGCCACGCTAGGCAACACCGGCCAGGGCGACAGCCAGGCTCGTATGGCGGCCCCAGCCCTGGTCCACGCCGCCGTCGATAAGAGCCTGGAATACCTGACCGACCTCAAGGCTGATCGCGAAAAGCATTTGAAACCCTACCTGGTCGCCGAAGAGCGCCGTATGCGGGCTTGGCGTCAGGAACGTGAAACGCTGCTGCAGGCCAAAATCAACCATGCCGAACTAGGCGCACCCCAGGTCAAGGGTTGGCAGACGCAGCTTAATGAACTGGCGGACTATGTCCGTGACCGCACCGACAACTGGCGTGCCACCTGGTTTGATGCCCACGCCCAGCCCAGCACCCGCGTGGTCCTGGTTATCGAAGGATCCGGCAAATGAGCTACCATCACCCATTGCTAATGGACACGAAAAGGAAGCTAGATCTGGTTTCGAAAGAACGCAATTTGCCCCAACTTGCTGCCAATCTTGCCTTCGTCGATTTCCTTCGTGTTCTACATGAGGGATTGCATCGAGGCAATGCATGCCATGTCATGCAGGCGATAAGCTTAAGTCTAGATGGAGAGGCGGCTGGACATTTTCTTGGTATTTGCCAGGCCATTTATCGAGATTTGAACACAACGAACAACCCGGAACAACCTCTGAAGACGGCATTGGATCATGCCGATTTTATGTTGTGCGAAACGGCATCCAGGATGGGCGAGTCAATTCGCTGGCGGGACGATCTCGTTTCTCGCTGGAACGATGAGCAAGCGGCCATTGATGCCGAGAACGCGTAAGGATGGATAAGATGCCCATCGACCACGCCATCAATAATGTGGGCGAGTACTGGTCCGCCCACTACCTCGACAGCACCTTCGCCAAGGACATCGCCAGCAAGGTTTCCACCTGGAAGGAACTGGGCTCCGAAGCGGTGCCTCGGCGCCTCGCGGCCCTGTCGCGGGACTACTTCACCGCCAAGACCGCTGCGCTGGATGAGGCCAAGATTGAATCCCGCATCTTCGATCCCGCCATTTCGGCCTGGTATGCCCGTCTACTGGCCACCCTCGGTTATTCCGATGCCACACCGGTCGCCTTTCCCATTGAGGGAGGTGAGCGCACCGCGCCACTCCAGGGCCTCTATCACCGTTCCGGCACGCCGTGGCTGGCCATCGTCCAAGGCCCCTCCTGTTTACCCGATGGAGCACTGACCGATGGTATGCCGTCGGAAGATCCCTTCGGCATTGCTCCCGATGCCACCATCTTGCCGGCCGATCAGCGCCAACGCGTCAGCGATCAGCCTTGGGAAAAGGTCATTGGTCGCATTTTCACCGTTGAACACCCCCCGCGCTGGATCCTCTTCCATGCCGGCAGTCAGACGCTGTTGCTCGACCAGCACACCTTCGCCCAGGGTCGTTACCTCGCCATCGACTGGGACGAGGCCTTCGCCCGCGCCGCCGGGGGCGACCGGGGTACTGACTGGCCGGCCATCGCCGCCCTGCTCAGCCGAGAATGCTTGGCGCCCAAGGCTGATAGCGATGCCGTGCTGCACGAAGCGCTCTCGGCGGGTAGCCACAAGTTTGCCCATGCCGTTTCCAGCAAATTGCAGGCGGCCGTTCGCACCTGCATCGAAACCCTGGCCAACGAGTGGGTCCGTCAGCGCAAGCGTAAGGGCCTTAGTGCCACTAGCGTCACCATCGATGGTAAGCCGCGCGACATTACCCCGAACGATCTGCGCCATGAATGCCTGGTCACCGTCTATCGCCTGATCTTCTGCTTTTACGCCGAAGCTCGTGGTGGCGAACTGGGCATTCTGCCCACCGGAGATGCCGCCTACTCCACTGGCTATAGTCTGGAATCCCTGCGCGACCTGGAACTGGTACCCCTCAGCGAAGAGCAGGGCGAACGCTTCTATTTCCACCACCACCTCAGCACCCTGTTCCGGCTCATCCACGATGGATTTGATCCCGGCGCCACCGGCCATCGTGCGCCCGCTGCCACCGCCAATGACAATGCGCTGGACACCGAGATCCAGTCCGGCGAACAAGCCAGCCTCTTCGACGAAGCCACCCTACGCACCCTCAAAGGCCTGGCGCCCCTCTCACGCTCCGACGCCAGCGATCGCGCCTTCACCATCCGACCGCTGACCGCCACGCTGTTCTCGCCCGACGAAACCCCGCTGCTCAATGGTACGCCCCTGGCCAACCGCTGCTGGCAAGAGGTCATTCGCCGCCTGTCCCTGGGTGAGGAAAAACGCAGCATCGGGCGCATCAACTACGCCGAACTCGGCATCAACCAGTTGGGCGCCGTGTACGAAGGCTTGATGGCCTGGCAGGGCGTCTTCGTTCCCGAACGCGAAGGCTGGTGCCGCGTCCACAAAGCCGGCGAAGATCCCCTCGATCCCAAGGTTCAGACCTGGTTCGTACCCAAGGCCCGCCTGGGCGACTTTGAACCCACCGAGATCGAGCACGGCCTGGATGGCCGACCGCGTCTCTACGAACACGGCACGTTCCTGCTCCATCTCACGGGCTTCGAGCGTCAGCAGACCGCCTCCTACTACACCCCGGAAGTCCTGACCCAGTGCCTAGTCCGCGAGACCCTCCGCGAACGGCTGAAGGATTTCACCCCGGAGCGTGCCGACGAGATCCTACGCATGCGCATCTGCGAGCCCGCCATGGGCAGTGGCGCCTTCCTCATCGAGGCCATCGGCCAGCTCGCTGACCATTACCTGGATCTCAAGCAGCAGCAGATTAAGCAACAGGTCGATCCCAGCCGCTACGCTGACGAACGCCGCCGGGTGATGCACTACCTGGCCACCCGCTGCGTCTATGGCGTGGACCTGAACCCCACCGCGGTCGAGCTGGGCAGCCTGACCCTATGGTTGGCCAGCATCCACCGCCTGCCCCAGCGCGCTCCGGCCAAGGGCGAAGATCCCGCCACCGTCCCCACAGTGCCCGGCACCGCCCCATGGTTCGGCCTGCGCCTGCGTCCCGGTAACAGCCTGATCGGCGCCCGCCGCGCCGTCTTCACCGCCAAGCAGTTGGTGAAGGGCCACCACGCTGGCCCCAAGGCCGTCGCCCCCCGGCTGCTCGCCCCCGGCGAATCCCGCGCCAATGGCGAGATCTACCACTGGCTGGTCTTCGACGAGGACATGGTGCCCGCCAGTGGCGAGAAGCTGGTCAAAGAGCACCACCCCGACGCTTGCGAGGCCGCCAAGCGCTGGCTGAAGGAGCAGGTCAAGCCAGCCTGGACCGACGAGCAATGCGCCGAGGCTGAACGGGTCTGCCAGCTCGCTGACCAGCAATGGCAGCTCTACGCCCAGCGCCGACAGGAGGCCCTGCTGGCCACCCAGGCCACCGCCAGCGTCTGGCCGGAACCGGCGTCGTCGACAAAGGCCCATGCAAAAAGTCCCACCTTGGCCCAACAAGAAGCGATCAAACGAGATTTGGAGGCTACCTCCGGCGCCTTTCAGCGGCTAAAGTTGGTACTAGATGCCTGGTGCAGCCTGTTCTTCCAAGGCGTCGAGCATTATCGATCACTGCCAAGCCGTGGCGCTTTTCTGGCCTGTGCCCGTTTTCTGCTGGAGGATCTCTGCCCCAATCTAGGCATGGCCGATGTCTGGAAGGCCAAGCTCGGTTTCGATGTCACCGGCCTGATCGAGGCCACCCAAGAATCTGGCGGCGTGCCGGATACGCTGATCGTCGAGGCCAGCGTACCGTGGTTGGGACGGGCGAATCGTATTGCCGAGCAGCAACGCTTTCTGCATTGGGAACTGGCCTTCCCTGAGGTTTTGGGGTCAACGGTTACAAAGGGGGGGTTTGATTTGATGTTTGGGAATCCACCGTGGATAAAAATCTCAATGAGCGCAGACCCATTTGTGAAGGAGGCCCGACCAAACTTGGCTGTAAAGGACGCCTCTGCGCAAGTGGTTCAATCCAATCTAGTAGAACTTTTAGGCGATGAGTCTTTCAGAAGCGACTTTTTTTCAGCATGCGTACATGTATTTGGCGCATCGAGCATAATGTGCTGTAGGCGAATTTATCCCCTGCTGTTAGGGCAGCAGACAAATCTGTATAAAAACTTCATTGAACGCCTTTGGAGCATTCTCTCAACAGCTGGGGCCGTTGGGCTACTGCATCCCGAGAGTATTTATGACGATAACGATGCCGGCGTAATTCGGCGCGAAATTTACCGAAGAATCAGAACGCACTACCAATTCTCAAATGCACTACTGTTATTTTCCGACGTGCATCCAGTGACATATTTTAGCGTTAACGTTTACGGACCATCCCGCGATGAAATTGACTTCATTAATATTTCAAATTTGTACTCAACAAAGACAATTGAGGCATCCTTAACGAGCTCCAGTTACACTTTGATG
>CAIUVD010000094.1 GCA_903902515.1 uncultured Planctomycetota bacterium | reverse complement strand
TGGCCCTCCTTGCCCTCCTCGGTCATGTAAAAGAGCAGGGTGGCGTTACCCGCCAGTTCCTGGAGGCCGGCCTGGCCGTCGCAGTCGGCGTTGAAGGCCGACTTGAGGCAGCGCAGGGCCAGGGGCGAGTGCTGGAGCATCTCGTCGCACAGGCTGACGGTTTTCTCTTCCAGCTCAGCCAGGGGCACCACGTCGTTGACGAGGCCCATGTCGAGGGCCTGGGCGGCGGTGTACTGGCGGCAGGTGAACCAGAATTCCCGGGCCTTCTTCTGGCCGATACAACGGGCCAGGTAGGACGCGCCGTAACCGCCGTCGAAGGAGCCGACCTTGGGGCCGGTCTGACCGAACTTGGCGTTGTCGGCGGCGATGCTGATGTCGCACACTAGGTGCAGGACTTGGCCACCGCCGATAGCCCAGCCGGCGACCATCGCCACCACGGGTTTGGGGCAGGTGCGGATTTCGCGCTGGAGGTCAAGGACGTTCAGGCGCGGGACCACGTCGCCGTGCTTGCCGCCGACGTAGCCGCCGTGGCCGCGGACCCGCTGGTCGCCGCCGGAACAGAATGCCTTATCGCCGGCCCCGGTCAGGACGATGGCTCCGACCTCCAGATTGTCGCGGGCGTGCTGGAGGGCGTCCCGCAGCTCCTGCACCGTCTTGGGGGTAAAGGCGTTATGGACCTTGGGGCGGTTGATCGTCAGTTTGGCGATGGTGCCGTGTTCGCGGACCAGCAGCTCATAGACGATGTCTTCGTAGCCACGGTCGATGGCGGTCCAACCCGCGACGGAACGAATAGTAGACATGGTTATAACCTCGTTAGTATGGGCCGGCAGAGGTGCCCCATGATCAAGACCCTGTCCAAAGTCGGGAACAGCTCGGCGCTGATCCTGGACAAGACCCTGCTGGAACTCATCGGCGTGGGGGAGCGTGGAGAGGTCGAACTCCAGGTCCAGGGGGACCGTCTGGTGGTCATGCCGGCCAAGTCGGGGGCCCGCCAGGCGGAACTGGATGCCGCCCATGACGACCTCCTGAGCCGCTTCGGCTCGGCCTACCAGCGTCTGGCGACGCCCGCGTGAGCCTGCGAACCGGCAAGGCAGGGTCCCGGGTCGCGTTGGTGAAAACCGCCTACGACCACGGCGGCAGCGATCCCCTGCCCAAGTTCCTGACGGTGGAGGAGGTCCTGTACCTCCACCAACGCCTGATCCGCGATCACGGCGGCGAGTACGGCCTGCGGGACCCGGGCCTGTTGGAATCCGCCGTGGCCCAGCCCGCCATGACGGCCTTCGGTCGCCTCCTGCACCCGACCATTCCCGACCAGGCCGGGGCTTACCTGTTTCACCTCGCCATGGGGCACGCTTTCCTAGACGGCAACAAGCGCATCGGTCTCCACGCCGCCCTGGTGTTCCTGACCACCAACGGGTGGACCGTGGGCGGCACAGCGGATGACTGGTACGAGCTGACCATGGCGGTGGCCGCCGGAACCCTCCGTAAAGCTGCGGCGACGGCCCGGATTGCCACCCTCATAGGTCCCCAGGTGCTTTAGGGCTTCTGGCCTTGTGAAGCCGGTGGTGGTCAACGTCCCCGTGATCGCTACGTATCTTCTTCCTCACGCATTTCTGAACCAGACCACCATGCTGATCACCACCGTTCTCATGTCGACGCTCCTGACCGCTGCCGACGGGGCCACTCCCCCGCTTCCGACCCGGGGCGATGGCCCGGGCCGCACGTCCTTGCTGCTGGACCGGGCTTGGAAATTTCACCTCGGCGACCTCCCCATGCCGGTCATCAAAGGCCACGGGGAGTCCTATTCCAATGCCAAGGCGGGAGTCGCCCACGGGGCGGCCGAGGACACCTTCGACGACGCCGCCTGGCGCACCCTCGACCTGCCCCATGACTGGGCGGTCGAGGGCCCCTTCGACCAGACGGAGAATCTTTCCCAGGGCTACCGGCCCCGGGGCGTGGGGTGGTACCGTCGGTCCTTCCTGCTCGATGCGGCGGACAAAGGCCAGCACTTCGAACTTCGTTTTGATGGCATCGCCACCCATGCCACGGTCTGGGTCAATAACATCCTCATCAAACGGAATTTCTGTGGTTATAGCGGTTTCACCGTCGATATCACCTCGTTGGCCAACTATGGCGAGCGGGGGAATACCATCGCGGTGCGGGTTGACGCCGTACCCCAGCAGGGCTGGTGGTACGAGGGCGCCGGCATCTACCGCCACGTCTGGCTGGTGAAGAAGGGCGCGACCTACCTGGTGCCGGATGGCGTCTTCGCCCAGCCGGTCCAGGAGGCCGATGGCACCTGGAACATCCCGGTCGAAGCCACCCTGGCCAACGACCACGAGCAGCCCCGGGAAGCCACCGTCACCAGCGTCCTGATCGATGACGAGGGCCGCGAGGTGGCCCGGGGCGAAACCACCACCACGGTGCCGGTCCTTGGACAGGCCGTGGCCGCCTTCCGCATACCCGTTGCCAATCCCCGGCGGTGGTCCATCGAGGAGCCCACCCTGTACCGCGTGCGAACCACGGTCACGGTCGACGGTACGGCGGTCGATGGCACCATCACCCCGGCGGGTTTCCGGACCCTGCGCTTTGTCGCCGGGGAGGGCTTCTTCCTCAACGACCGCCACGTCCAGATCAAGGGCACCTGCAACCACCAGGACCACGCCGGGGTCGGCACGGCCGTTCCCGATAGCCTGCTCGACTTTCGCATCCGTCGCCTGAAGGAACTCGGCAGCAACGCCTACCGTTCCGCCCACCATCCGCCGACCTCGGAACTGCTGGATGCCTGCGATCGTCTCGGCCTGTTGGTCCTCGACGAGAATCGGGATTTTAATGTCAGCGATGAGCACGTCCGTCTGTTGGAATGGATGATCCGCCGCGACCGCAACCATCCCAGCGTGTTCCTGTGGTCGGTCTTCAATGAGGAGCCCATGCAGGGAACCCCCCAGGGCTATGAGATGGTCCGTCGGATGGTGGCCACCGTGCGCCGCCTCGATGCCACCCGGCCAATCACGGCCGCCATGAACGGCGGCGTGGAATCGGGCCTCAATGTCGGCCACGCGGTGGATGTCATCGGTCTCAACTACCAAACCAACCACTACGACAACGTCGCCCGCTTCTACCCGGGGAAGCCGGCCCTTAGCACCGAGGACGCCTCCGCCTTCATGACCCGGGGCGCCTACGTCTCGGACCCGAAGGCCCAGGTCTTTGCCTCCTACGACCGGCATTTCGCCCCCTGGGGCCAGAGCCAGCAGGCGGGTTGGAAACTCATCGACACCCGCAAACACCTGGCCGGTGGCTTTGTGTGGACCGGCTTTGATTACCGTGGGGAACCCTCGCCCTACCAGTGGCCGAGCGCCGGCTCGTTCTTCGGCCTGATGGATCTGTGCGGTTTCCCCAAGGCGGCCTACCACTGGCGTCAGGCCATGTGGATCAAGGACCGCCCCATCCTGGAAGTCATCCCCCACTGGGATTGGGTCGGGCAGGAGGGCACACCAGTCACGGTCATGGCCATCACCAACGCCGAAAAGGCCGAGTTGTTCGTCAACGGCGTCAGCGCGGGTGAGGTGGTTAACGACCCCTACGCCATGTCCTCGTGGGAGGTTCCCTACCAGCCGGGTGCCATCGAGATCGTCGCCCGCCGGAACGGCCACGAGATCGCCCGTCGGCGGGTCGAGACCACCGGCCCCGCCACCACCGTTCGCCTGCACCTCGACCCCTCCGCCGCCCGCACCACCCTGCGCGGCGATGGTGAGGATGCCCTCCCCCTGACCGTCAGCCTGACGGACGCCCAGGGTCGTTGGCTGGCGACTGCCAACCAGCCCGTGACCTTCACCATCAGCGGTCCGGCGGCCATCATCGGTGTCGGCAATGGGGATCCCAACAGCCATGAACCCGAGCAGGAACCCCGCCGAAGTCTCTTCAACGGCTTGGCCCAGGTCATCATTCAATCCCGTCCCGAGGCCGCTCCCCTCGGCCCCGTGACCGTCACCGCCACGGTCGAGGGCCTGCCCGTGGGGACCTGCACCATCCCGGTGGCGGCCGCCGACCGCCGTCCAGGCGTTGGTGTCGCTCCGGACACCCAGCATCTCACGGTGTGGCGTCTCTCCCCGGTCAGCGACACCCGGCCGGATCCCAACCTCACGATCGCCGACTTCGACATGAATAGCTGGACGGAAATTCGTGGCTCGTCGATCCTCGCCGAGGTTTTCAACGACAAGTCCTGGGCGATTTTGCGCGCCAGCTTCACGCCGTCGGCCAAGATTCAGGCCAACGGTGCGCGGATCATCTTCGGCAAAATCCTCGGCGCTGCCGAGGTGTGGTGTGACGGCGTCCTGCTAGGCACCAAGGCCGATCGGTTGGCCGGATCCCTCACGGTTGAACTGCCCCCGAGGAAGGGCCCCCGCACCCTGTCGGTGGTCCTCGATGTCGCTGGTCGACCCTTCGGAGGCTGGGGCGGTCTCCAAAACGGCATTCGGGTCATTAGCAACTGATCCGGTATGCACCCTCCCGGCGGGTATCCCGCTTGAGGCTTACGGTCGGGTCGGCCGCAGGAAGGCGGCAAAGGCCCCCCGTTCCGCCCAGGTCAGGAACAGCATCAGGGCCGTGAGGACCATCAGGGGCGGGTCGAGGAGGCCCTGACCCCCGGTGACGAAGACATGGAAGGCCAAGATATTGATCATGATGGGCCCGAGGATCAGCAGGCCCGCCCGGCGGGTCACGGGGATGGCGATGAGCACGCCGCCCACCAATTCCAAGATTTTGACGAAGGTCAGGTAGCCCGTGGGGCCAAAGGCCGTGTTGAAGGCGGCCATGGCCGAGCCCTCGGGCGGTGGCGGGGGCGTGACGAGGTGGAAGAGGACGGCGACCGCGGCGGCCACGAACAGGAGGCCAACGAGGATGCCGACGATGATGGTGGCGTACTTCATGGTGTTTTCAGGGGTTGGTGGTGAGGACGGCCGCAAGGCGGTCGAAGTTTTGCCCATGGGCGGCGACAAGGAAAGGTCGCAGGCTGCGGCACTCGCCTA
>CAIUVD010000093.1 GCA_903902515.1 uncultured Planctomycetota bacterium | reverse complement strand
CGGACCCCGGACCCCGGTCCCCGGACCCCGGACCCCGGACCCCGGACCCGAAGTGACCCCGGACCCCGGACAGAGAGATGCCGCCACTGCGGCATCTTGTCGGCCGATGAATTCTGCTGTTCCGGCTGCGCCACCGCCTTTGCCATCATTCATGGCGCGGGGCTCGATGGGTGGCTTGCCCGGCGGGAACCTGGGAAGCCCGTGGCGGAAATCACCGTGCCCGAGGCCTGGGGGGATCCGGTGTTTTTGGCGAAGCAGGTCACGCCTCTCGCCGATGGCCGGGCGTGCCTGACCTGGGCGGTGGAGGGCGTCCACTGCCCGGCCTGCGTGTGGTTGCTGGAACGCCTGCCCGCCCTCGATGAGGGCGTGGGCCATGCCCGGCTCGATCTGGCGCGCATGTCCCTGCGGGTGATCTACGACCCGCAACGGACCTCGCCCCTGGAGCAGGCTCGGCTGGTGGCCCGACTGGGCTATCGACTGTTGCCCTACCGCTCGCCCGAGGAACTGGCCCGGCGGACCCGGGAGCGGCGGGATCTGCTGCTGCGCCTGGCCCTGGCCGGAGCGGCGGCGGTCGGCTCCATGCACCTGTCGATGAATGTCTATGCCGGCGAGATGACCGGCGACATGCCCCTCGCTGAGCGACACCTGTTTGCGTGGGGTTCCTTCGCGGCGGCGATGCCGGCGGTGTGGGCCGCCGGGCCGTGGTGGGCGGCCCTGCGCCGCAGCATCGCCCAGCGGCGGTGGTCCGCCGATGCCCTGGCGGCGGCCAGCGTGGCCCTCGGGCTGGTCGTGACCCTGGTTAGTCTGGTGCTGGGGGGCACGGCCCTCTACGCCGATGCGGTGGCCATGTTCGTGGCCCTGCTGCTGGTCGGGCGGGTGGTGCTGGCGACGGTCCAGGAACGGATCCGCGATCGGGCCGGACGGTTGGAGGGCCTGCTGCCGTCCACCGCCCGCCGGGCGGGCGAGGACCGCCTGGTGGCGGCCGATTCCCTGGTGCCCGGTGAGGTCATCGAGGTCCGCGCAGGGGAGCGGTTGCCCGGGGACGGGGTGGCCGAACACGGCGGCGCGTGGCTCGATACGGCGGTGCTGACCGGCGAGGCCACGCCGACGGCGATTCCCGCCGGAGCGCCGGTCTATGCCGGCACCGTCCTGGCCCGGGGCGTGCTGCGGGTCCGTCTTGAGGCCATCGGCCCCGCCACCCGCCTGGCCGGCATCCTGGCCCAGGCGGAAGCGACCCAGACCAGCAACACCGATCCGTGGGCCGGGCGCTATGTGACCATGGCCCTGGGGGCGGTGGGTGCGGGGGCGGTGGTGCTGGTGGGCCTGGGCCTGCCCTGGGGCACGGTGCTAGAGCGGTCCTTGGCGGCACTCTTGGCTTCCTGTCCCTGCGCCATCGGCCTGGCCCTGCCGATCCTGCGGGCCCGGGCCCTGGCGGGGGCGGCGGCCCGGGGCGTGCTCATCGCCGATGAAGCCGCCCTCGACCGTCTGCCGGACTGCCGCACCGCCGTCCTCGACAAAACCGGGACCCTGACCACCGGCCAGGCCAGCGCCGTGGCCTGGACGTGGTTCGATGGGGTGGATCGCCAGGCGTTGGTGGCCGCCGCCGAACGCGGGGGTCGCCATCCCCTGGCGGCGGTCCTGGCGGGCGAGGGACCAACGCCCACGTCCTCCACCGAGATTCCTGGCCGGGGCGTCGAGGCCGTCTTTCCTGAGGGCGTCCTGCGGGTCGGATCCGCCGCATTTACCGGCGTTACCCTGCCGGACGACGCGGCCCTGGCGGCGGGGGTAGCCTGGAACGGTGTGCCCGTGGGCCTGGTGCGGGCCGATGATCCTTTGCGCCCCGAAGCGGCCACGGTGGTCGAACACCTCCGCCAGCGGGGCCTGACGCCGGTCCTGGCCTCGGGCGATCGGCCGGGGCCGTGCCGCCGGGCCGCCGAAGCCTGCGGCATCACCGCCATCCACCCAGGCTGCTCTCCCGAAGACAAGGCCGATTTAGTGCGACAGCATCCCCATGTGCTGATGGTCGGGGATGGCGTGAATGACGCCCTGGCCCTGGCGGCGGCGGAGGTCGCCATCGGCGTGCGTGGCGGCCTGGCAGCGGCCCTGCGCTGCTGCCACATTTACCTGCTGGATCCGGCCCGGGCCTTAAGCGACCTCACGGACCTCCTGGCCCTGGCCAAGGCCCACCGCCACCACCGGCGATTACTCCTCGTGTGGGCATGGGGCTACAACGCCATCGCCCTCGGGTTCGCCCTCGGCGGGGTCTGGGGCCCCCTGGTGTGCGCCGTCGGCATGCCCCTCTCCAGCGTGGTCGCCGTGGGCTTGGCCGTGGGCCTGGGGAAAGTTCGCCCAGCGACGCCACAGGTCCGGGTCGAGGAGACCTGACGGCGCAAAGGCGTCGACCGGCAGGAACGACCAGGGCTCCGGGAGGGCGAACCAATCCCGAGCCGGGGGCCAGGGTTGCTGGAAAGCCGAGGACGGCAGGAACGACCAGGAATCCGGGAGCGCGAACCAATCGCGAGCCGGGGGCCAGGGTTTCCAGAACGCCGAGGCGGGCAGGAACGACCAGGGAACCGCGAACCAATTCCGGGCCGGGGGCCAGGCGCTGGGGGCGGCGACCACCTCGGCCAGGGTCGTCGTCACCGGCCGGGGCTCGGCGGGAATGCGGAAGGTCCACCAGCCCAGCACCAGGGCCCCGGCAAAACCCAGCGCCGTCAGGAGGGGCGCGACGGAGGTCGGGCGCGGGACGGGCTGAGGCGTTGCGGGCGGGGCCGATTCCTCGGCCACCACCGGGGTCTCGGGAAGGACCGGCGCAGGCAAGGCCAGCTCTTCCGCGATCACCGGGGGTGCAGGAAGCTCGGCCACCACCGGAACAGCCTCGGGTGCAACGGTGACCGCCACCACCTCGGGCAGTGCCGCCGAGGCCTCGACCATCGGTCCGGGCGGAATTTCGATGGGGAGCACCGCATCGACCGTGACCGGGTCCTCGACCACCGCATGGAGGATCACCGGCTCAGCCACGTGGTCGCGGAGCGCCATGACCTGCGTTTCCAGGGGTTCCTGGAGCAAGTCCCCCGGGACCGCGCCCCGCTGGCGCGCTTCTTCGTCATCCGCAGGCGCG
>CAIUVD010000092.1 GCA_903902515.1 uncultured Planctomycetota bacterium | reverse complement strand
CGGCGGCGACGTTGTCGGGATGGCCTTCGAGTTTGGCGGCGACGGCTAAGACCTCGGCGGACTCATCGGGCAGGCCCGCCAGGCTGCGGCAGGCGGCGGCCACGCCGCATAGGATGGTGGCGGACGAGCCCATGCCCCGGGCGATCGGCACATCGCCGGTCACGGTCACGGCGAAGCCGGGGATGCTCACGCCCCAGACCTCGGCGCAGGTGTCGCGGACCTTGGCGGCCATCGGCTGGAGGCCCGGATCGGCGGCCCCCGGGGCGGTGACCTCGGCTCCGCCGTTGGGCAGCACCTCAATGGTGTTGGCCAGGCCGAGGGCAATGCCCAGGCAGTCGAAACCATGGGCGAGGTTGGTCGTGGAACCAGGGACGCGAAACTTCATGGGCGCCGGTTATGGGGGGTGTTGTGGCTTTTGCATCCCCCCGGCCGGTGGTGTGGCTGCTGCGATGGTGGACACCGGGCCCAGGCGATGCACCCGGGCATGCTGGCGGCGGGAGCGGTAGGCGGCGGGGCCCTCGCCGACCTGGCGGGCGAAAATCCGGCTGAAATGGAAGCGGTTGGCGAAGCCGATGGCGGTGGCCACGGCCTCGATGGGCAGGTCGCCCGTCGCCAGCAACCCGGCGGCCTCGGCGATCCGCCGGGCTTGCAGCCACCGGCCCGGGGTGGTGCCCAGGCGTTCCCGGAAGCGGTGGGCGAAGCGGGTGGGACTCAGGCCGCAGGCCGTCGCCAGGGTGGCCAGATCGAGGGGCGCCGCGAGGTCCGCCTCGAGCCGGGCCAGGGCCGGGGTCAGGGGGTCGAGGCCGGCGGCGGCCCGGTCGAGGTCCTCCTGGGCGACGGGTGGCAGGCTGGCGACCAGGGCCGCCAAACAGGTGGGCACCAGGGCCAGCAATTGCAGGTGCAGGCCCATCGGCAAGGGCCCGAGGGGCGCGGCGCGGAAGGCGTCGAGCACCGCATCTCGGGCAGAATCCGGCGGTAATTCCCGGGGTGCGGTCAGGTGCTCCCGGACCCACGGTTCCGGCAGGGGGACCCGGTCGAGGTGGAGGAAGACGTGGTCCACGGGGCCGCTGCAGGTCGCCGTGACTCGGCACCACGGCGGGATCAGGACCACCGCCCCGTCCCTAGCCGTCATGGCCATCCCGGGGCCGGCGAAGCGCATGGCCCCGCCCCGGGAACGGTTGTGGTAGAGCCGCCAGTGGGGCTCGGCCAGGGCCACGGACCACCGCTGGTCGAGGAGCGCCACACCCAGATGCATGAGGTGGATCGGCGGCAGGGGCACGGCCAGGCGGATTTCCAGGGGCGCAACCATGGACACAGGATGCCAGGAAATGGATATGGTCACGCCCGGATCCCGGCCTCAGGATGGCCCCATGCTCCGCCCCCTCCTGCCCGCCCTGCTGCTCCCCGCCCTGACTGCCGCCGAACCGTCCCTGGCGGTGGACTGGCCGTCCTTCCTGGCCCGGCAAGACCCGGTGTGGGAACGGATGCCGAAGGATTATTTCCAAGGGCCTTTCGTTGGGAACGGTCTCGTGGGGGCGATCGTCTTCGAGGAGCCCGGCCAGCCCGGCACCCTGCGCTTTGAAATCGGCCGCACGGATGTCTACGACCACCGACCCACGGGCCCGGCTTTTCACCACCGCTGCCGCCTGCCCATCGGTCAGATGCTCCTGACCCCGGTGGGCAAGGTCACGAATGTCTCCCTGAGGACGGATCTGTGGAACGCCGAGGTCACCGGCACCCTGACCACGGACGTCGGCTCCCTGGGTCTGCGCCTCTACGCCCCGTCCGGCGGGCCGGCGGTGATCCTCGACCTGAGCCCCCAGGGCGGCGAAGCCGGGGCGACGGTGGTATTCCGGCCCCAGCAGGGCAACAGCCCGCGTTTCACCGTCCAACCCCAGCGCGACAAGACCTTCACCTACACCCCGAATCCGCCCTTCACCGTCAGCCGCCAGGGCGATGCCGAGGTGGTGGTCCAGCCCCTGCTGGCGGGTAGCGATTACGCCACCGCCTGGGCCAGCGATACCCGGGCGGATGGTCGCCGTCAGGTGGCGGTCACGGTGGCCAACCGTCGCGCCGCCGGCTTGTCCCCGGTCACCGGTTCTGGCGACAACGCCCTGGCCCAACTGGCCGCCGTGCGCGCCGAGGATCCGGCCCAGCGCGAGGCTGCCCACCGCGCCTGGTGGCATGCCTACTACCCCGCGAGCTTCCTGACCGTCCCCGATGCCCGGATCGAGTCCTTCTACTGGCAGCAGCTCTACAAGATGGCCAGCGCCACCCGCCCCGACCGGCCGGTGGTCGACCTGATGGGCCCGTGGTTCAAGCCCACGGTTTGGCCCTGCTACTGGCAGAACCTCAACACCCAACTGTCCTACTTCACCACCAACGTCACCAATCACCCGGATTTCAACGAGCCCCAGAGCCGCCTGCTAGAGGACCGGATCGAGGACCTGATCGCCAATGTGCCCAAGGAGTGGCGCAGCGATTCCGCCGCCCTTGGCCGGGTCAGCGGTTTTGGCGAACTGCGGTCCTCCGCCCCCGGCCCGGCGGTCCTCAAGCCCGGCCAGTCCTACCAGTTCCTGGCCCTGCCGTGGCTGGTGCAGCAGTTCTATCTGCACACCCGCTTCACCGCCGACGACACCCGCCTGCGGACCTCGGTGGTGCCCCTGCTGGTGCGGGCCATGAACGTCTACCGCCGGACCCTGGTGAAGGGCAGCGACGGCCGCTGGCACGTCCCGATGTCTTATTCCGACGAATACGGCCAGGCTGAAGACACGAGCATGAACCTGGCGATCATCCGCTGGGGCTTCCGCGCCCTCCTCGACACCACCGCCCGCCTCGGCATCGACCACCCCGACCGGGCGGCCTGGCACGACATCCTCGACCACCTGGTGGACCTCCCCGTGGACCCCGCCACCGGCATCATGATCGGCAAGGACACGCCCTTCGCCAAATCCCACCGCCACTCCAGCCATCTGTTTGCGGTCTATCCGTTCCAGGTCCTCCACCCCGAGACCGAACCCGCCTGCCGCCCCCTGATCGAGCAGTCCCTGCGCCATTTCACGGGTCTGGTGGGTGACGAATGCCTGTTCAAGTTCACCGCCGCGTCCTCCCTCTGGGCGACCCTCGGCAACGGCGACGAGGGCCTGACCTGGCTCAACCGCGCCCTGACCATCCTGCCCACGGGTCCGACCATCGGCGCCAACACCCTCTACAGCGAAAACGGCTGGCCGACCTTCGAATCCCCCCTCAGCGCCGCCCGCAGCCTGACGGATTTCCTCCTGCAAAGCCGCAACGGCGTGATCCACGTCCTGCCGGCGGTGCCCTCGACCTGGGCCGACCTCGCCTTCCACGACCTACGGGCCGAAGGCGCCTTCCTGGTCAGCGCTGCTCGCCGTTCCGGCCGCACGGCCTTCGTGCGCATTACCAGCCTGGCCGGGGAACCCTGCCGGGTGCGCACGGACCTCCCCGCCCCGGTGCGGATTCTCGGCCAACCCGGGGTCCTGACCCCGGACGCTGGTGGCGTCCTGACCCTGCCCTTGGCCAAGGGTCAAACGGCGGTGCTGGTGTCCGGGGATGCGCCAACGGACCTGACCCTGGCACCCCGGCCATCCACCGCCGGACCGACGTGGGGACTTCTGGGGCGGTGATGGGCCGCTTTGTTGCCTCCACGGCCACCATGGGCGGGCCGCCCATGCTACGGATGGCATTGTTAAGGGCCGAACCATATCCAGAACTTTAGGGAATCCCATTCCTGATCCTGAGAAGACCATGGACTTCCTCGAAAGTCAGATTCCAGCCATCTCCGGCGCGGCCTTTGGCGTTGCCTATGTGCAAGCCTTAGCGTCCGGTCAGCGGGTTTTGGTCAGTGCCAACGATGGCATCTACGAAATCGCCCCCGACGGCACACGCACCCGTCTCAAGCCCGCTTCAGCACCGGTGCCGGTTCAGCAATGGACGCAGGTTCGTATCCCGTGACGATACCGCGCCTGCGCATGTTCGCTGGGCCAAACGGTTCGGGGATGAGTACCCTCAAAGGTGTGGTGCCCTTGAACCTCTTGGGGGTCTATCTCAACCCCGACGAGATCGAAAAGCGTATCGCCCAATTCGGGTTTCTCGATCTTGTCGATGATGGAGTCACGGCGACGGCATCCGAAATCCTGGCGTTCTTTGGCAACTCCACCCTGTTGCGGCAGGCTGGGCTGGATGACGAAGCGGCGGCCACGATTCCTTCAACGAACAGCCTTCTGGCCCCTTGATTCTCTGTCTGTTGATCCCTACCGGTGTCTCCAGCGACCATCTTGAATTCGGGAATATGTCTCCATATTGTAGACATATTCCAGGATCATCGCTCATGAACGCCACGATCTTAGACTTACGGTATAAAACGAGTCAAGTGCTTGCGGCACTGGACCATCGGGAAACCGTGACCGTTCTCTATCACGGAAAGGTCAAGGGGGTCATCACGCCCGTTCTTCAGAAGACGATGAAAGTCCAAGAGCATGCGTTTTTCGGGTCTTCGGCGGAAGGCGATCAGGACACGGACGTCCAAGACGTCATGAGGACCTTGCGGGGCGGTCGGTACGATGCTCTTTGATACGGACCTCTTCATTTATATCGAACGGGGTAACGCCAAGGCCGCCGATATGCTGAATGCGGAGGAGGAGCGATTCCTGTCGATTCAGACGTATATGGAACTGCTCCAGGGTGCGAAAAGCAAAGAGCAGCACAAACGGGTGAAACGATTTATTGCGGACATGGGCTTCGTGACCTTGCCAATAACCGAAAATATTGGCCATCGCGCATTGATCTACGTCGAGCAGCACACGCTCTCTGGCGGACTCTATGCCGGCGACGCGCTCATTGCCGCAACCGCCGTTGAGAACAACCTCGTGTTGTGTTCTTCCAACGAAAAGCACTTTAAATGCATTCAAGGGCTTGAGCTGAAGGTTTTTAGGCCATAGCCCCCGGCCGCCCACGTGACCATGCGGAGCCAACTCCGCATCGATGATGGGACTCAAGCCCGACAAGCCTGCACGGACAGCCTGGGAGAGGCTGGCGAAGTTCTTCAGAGCGCCGATTGCGGTCACAGATCAGGTTTGCAGGCTTCGTTGAATTTCGGCCCACACGTCATCGCTGATGGCCCGTTGATCGTGGAGGTGTTGCAGCCGAACGAGGCCTCGCTCGCGGGAAAGATCCCCCTCTTGGATCAAGGTCAGGATCGTGCGCACTTGACCGTTGGTTTCTCCGCGTGCTTCTCCCTCTGCAATCCCCCGAGCTTCGGCCTCGGCGGCGATGCGGTCTAAGTGTCGATGAATGCGGTCGGCGATCATGGGATCCTCCTGAAAGGGATTGAGGTCTTGGGCCAGTTGGCGTCGTTGACTGAGGGTTCTTTGCCACCAGGTCAGAAATCCCGGCAACAGTTCGGGTCGTTGCAGGGCTTTGAGCCACGCTTTGACGGCATTGGCGACCTGCAGGTGCTGTTCCAAGCTGTCTTGCTGCTCGAGTTTGAAGACGGCGGCGGCCAGGTTGCGCTCCTCGGCAGCGGGCTTCAAGACCATGCGGACTTCATCGAGCAACAGATAAGGAAGATGCGGCAGGAACGGTTCGATGACCGACGGCACGGGACCGATGGCATCGCGGACATTGCGCGGGGCGGTCCAGGGGTCATCGCCGTTATAGAGCACCATGGGCAGGACTGGCGGCAGGGGGGCATCGGGAGCGATGGCGGCCGAGGTTCGCAAATCTTGGTACAGCAGACCGAGGTAGGTCATGATGCGCACGGGCATGTCGCGATCGACGGTCGACTGGAACTCCAAGAGCAAGTAGAGGTAGAGGTCCTGCCCTTTCCACCGAACGCGCCACACCAGATCGTCTTCCCGTTCCCGCCAGTCTGGCGTGACGTACGAGCCATTGCGGCGATCAAGGGTCGTAAGATCGCATTCGTCTGCCAAGTCACTGACGACCAAGCGCAAGAGATCCGCCACCAACTCCGGTTGGCGGAACAAGATCTTGTAGGGGTGATCGTGGTCGGGCATGGGCTTCATCATCGTGCCCGGTGGATGTGCCGGTGAAGGGGCAGGATCCTCATTCTGATTTGGGGGCGTTAGCTGGCCCCTTGGTCATGCACAAAGCAAATCACCCCTGGCGTAGCCAGGGGTGATCTGCTTTTTCTTGCCCGAAAGTAGGCGTCAGGAGAAGGCGGATTCAAGCGAGGACATAAGGTGGCCTGTCCCCTTTATGTCCCCCCTTTATGTCCCCCTGTTGCGGCAGGCTGGGCTGGATGACGAAGCGGCGGCCACGATTCCTTCAACGAACAGCCTTCTGGCCCCTTGATTCTCTGTCTGTTGATCCCTACCGGTGTCTCCAGCGACCAT
>CAIUVD010000091.1 GCA_903902515.1 uncultured Planctomycetota bacterium | reverse complement strand
GCCAATAGCTTCCTGTTACTAACCGGGTTGCCGGAAGACCACTTTTGTTGTCATTCGCGTAAGCGAATGCCGCCATGACCACCTGCTGCTGATTCGTCTGGCAGCGGGTGGCCCGTGCCATGTCTTTCAACATGGAGGCCGCTGGCAACAGCAATCCCACCAACACGGCGAGGATGGCCATGACCACCAGCAGTTCGATGAGGGTGAACCCCCGACGTGGGAGCACGGAGCCAAGGACCCGCGCCTGGGGCAGGCGCGGGTCCTTGGTCCGGGACAAAAAGCCGCAGGAGTTTAGACCGGAATTCAGCCGCTGGGCAGGGGAAGCGACACGCATGGTGCCAGCTTGACATGGTAGGCCAGTTTCCCTGCAGGTTTCCTTTTACCCGCTGAACTCATCGCTGCGGAGCTAAGCGCGGACGGTCATCGGGGGACTCAAGGGACCAATGAAAGAACGGGACGCGGAAGGATTCGTCAGCCACCGCGACCCTGGACTCAGGGGGCTAAACACCATGGGGCCTGGCCGCCGGTGGGTCATACGAAGAGGCCCTGCACCTGGCCAGGGAGGGGCTCCTACAACGCCTGGCCGGCCAGCGCATCCAGACCGTCAATTCCTGGAACGCATGGACCGAGGGCATCTTCCTCAAGCGGGACCAGCCGAACGGAGTGGGCGACCTGGAAGCCGCGAAAACCGTGTTTGGAAATCCGCCGCAAGACCGCCAATGCGGTGCCTGTTTAGGCCTAGTCGCGGTCAGCCCTCTGCGAGTTTCCAGGCCACCGTCCCCCCGGCGCGTAGCGGCACACCGGCATGGGTGCCGAAGCTGACCTCTTCGGGCACCGTCCACGGGGTCTTTTCCAGGGAGATCGTGTCGCGGTTGCGCGGCAGGCGGTAGAAGTCGGGGCCGTGGAAGCTGGCGAAGGCCTCCAGCCGCTCCAGCGCGCCCTCGGCTTCAAAAACCTCGGCGTAGAGTTCGATTGCCGCGTGGGATGTGTAGATGCCGGCGCAGCCGCACGCCGATTCCTTGGCGTGGCGCGGATGCGGGGCGCTGTCGGTGCCCAGGAAGAACTTGGGATTGCCGCTGGTCGCGGCGGCGACCAGGGCCAGGCGGTGCTCTTCCCGCTTGAGCACGGGCAGGCAGTAATGGTGCGGCCGGATCCCGCCGACGAACAGCGCGTTGCGGTTCAGCAGCAGGTGATGGACGGTGATGGTGGCGGCGATGGTGGCGGGGGCTTCGGTGACGAAAGTCGCGGCGGCGCTGGTCGTGATGTGTTCGAACACGATCCGGAGCGTGGGAAACTCGCGCACCAGCGGTCGCAGGTGGCGCTCGATGAACACGGCCTCGCGATCGAAGATGTCGATATCCGGACTGGTGACCTCGCCGTGGATGAGCAGCGGCAGGTCGTGGGCCGCCATGGCGGCGAACACCGGGTAGGAGCGGGTGATGTCCGTCACGCCGTGGGCGGAATTGGTGGTGGCGTGGGCCGGGTAGTATTTGACCGCATGGACGAACCCGCTGGCCTTGGCGAGGGCGATCTCGGCCGGGGTGGTCTGCTCCGTGAGGTAGAGCGTCATCAGCGGCTCAAACGCCGACCCGGTGGGTCGCGCCGCCAGAATGCGGTCACGGTAGGCCCGGGCCGCCTCGACCGTCGCCACCTGGGGCGAGAGATTGGGCATCACGATGGCGCGCCCGAACCGTTCGGCCGTCGCCGGCAGGACTGCGGCCATGGTCGCGCCGTCGCGCAGGTGCAGATGCCAGTCATCGGGGCGGGTCAGGGTCAGGGAGGTGGTCGTCATGGGGGCAGTCTTTGTCGACGGGCAGCGGGTGAAGTGGGCCTATGAATGGCTCATAGCCGTTCATGGAGGGGCACAATGCCTGCTGAGCGAGAACGTCGATGGAATCCTGACGATCGGCGGCCGTGGTTTCAGCGCCGCCGACGCAAGGAGACCGGCCCGGGGCGGACCAGGGCCTGCAGGAAACCTGACGAGGCGGTAACCTCCACCCCCGTGCGCTCCTTATCCTGGGTGATCTCCCAGGTGCCGGGTTGGACGTCCGCCACCATCAAGCGGCATGGGTCTTTCCCGGGAATCGTCACGGCCAGGGGGCCAGCCAGGGACTCCTCTCCCTGGGGAAAGAGCGCGACCCGGTCCGCAATTCGTAGACCCGTGAGACCGGGTGCGGTTACCGTCGTCACCACCAAGGGGGCGTACCCCGGCCGATCATCGCCCACCTGGAGAACCACCAAAAAGCGATCGTCCAGCCGCGCGGTGGCGGGGGAAAGTTCAATGCGCCAGCCGGCTCCCTCGCTGTCCGCCAGGGGGACATTGCGGTTGGGAGCCTGGGGGAAATTCTGTCCGTCGACCAGGAACTCCTGGTCCGGGCCGCCCACGGACGTCAGTCGGATGTTCCCGGTGGCGGGCGCCAGGATTTTGCCGTCCATGCGTCCGCCCCAGGCCCCGATGGCGGTGAATCCGTCCTCGGCCAGGGTGGGTTGGGACGGCGTGTGGAGCAGCCATTTTTTGACGAAGGCGGCCTGAGATGAACGGATCCGGTCGTAGACCACCAGGGCCGCCGGATGGTCGGCATCGTCGAGATGCAAGAACAGGAAGCTGCGATTGGCATGGGCCACCTTCGGACCGTAGCCCTCCAGGTCCCCCGCCAGGTAACTGAATGCCGGCCGCCGGGCATCCGGCCCAAGGTCATGGCCGGTGACCCGGCCAACCCGGTGACTCTTGGCGATCACCTCCTGCTTCGGCGCTTCCCGACCTTCGTTGGGCCACCGTTGGCCCCCATCATTCCGCAGGGTCTTGCCTTGCCAGGTGAAGACCTCATCGGGATCCGTGACGGTGATGGTGTTGTGGGCAATGCTCCGCTGGTAGTAGTTGAGAAAGTGAGGGCTGCCGTATCCGCCATGGGAGCCACTATAGTGGCCCGTGTCGGTGGCGAGAGCGCCCTTGTACCACAATTGGAAATGCCCGGCGTCCAGGTGCTGGTGGTTATTGAACATCCAGGGAGCGATCTTCATTTGGACCATGGCGCAGGGTGCCTCGGCACCGGTGGCCCAGCTGGTCCGGGCGATCATCACCCCTGCCGGATCGGGGAAGTACCGGCTGAGGGGGAGGTCATCCACGGGTGCTGGCGGTACGTCCGTGGGCATGAACAGGAAATAGCCGAGCTGGCTGCTGGTACGGTCCCGCTCCTGGCGCAGGCGTTCCGCCCAGCCGACAATCACCGGATCCCGGCTGACGGCCGCAGCCAGGTACTCCACCGGAGCGGAGTTTCTGGGCGTGGTCATCCGCCGAAGCATGGTGGAGCAGTCACCATCGGCGAAGACCTGACCGTCCGGTCGACGGCCATAGATCCAAGCGTAGGGGATGTTGCCTTGATCGGCGATAAAGGGTGAGGGCAGGCCCATGCGGGTGAAGATCAGGGTGGTCCAGAGCTCCCACTGGAAGCGCACGGGCCCGTAGCTGCTCCCCTGATGATGCCAGTGGGACGGGTAGAAGAAATTCCTCGCGGGTACGATTTCTGCGAAGATTCGCCCGGCAGCGTAGCGGTACATCTCCGGGTCTTCGTCATAGATGGCGATCCCGCCGACCAGCTGATCCCGGAGGATCTGGGCCTCGCCCGTATGGCCGGTGACGGCACTGGCCCTCTTTGGCGGATAACCGACCTCCATCATGCCGGCGATCCGCTTCATGTGCTTGCGGATCAGCGTTCGCTGGGACTCCTCCATCTGCCCGTAGCACCAATCATAGACCAGGGCGGCGGTGGTGATGGTCGCGCCCTTTTCCCGCGTGATGTCCTGCTTCTTCGGAAAGGTCACCATCGGCAGGACCCGGCAGAGCAGGTCTACCGCCCGCCGCCCAAGGACCTGATCTTCTTCCAGTAGGGCCCGCAGAGCGCAGGCCTCGATCACCGTGTGGATGCGCGGTGTATAATTGCCATCGTTGTCTTCCAGGGTGCCGTCCCAGGAATCCGCGCTACCGGCCCGTATGGCCGTGGTGAAGGCGGCGAAGCGGGGATCGGCAAAGCGCTGACGCAGGGCGGGCAGGTCCCCGGCTCTCAGGAGCACCCGGGGATGCTCAGCAGGCGGTACCACCGGGGGATCAGGCAGGGTCCAGCCCGTGCCATCCTGGGCTCCGAGGTGGACCGCCAGCAGCAGGGTCAGGTGCACGAGGACAGCCCGACCGAGGTCGAGGAGGTGGGGTCTTTTCATAGGCACTCTTTTCCGGCGTAGAGGCAGGACTCGAAGGCGGTTCTGGATCCATCATCCAGAACGACCGGTGAGCGCAGGTGATGGGGTGCCCATGCCGAGGCACGGTGAGAGGATCGCGGGCTGAGGACCGCAACATGTCCTCTACACCGATGGAGCAGGAATGTGATTCGGGTCGAGGAGGCGCGAACGCCTCCTCGACCCGGTCATGGAATCCGTGACGGAAGGATCAGAAACGGATGCGGTACAAGACCGCCAAGTCATTCGGTACGCTCGCCGGCTTGGTGATAATCAGGCCCCCGGCGTCCTGCTTCCAGGTCAGCTTCTCGGTGCTGCCGACCAGTTCGATGGCCGTGATGGGCTTGTCGATCAGGGCGCTGGGCGCGGCCAGCGACACGATACGAACATCGCCGGTGGGTGCCGCCATTTGGAAGGCGTAGAGGGTCGCGCCATCTTTCGACGTGGTGAAGCGGAAGTCGGCATCGGAGTAGGGGTTCTTGGGCACATCCTTCAGGCCGTCGAACCGGCCCTTTTCGTGGGTCGTCAGGGACGGGCCTTCGCCACAGATCTTCCACGGACGAGTGGCGTAGATGCCTTCCTTGTTCATCTCCATCCAACCGGCAATGCCGTCGAGGATCTTCAGAACATCCGGTTCCAGGTCGCCTTCCGGGGTCTGCACCACATTGAGCAGCAGATTACCGTTCTTGCTGACAATATCGATCAGCATGCGCACGACTTCGCCAGAGCTCATGTACTTCTGGCCATTACGGTAGTACCAGTCGCCGATCGAAGTGTCCGTTTGCCAGGGATCCACGCTGATCTCGGCCGACACGCCACGTTCAATGTCGCGCACCCAACGGCCCTTCGAGGCCTCAAGCTTGCAGTTGTAGACTGCCTCAAGTTTCCCGTTGTTGGCGGTGATATTGGTGTTGTAGAAGTTGGCGATCATCGCCCGCCCAACATCGCCGAAGGCAGGCGTGCTGTCGGAGTAGAGCAGGTCGGGCTGGTATTTGGTCACCACTTCATTCATGGCGTTATACCAGTATTGCTCAAACGCGGGGTTGTTCTTCGTCAGCCAGCCTGTGTCGCCCGCCGCTGCCTTGGTGTAGTAGAGGTCTTGGTACTGGGGATCATTGCCGTCATAGGGAACGCCAGCCTTGGGACCGGTGCTGTCAGATCCTTTATTGGGCTGGAACCACGTATAGCTCGCGCCGAGATGTTCCGACACGCCAAAGCGAAGTCCTTCCTTCTTGGCCGCCTGTTGCCAGAGCCCGACCACATCTTTCTTGGGTCCGATGTTCACCGAATTCCAGCGGTGGATCTTGGAATCCCACAGGAAAAAGTTGTCGTGGTGGGTGCCCATGCTCACGAAATAGCGGGCCCCGACCTTTTTGTAGAGGGCCATCAAGGAATCTGGGTCCCAACGCTCGGCCTTCCACAGGGGCAGAAGGTCCTTGTAGCCGAACGTGGAGGGATGTCCGTACTTCTCGACATGGAACTTATAGATGGGCCCCGCCTCTTCGATGACCTTTTGAGTCTTGCGGTCGATATGGCCGGGACCGAGGTACATCTTGCGCGCATACCAGTCACCCATGCGGGGAACCGCCTGGGGGCCCCAGTGAGACCAGATGCCGAACTTCGCATCGCGGAACCAATCCGGATATTGGTAGTGCTGGGTCAGGGATTGGTCATTGCCGGCAAACGGACCGGCGGCGATGGGCAATGAGAGTCCATCTGCGGCCCAGGTGCTGGTCGCGAGGACTGAGCCGCAGACCATGAGCGACAGGATTTTGGAAGCGAACATGGGGAGGATTCCTTTGGGATTTGGATGCGGAATGAACGTGGCTGGAGAGCGCTCAAGCATGGTGCGCCGAGCGACACCGACTCAGGCACGTGGGAGGGTCATGAGGGCGACATGGCGACTCCTTGACGGCGATACGGGAAGCGGACTGCTCGACATAAGGTGCATGGTCAGCGTACCAGATCAGCCGGGGCCATGCCATCGGGCGCGAATCGCCGTGATACCATACCATATAACCGCCCTGGCCTGATGGCTTGTCGTAGGTGGACGAAGATTGGTAAAATCGCGCCATTCGTTACCTGATTCAGCGCCGGATCCGAGATGTCACCAGGGATGGTCAATTGGTCTGGAATGGCTATTTCCGAGGGAACCGAAAGGGCCCTGCGGGTAATCCCGCTTGGTTGACCAGATTACCGCTCGGACTGTTACCCCAGGCGTAACGCACCGAGATGGGGTTGGGAATTTCCGGACAGGAAACCTGGACGGTGGCACCACGGATGACCGCCTGGGCCGGACGGAATCGCCCATCCTCACCGGCGATCGTGAAACCCTGCAGATCGCCCTCTTTGGCGGACAGTCCTTGGGCATGCTCAAAATGGACCTCGGCTATCGTCCCGGTGATGATCATGGCTTTGGCCACGGGTCCTGAAAATTCTACATCCTTGCCATAGTCCTTGGCCAAGGCGATGAGCGCCAGTCGTTGGCCAACCGCCTGTTTATTCGCGGGATGGATATCATTGGGATCGCCGACATCGATGGCCACCGCCAGGCCGGATTTTGGCATGGTCGCAGCCACCAGAGCCTGGCTCTCCCGCAGCACCGCCCAGGGCACCACCGGCCACGGATCGCTGGGGACCTTGACCTGGTCGAGGCCGAAGTTGGCGAGCTGGACGAGGTGGAACGGGAAGTCGTTGCCGAAATCAGCCCGCCAGCCAGCCACCATCTGTGGCAGCAAACGGCGATAGGCCTCGGCCCGGGTACCGGTGGCATTGGCTTCCCCCTGGTACCAGATGACGCCACGCAGGCCATACGGTACCAGGGGTGCGATCATACCATTGTACAGGGCTGCAGGACGGAGATGGGGAGTATTGGGGCCGTTGGGCTCCCGGGGCTTCTTGGGTACCGGCTGACCCGCCGCCTTGGCGGCAGCGGCCTCCTTTTCCCACTTCGCCAGATCCACGGTACGGTAGCGCTCCATGGCCTTGGGGCTGTCGGCCACCGTCTTGTCCCAGGCGGGGAACACGGCGCGGAATTCCGCAGATGCCTCCAGGATCGACTGGCTGGTCCACGATTCTGCGCCCGTCCCGCCCCATGCGGAAACCATCAAGCCAATCGGGACATTCAGCTCCTTGGTCAGCTCGCGTCCAAAGTAATACGCTACGGCGCTAAACCCGGCCGCGCTCTTGGGCGTACAGATCTGCCACGTCCCCTCGCAGGTGGACTGGGGCTGCTCCTTGGCGACAAGACCGACCTTGAAGAGGCGCAAGGTGGGGTGGTTGGCCTGGGCCACTTCCTGCGTCTTGTTGACCACTCGGTTGAGGCCGAAGGCCATGTTCGACTGGCCCGAGCACAGCCACACATCCCCCACCAGCACATTTTTTACGACGATGGTGGAGCTGCCCGACACCGTCACGTCGTAGGGGCCACCCACGGGCAAAGGCGCCAGTTCGACTTTCCATTTTCCATCAGCGCCAGCCACCGCCTTCGCGGAGATGCCGGCACAGGACACCGTCACGGTCTCGCCCGCATCAGCGGTGCCCCACACCGGGACCGGTCGCTCTCGCTGGAACACCGCATGATCAGTGAACGGCGAGGCTAAGGCCACGGCAGCGGAGGCCTGGGTGGCAAGGAGTGCCAGGCCAAGGGTCAGGAACCAGGGTTGAGAGACCATGAGGCGATGTCCAATCGTTGGAGATGCTCTTACTGAAGATTTCCATCAACCTAGATGGAAATCCTGAGTAAAGGGATCGGCCGATTACGGCCGAGACGCCGTCAGATCCAGGCCGCTGATCTTAAAGGCAAACGCATAATCGCCGGGTTTCTTGGCGGGCAGGGTGATTTCGAGCCCCGCCTCGGTGCGGGCAAAGGCCAGCTTCCCGGCATGACCCAGCAGGGAGACCTCCTGGACCTCCCCGACGATGCCCTTGGCGTTGCTGGCCAGGGTCTTCACGATCACCTTGCCCGACGTGGGCCAGGCCAGGGCGATGGCGTAGAGATGGCCATCTTTGAGCGTGAAGCGGAAGTCTTCCGCCGTGTAGGGCTTTGAACGGACATCCTTCGTGTGGCCGAATTCGCCCGGTTCGCCGACCTCCTGGGTGGATGGGCCCTCTCCGCAGATCGTCCAGGCACGGGTGTTATAAATGGCCTCGCTATTGATCGCCATCCAGGCGGCCATGCCCTCGAGGATCGCGACTTCATCCTCGTCGATGGTACCGTCACCGCGCACGGGGATGCTGAGCAGCAGGTTGCCGTTCTTGCTCACGATATCGACGAGCATCTGGACGACCTGGATGGTCTTGCGGTATCCGTGGCGCTCGAAGATTTCCCGTTTGTAGTGCCAGTTACCGATACAGGTATCCGTCTGCCACGGTAGCGGCTCGACCTTGGACGACACCCCGCGCTCGATGTCCATGACCACACACTTCTGCTGCATCTCATTGAGTTTCTTGAGATTCACCACCGCCTCATTGCGACCCTGGTTGCGGGCCATGTTGGCGTTGTAGATGTGGGCGACCAGGCTTAGGCCAAGGCGTTGGTCGACGTTTTTCAAGGGCAGGCCGTGGTCATCGAAATAGACCAGATCCGGCTGGTAGCTATCGACCAGATCCCTCGCCCGGTTGTAGTATTTCTGGCCGTAGGGAATCGATGGCCGGTCGCCGGGTTTGTTGTCGGGGCTCTTGGTATTGCGGGGATTCGAGTTGGGTTTGTGCTGCTGGGCGTAGAGGTCCTGGGGATCCAGTCCCTCCCACCATTTTCCTTTGCCGTCGGCCTTGGTTATGTTGCCGTCATAGGGCACGCCGGCCTTGGGGCCGGTATCATCGCTTAACTGGGCCACCTCGAACCAATCCCAGGCGCGCGACATGTGGATGCTGACGCCGAAACGCAGGCCCACCTTGCGGGAGGCCTCCGCCCATTTGCCGATCAAGTCCTGCTTGGGGCCCAGGGCTACGGAATTCCAGGGCTGGTGCTTGGAATTCCAGTTATCGAAATTGTCGTGGTGGTTGGCCATGGCCACGAAGTACTGAGCCCCGGCCTTTTTGTAGAGGGCAAGCAGCTTATCCGGGTCGAAGCGCTCGGCTTTCCACAGGGGGATGATGTCTTTGAAGCCGAATTCCGACGGATGGCCGTATCGCTTCACATGGTTCTCGTAATTTTTATGGCCAGGAATGTACATGCGCTGGGCATACCAGTCGCCATCCTCGGCTTGGCACTGGGGACCCCAATGGGCCCAGATGCCGAACTTGGCATTTTTAAACCAGTCCGGCGTCTGGTAGTTCTGGAGCGACTGCCACGAGGGCTTGAACGGCCCTTCGGCCATGGGCAGGTCGAGTTGGTCGGCGGCGAAGCCGGAGGCGATGGTCAAGAGCAGGAGCGGGATGCGGAGTGGTAGCATGGGAGAAAACCGGAGGTGGAGGATGGGGAGGTGAACGAGGGAGCGACGCTTCACGGGACGGGGAATTGGTCCGGGGTGCTGCCCGCCTGAGCTGGCGTCATGGCCACGGAGGGTTTCCGCAGGTCGATGGGCCGCCGAGGGGCCTCGGGGATTTCTAGCATATGTCTATTACAAACCAGCTTATTTGTTTCCGCTGACGTTTCCGCCTTTGGAATCCCGAGGCGTATCAAAGGGTCCAGATCCCATGGTGTTCGGTTCATGAAATTTCGATTTTTAAGGATAAAACCAGGTTTTCCCTGACGCTTATCTGGGTAATCGCATCTCGACGGAGGTATTCCACCTTGGAAGGGGCGATGTGACATACCGCAAAGCCGTCTATCCGAACGCACATTTCTTAGCCGAACACCCATGGGGGCTGACCTCGGCGTGAGTCCGCCCGACTCCAGGTTCCTTCCCCACGGGTGTCGCCGGTACCTGAGCGCCGCCCAGGGCGTGAAAAAACCAACCCCGCCGGGGCTCCGGCGGGGTTGGCATGTTCACGTCGCCCCCACGCAGGACCTGGGGCCGGCGGTCGGTCGCCGATCATCCGATGCGCGGCAGGGTCTTCCGGGTCTCGGTTCCCGGCGTGTCCGCTGTGGCGTCCTGGGGCGGCATCCGCTGGCCCGAGATGTGGGCCAGCAAGTCATTGACGCTGGTGGCAATTTGGCCGGCCCGCTGATTAACCGCTTCGCTGGTGGCGGAGGTCTCCTCGGCAACGGCAGCGTTGGATTGGGTCACTTGGTCGATTTCGGCCAACGCCTTCCGGATCTGCTCCACGCCCTGGCTCTGTTCGTCCGTGGCCTGGCTGACGTCCGACATGAGGGACTTCACCTTGTGGGTTCCCTCCACCACCTCCTTGAAGGCCGCCACGACTTCATGCTCCAGTTGATGGCGCAGGTGCTGTTCGAGGTCTGCGGCGGCTTTGACCACCTGTTCCGCCGCCTGACGGCTTCGTTCCATGAGCAGCCCACTGGTCTTGACCTCTTCCGCACTGCGCTGGGCAAGGCTACGGACCTCATCGGCGACCACGGCGAACCCGGCGCCGGCCTCGCCCGCGCGCGCGGCCTCGACGGCGGCATTGAGGGCCAACAAGTTGGTCTGGAAGGCAATTTCGTCGATGGTTTCGACGACCTTGGCGGTCTCCCGGGTGGCGTTGTTGATCTCGGTCAGGTTCCGGCGGAGATTGCCCAGCCGCTCGGCCGCATCGGTGGCGACCCCTTGGGCGATCTTCTCGCCGGCCGTGGCCTTGGCGTTGCCGGCCTCGGCCAACAGGTTGGCCTGTCGGGCATGGGTCGCATTGTTTCGCGTGAGTTCCGTCAGGTTTTCTAGGCTGGCCACGGTCTGTTCCAGACTGGCGGCACTGCGACTGCTGCCATCCGCCAGTTCGCCACTGGCCTTGTGGAGATGTTTCATGGACCCATTCAATTCGCCAACAGAGTCGATCAGGGAGGCGAGGAATTTCTCAATGGGCGCGGCGATTTGCCGCAGGGTTCTCAGATTGATCCAGATGGTGAGAAGCACCGCCAGGACGGCGAAGATGGAAAGGCCGATCACCGACCAACGGGCCAGGTGGAGACCGCCGGCGACAATCGCCGTGGAGGAGGCGTCCGTAATGGGCAGCAGGGCATCGATGGCCTTGCGGTGGTCATCATAGAGGAGGGTGAGATTGGCCGAAATCAGTTTCCGACATCCCAGTTTGTCGCCCGCAGCCACCAGGGGCAGAAACTTTTCGCGAACGGCGGAAAAATAGGCCTGGACTGTTGCATCGCTTTTGGCGAGCAGTTCCTGCTCTTCGGTGCTGAGGGGGGCGGACCGCCAGAGTTCATTGCGGATCTGGTAGTCCTTCATGAGGCCTGCCAGACGCTCCCGGAGCGCGGGGACATGGGGACCGCGGGGATCGTCCGCCAGTTGGTAGACCACCAGATGACTTTCGACGATGAACATCGGCGGTGGGAGCAGGTCCGCCATCAGGTCCTTATAGCGGATGATCCCGTCATACCGGGTCGACCCGATGCGGACCTCGCTGATGACCGCCAAGGATCCCAGGACGGCGACCATCAGGGACAGGATACTGAGGATGATCGACAGCCGCAGGCGGCGGGAGAGAACGGCGATATCCATGGGGTATCCGAGGGACGGCGGTCAGCCGACGGTTGTGCGCAGGCCCTCGGCGATGGCGACGAGATCCTGAGACTGCTTGGTGAGAGAGGTGGCCGTGACATTGGCCTCCTCCGAGGTGGCGGCGGTGGCCTGGGCGGTGTTGTCGATCTCCTTGACGGCCGATTCGATCCCGCGGATGCCGGTTTCCTGGGTTTCTACCGCACTCCGGGCCTCGGTGAGGGTGCGCGACACCTCGTTATTCGCCAAGGCAATGGAGCGGAACGCCGGAACGACTTCCTGTTCGAGCCGTGCATTCAAGTCGCGTTCGACCTCCATGGCCCGCAGGCCCATGGCCCGGATACCAGCCTGGAGATTTTCGATCATAGCGCTGGAATCCCGAACGGCCTCGGAACTGCGTTGGGCGAGATTCCGAACTTCTTCGGCGACCACGGCGAAACCTGCCCCGGCTTCCCCGGCCCGGGCCGCTTCCACGGCCGCATTGAGGGACAGGAGGTTGGTCTGGAAGGCCAGGTCATCGATGGTTTCGATGACTTTGGTCGTCTGGCTGGCCTTGACGGACATGGCCTCTAGGGCGTGGCGCAGGTCGGCGAGGCGGGATGCCGCTTCCTTGGCCGCCAGTTCAGCCACCGGTTGGGCCTGTTGGGCCTGCTGGGCGGCTTGACGGGCCTGCTGATCGGCGGCCTGGGTGAGTCGGCTGGTGCGCGCCGTCTCCTGGCCCAGTTCGGTGATCGTGGCGTTGGTCTCTTCCATCATGGAGGCCTGAGAATTGGCCTGGTCCGTCAGGTTGCCGCTGGCATCCGTGACCTCAGTGGCGGCGGCACTGATGGCTTCGACGGCCGTCTCCAGCCGGTCGACGGTGGTCAGGAGCCGATGGCGGATTGAGCGGGACATGAACCAGCCGAAGCCGGTGGAAATAGCCACCGCGAGGGCCGAGAGGATCCCGATCATCCAGCGCGAAGTGGCGGCATCGGACATGACCTGGTCGGTCGAGGTTCGGAGGGTGTCACGGCTGGTGGCGGCATGTTCCTTGCAGGCCTCGCGAATCGCCGTGAGGGTTCCATCCGCCTCGCGTCGGGCCTGGTCCAGGGCCTTGTCGGCCTCCTGAAGGCGCAGCAGCCGCTGACGGGTGGTGGCGAGCAATCCCTGGTCGGCAAGAACCGCCTCCCGCAGTCCTGTGGAGGCGGTCCGCAGACTGGTGAAGGAGGTCAGGAGTTCGGGATTGTCCATCCGTTTGAGGTTGGATTCGATGCGCTGGATCTGGTCTTCCGCATGGCTGAAACCCTTGGCGATCTCCGCTCCCAGGGGATCCAGATCATGGACATGGTCGATGGAGGGGATCTGGGCGATGGAGAAACGGAGACCTTCGATCTCGGCGAGCAGCACCCCGGTGGTCAGGGCGGTGGTCGAGGAGTACCCACCCTGGGTCGCCGCGCGGGTTGCCTCCTTGTTGACCTTGGCGACATCATCCTGGAGCCGGGTCAGGGTCCCATCGATGGCGCTGGCGCAGGCCCCGATCCGTTCTTCCAGGGCGTTGGCGGCCTCCTTCGCCGCCACCGTCGTCGTCGACAGCCGCTCGGCGGCGGTACGGACCTCGCTCAGGGCAGCGTTGGCATGGAAGTCTGGCAGTTCCGTGGTCCCCGTCTCCGTAAGGAAGGAGGTCAGGGCTGCCACTTCGGAGGGCTCTACGCCCCGGGATGCGGCGCTGAGACGGCTCGTGACTTGGCGCAGGTCCGCCAGCCGGGCCTTGGTCTGCAGCAGAGCTGTGGTCTGGGTGAAGGCGGTTCGACTGGCGACACGGGCCCCGGCCATCACCTTTTGACTAGCGGCATAGGCCGCCCGTGCTTCCCCATCGAGTTTGGCGCAGGCGCTGCTCGCCTCGGCCCCGAGGGTGGTCAGGGTGGTCAGATCGGCGTTGGCTTGTTGCTGGGCTTCCAAGCGTCGACCGATGGCGTGACGCATGCCATCGATCCGGCTGAGGAGGGCCGTCAGGGACGGATCCGAGCGCAGGGCCTGCAGGGCCTCGACCGCCTCGCGGGCGCGCAGGGTGCGCGTGGCCAGATCTGCCGCCGACTCGGCATGCTCCAATTGCTGGAGGAGGGCAGTGACCCGCTGCGCTGATGCATCCGCCTCCAGCGCCTGAATCTGACTCGGCACAG
Source organism: uncultured Planctomycetota bacterium (assembly GCA_903902515.1). Classification (GTDB taxonomy): domain Bacteria; phylum Planctomycetota; class UBA11346; order UBA11346; family UBA11346; genus CAIUVD01. Next base: position 83,236 of record CAIUVD010000091.1, on the reverse strand, counting down.
TGTCGTGGACGAGGACGCTGAAGGCATTCGCGGTTCGTTGGTTCCCTACCAGAGCTACGCCAGCCAAGGCCAGCAAGCCGACGGCCAGGGTGATGACGAGGATGCGCAGGGATTGGCTGATGGTCATGGCGGGTCAGGTCTTTCTGCACGAGTTGGCGGCGCGCTGGACTGGTGTCATTCCAGCGGGACGTAGTCGTACTTCTGCACCAGGGCTTGGCCGTCGGCGCTGGTCATGAAATCCAGGAAGGATTGGACCGCGGGGGAGGCGGGCGCCTTATAAACGAGGTTCAAGGGCCGGGTGAAGGGCCACCGCTGCTCCTTGACCACCGCCAGCGAGGGGGTGATGCCCTCCAGGCTGAGGAATTTCAGAGGAGCCCCCTGGCTCATGAGCCGCAGGGTAGAACCGATGGGGGCGAAGGTGATGGCGCGGGGATTCTTCGCCACCAGACCCAGGCAATCGGCGACCGTCTCGCTGCGTTGGGCGGTGACCCCACTGGGTTTCCCGCCCTTGGGGGTGAAAACCACCGCCTTGGTGGCGGGATCGCTGCTGACTTCTAGTCCCAGGAAGTGGGCGAAGCCATCGGTCGTGCCGTGTTTCTCATGGAGGCTGACCAACGTGATGTCGCCGTCACCCCCGATGTCCTTCCAGGTGGTCTGGCTGCCGGCGAAGATGCCCGCGGCCTGGGCCTTGGTCAGGCCTGCCGCAGCATTCTGTCCGTTCACCACCAGGGCGATGCCGTCATTGCCAATGCGCTGCACCCCAAGGCCCAGAGCCTTTTCGGCTTCCTTGAGATCCCGAGAGGCCATGCCGACGGCCACGGTGCCATCCGCTGCTTTCTTAATGCCGTCACCCGAACCGCCTTGGGTGACCACCAATTTGGCCCCGTCGTAGACGGTCGCCGCTTCAGCGATGACGGGATAGATCGTGGATGACCCCGCAACGGCGAGATCGGCGGCCATCACGCACGTCGGCAGGATAGCGTTCAGGAGGATGGCGAGGATGGGGCGGGTGGTCATCGTGGACACCTTGTGATGGAGGGGATCAGACCCATTCTACCACGAGGCTTTTCGAATTGTCAATTATCCCTCTACCGCCACGGGGGCGGCATCGATTATAAAGTGTTTACTTAATAAACAATCATGCGAAAGGGTGGTAAGTCTGGCTCGTCGAACCAGGCCGACGTGACCCCGCGTTATCCTCACCACCGCCGTTGCGGCTGAGATCTTGGTGCGCGGAATTCCCACCGTGCGTCTGAGGCGGGTGATGACGTTGTCCCGGGGTGATGATTTCCCCGGACATCCCCAGCCCTTCAAGGGTACTCTCCCCTCAGCCCCCTGCGCGGTGGGCCGATGCCCGAGACCACGGCGCCGCGTGCTTCGTCGGTGGTGCCTGCCGGGCCTAGGCCCAGTTCACCGCCGGCACGGGCGTGAACGCCGACTGGCCGGTCACCGGCGGCAGGGCGGCGTCAACATTGGCATCGCTGACTCCCAGCCATTTGCCGCAGGTGGCATACATCTGGCGGAAATCCACGTTGTAGATCAAGTCGCCCCGGCTGTCTAAGGTGCTCAGGCTGGGGTAGGTGCCATAGAACCCGCCCTGAACCTTGCCACCCAGAAAGAAGTGGGGTGCCGCCGTTCCGTGGTCGGTGCCGTTGGAGCCGTTCATTTCGAGGCGGCGGCCGAATTCTGACAGGGTGGTGATCAGCACATTATTCCACAACCCCTTCTCGATCAGGGCGGCACGCAGGGCGGCCAGCGCATCAGCGACGGTCTTCAGCAGATTGGCGTGGGGCACCACCTGTTCCGTGTGGGTGTCGAAGCCGCCGATTTTGATTTTGTACACCGAACAGGCCAGGCCGCCGGCAATGCATTGGGCCGTGTACCAGGCCTGGCGGCCCAGGTCGTTGTTGGGGAAGGTCTGGGTGAACCTGGGCGGGGTGCCTACGGCGGTGGTCATCGCCGCTCGGGCTCCCCGGGCGTTCTTTTGCTGCGTCAGCAGATGGAGCAGACCTGGGTTTCCGGCAGCGGCATCCAACTGGGCCTGGGTCGGATCCGGAATCCCCTGGGTCTGGGTCAGGTAGGAGTTGGGGCTGGCGAACGAGATCAGGCGTACCCCGGTGGCCGAAGCGCCGTTGTTCTTGAAACGGCTCTGGATGATCCCATCGGCGGCGCCGCCAGCAGAGCCTTCCAGGGTGAACATCCGCCCCAGCCACCCGGTGGACGTCAACGGCTGCTCGTCAGTTTGGGCCGTGCTTAAAATGTTGATCCCTCGGAAATGGCTGCGGTTCGGCTTGGCGTAGCCCACGCCCTGAACGATGGCGAGTTCGCCATTCTGCCAGGCCGGACGGAGGGCCTCCAGGCCCGCATGAATCCCGAAGCCGCTGGGGGCAAAGGCTGCCCCCTGGGCGACGGTGGAAAATGGCAGGCGGTCGCTGCCAGTGACCACCGTCGGATCGAAGGGGATGACCTCGTTGCGGAAATCGGTATTGCCTACGGTCAGGCGCAACGGGGCGGGACGCTTGCTGGCGTAGATCGGATCCGCGTAAGGGACGATGGTGTTGATCCCGTCGTTGCCGCCCTCGAATTCGAGAAGAATGAGAATCCGTCCGGACCTGACCATACGCAGGAATTCGCCGGCGCCGACGACCCCGGGGAAAAGCGTGGCCAGGCCGGCCAGGGTGGCGGATTGCAGGACCTGCCGACGGGTGAGGAGCGTATCCATGGGGCCTCAGCGGAGGTGGTAAGCCGTGTCGGTAACCAACTGCTTGGCGCGCGCGCCGGCATCCACCGATTCGGTGGGCGCCACCAGCGGCGGAAGCACCAGCAGCAGGGTATCCATCACCGTGACGAGGGAGGCCGGGACCTTGGTCTTGTAGGCCTCGGCCAGGGCGGCGAGGTAGGCGTTGCGGCTGACCAGGGTTTTGACGTTGATCCATTCCGTGCCGCCGGCGGCGCCAAACACCGTTTCCGGATTGAACAAGTCCTGCCCCAAATCTGCGGCATTACTACGGATGGTCCCCAGGGTCGCATCAGTGGGCGTGATCTGAAGTGCCCGGAAATAGCCGGTCAGCACCTCCAGGGGCGAACGGATCCGGGTTCCCTGCCGGGCCGGATCGGTGAAGGCCGCCGTCCTGAACAGGGCGGTATACAGCGGCTTTAGTTCATAGTTCATCCCGTCTGCCGCCGCGAACTCGTCCCCCAGGGCGAGGATCACCTCAAGGTCGCCGGGCAGGAGATCGCCGATGAATTCTTTCCAAAGCCGAGTGACGATGTAACGACCGCAGGCGCTGTGGAGGGCGTCATGCACCAGGACCTTGCGGGCGAGGATCCGGTCGATCACCACGTCGCCATCGTCCGCCGTGTTGGGCAGGCTCTCTCCCCACAGGAATTTGTCGCCGAGGCTCGACGCCGGCCCGAAATCATGGTCGCGGGTGTTGAAGACCGCAGCCCCCTGGGCGTTAAACGAATACCCGGTGAAGCAGCGGGCCACCACCGGGATGTCCGTCTCCTCGTAGGCGCCGTATTCGGTGTTTTCGCCGAGGGTGAAGAGCTCCAGCAGTTCGCGGGCGAAGTTTTCGTTGGGCCGACCCTTCTTGTTCTGGTTGCTGTTGAGGTAGATGACCATCGCCGGATCGCGACTCATCGCCTTGAGAAAGGTTCCCAGGTTGCCCACCATATTCTTGCGCCAGGTGCGATGCTGGCGCGCCATGGGGACGATGATCTGAGAATTGTTGACCTCGGTGGTGAACAGGTTGTGCCAGAACAGCACCAGACGTTCGGCCAACGGGTCCGGGCTGGTGATGAGCTGCCGCAGCATCCAATTTTGCAACTCGGTGCGTAACGGCGAAAAAGTGGCGAAGGGTTGGGTCATCACCGGATCGTCGATCCAGGCTGGGTACGCCTCGGCTGGGGTCTCACGCAGACGGGCGACCATGGCGTCGGTGATCTGAACCTGGGTCAGACCGGCGTGGCGCATCAGGTCGCTGGCGGACGGAGCGAAGCCCACGGCGGCGATACCGCGGGCGACGACCTTCAGCGCTGCCGGAGCGGCGGTGAGGGCGGTCTCGACGCTGGGATTGATGGTGACGCTGAGGCTGGCCGTGCCGGTAGTTCCGCTGGCATCAAACTGGCTGGTCATCGGGGCACCACCAACACCAGGATCCGCCGGCCGGCTGGTCGCCGCCGTGCCGCCATCAAAACTGAAGGTCACGCCCCCGGTCGCCCTGGTCACCCCATTCACGGTCACTGCCCCGCCCCCTGCTGGGGCGATGCTGACCGTACTGATGGTGAGGGCCGCCGGCACCGCCGGCACATCCCCCCCACCGCCACTTCCGCACGAGGACAGGGTGGCGGCCAGTACCGCCGTGGCGCCGGCTTGGAGCAGGTGGTGGCTGGCGGGAATCTCAGAGGCCGTGGACTCGTTCATGCGGCCGCCATCGGAGTCGCCATCAGGCTGATATGGCGAACCGTCTCGGTGCCGTTTACGGCCACAGTGCGTAGCACCACAAGGCCGGACGTTGCCGGCACGGTGACCGTGTAGGCCCGGCCGGACAAGGTCACCGGCGCACCATTCACCGTCAGGGACGCGACCTCGGGACCAACGGTCCCGGAAAACGTGACGTGCAGGTCAAGTGCCATGGAAAGGCCTCGTGAGGATAAAAGATATGCAATATATTATAATCCAAATAAGCGACAGGTCAATCCCATGTCGATAAAATTCTCGTCTTCGAACCGAGCGCCTCCGGTGGCTTCATGAGTTTTATGGGAGATCGAGCGGATCTGGAGTCGCCGTGGCGATGGCGGTCATCGTCCGACCCGGCTCGGGAAGGATGACCAGGGTGATCGTCCCCTGGGTAGTGCCGTAGACCGTCTGCATCGTCAGCAACACGCGGTAGGTCCCCGCCCGTGTCGGGGTGCCGGACAGGCGGCCATTGATGCTGATGGCCAGCCCGGGCGGCAGCCCAACCGACCGCAGGGACTGCAGGGATCCCGGGAGGGGGTTGTTGGGCAGGGTGTTGGTCAGCAGCCGTATGGGGGTGGTTCCAAGGGGTTGTCCGACCTGACCGGTGAGGGGTACGGTGATCAATCGTGGCAGGACATCCGCTGCGGGGGCAATGGTTACGGTGGCGCTGCCCGTGCCGCCGGTATTCGTCGCCCGAACCGTCACCTGGGTGGGGGCGGCGGCATCCGCAGGCACCACGCCAACCAGGGTGGCCTTGTCCGCCTGCCATTCCATCCAGGAGGGAAGTCCTTCGACCGTGATGGAGGTCCATGGGCCGTTGGTTGCCGTCACGGGGAGGACGAGGGGTTTCCCGGGGTATCCGATGAGCCGCGTTGGTGAGGTGATGACGGGGGGTGCGAGGGCCGATTCCGGGATCCAATCCCAGGACCTCGCTCGCGGGACCGGAATAGTCAGCCGTGTTCGGCTTGCCGGTCGCAGATTGATGACCACCTGGGTGTCCCCGGTGGAGCCGCGGGGTGGGATGCGGATACTGATGCGGGAGTAGCCAGGGAACCGTTCGCGATGGCCCGGGAGGTTATCCACGCGCTGGATCGTCACCGAGGTGCCCGCGGGCTGCAGGACCTCCAGGATCATTCTCACGGTGGTGCCATTCAGGACGCGCGAGAGGACCAGATGCCCTGTTTCCACGGTGACCGTGGCCGCGGTCATCATGCGCCAGGTCAGGGGGATTCCCGGCCGTAGTCGTGCAAGATCGTCCTGGATGAGGACCTGCTGGCGCTGGTCGATGAGCTCAATGCCCCGGACATGCCGATCGGCCACCCCAGGATAAATCTGGGTGAGGTCCACGGTCGTCCAGGCGTGATCCGGGGTTGCGCTGAATCCGGTGATGGGTGCCAGCGCCACCAGGGCCTGGGGATACGATCCCGGCGAGAGGACATTGTGGCCCTCGACCCCGCAGAACAGGTAGGACCAACGCCGCCCTCCCTCCTCATCCTCAAAATAGCCGTCTTGGGCGTAATCATCGGCCCCCAGATCCTCGGCCCACCGCACCCCCGCCTGATCAAGGCAGAAGGAACCGAGGTCGGCATGGGCATGGCCAAGCCCGCTTGCTCCCGCTTTGACGGCGACCCACAAGGATTTTGCGTCATTCCGATCATTCCTCAGGATAGCCAGTTCCGGCGCATTGGTCTCTCGCTGGCCGAGGGGTTGGCCGGAAAAACGATGATCCAGGGGGCCGGAGGTGTCGCCGGCCGTACTTTGGGAGGGCATCCAGACATAGTGGAGCGGGTAGCAATAACTGGTGAAAAACGTCGAGTCGGAGATCGCCGAGGGGATGGTGCGATGATCATCGGCAAGGTTCCGGCGGCTTCGCGCCTCCAGGTCCGGTTGCTCGAAGCGTTGGGTCAGCCAGGTGAGCGCGAGGCTGGGATCGTCGTCTGCGATGATTTTTCCAGGGATAACCCCGGTATCTGAATACGTGAAGCCAAGCCCGGTGGGCCCGACCATGCTGACACGAAACCAGGAGGTGCTTCGAAATCCGTTATGGTCCCAAAGCGGCTGAACCTGCCGTTGAATCCACGGGGCATCGCGCCCACCCAGGGCGCTCTCAAGCATGGCGATCGCGAAAATCTGATAGCTGGTGCCGTAGTTCCAGTACCCCAGTCCCTCGGCATAGGCGCCAGCCGGGGCATACATGATTTGGGCCCCCAGGAGGGAATCGCTGGCGTCATCGATCGTCCGGCTTGCGACGATGTTGACCGTCTCCTCGGGGAGATCTGCGCCGAGACTGAGGTTACTGTGGGCCAGGGCCAGGGCCGCTGCCAGCGCGCTCGCATTCGCCACCTGGGCCCAATTCTCGGCGCCTTTGATGAGGTACCGTCCACTGGCCTGGGCGGGATCGCCTTGGTAGAATGTGCGCAGTCCCTTGGTGTAGAGAGCCCGGGCAACGGCCACCCGCTGATCTTTGCCATTGATGAACCACCAGTCGGGTTTGTTCCACAGCCAATCCAGTCCGACCGCCACCCCAAACATCATTTCCGCCACATTGAGAAGTTTCGTCGGGTAGTTGCGGCCCCCGGTGGCCGTGTTGTCGGCCGTGAAATCCCAGGCGTAATCAGCCTGGGCGACCTCCATCATCTGACGGATTGCCAGTTGCCCATACAGCTTGCTGGTGACGAGGTCGACGTCGACCAGCTCCCGAATCCGGGAGGCCATCGCCCAATGCAGGATCAATCCCTGCACCCGCCGACCCTTGCGGAGACTGAGGTTTTGCCAGTCGGACAGTTGTGCCGTGGGGTTCTGGCGATGGAAATCCGCCAGGATGGTGGCCGCCGATTCGATCGCTGGCAATCCCGCCTTGGCCGCCATCCGATCGATGTAGGTCTTGAGGGCCGTCCGGAGCGGATCGGCCGGAGCAGTCCTGAGGGCCCGCAACGCCTGATCGGTGATCATCAGACGGGGATGGGCGGCAAGGCTCTCAAAGGGTGGGGGATCTGCTGTCCAGCCACTCCCGGCGAAGGCGAGCAGCATGACGAAGCTGCGTGTCCAGGCGCTCATGACCGACCTCCCCGGCGCAGAAAGTACGCGGCGGCAACCAGAATACCGAGGGATGACCCCAGGCCGCAGCCACCCGAGCCCGACGAGCTCTCTCCCGGTGATGGAGGTCCGAGTGGCACCCCAGGACCGGAGGCCGGACGGACCGTCACCACGATCTCGTCCGAAACGGGCGTCATGCCGTCGGCCTCCACCACCACCTGGAACCGGTAGTCCCCCGGCGCGGCATCCCGCAGCAGGATGGTGGCCTCACCGCGTTCTGGCCCGGCCGTGACCACCGGTACTCCGGCCAGGGCCGGTCGCCCCAGGCTGTGCCACCCATAGGTCACGGGGCTGTCATCGGTCGCCCGGGCGGTGACCGAGAGGGTGGTGGTCAGATCCGCGCCGGAAAGCCACCCGGCGAGGGCGCCGACCAGCAAGGTGCGGTAGGGCTTAAGTGGTCTGGCCATGGCCAACCTCCGGTGGGGATCAGGGCAGGTCGAGGATTGCCGGGAGGGCACGGAGCGGCGCGGTGATCTCGATGACGGCCAGTCGAACCGTCAGGACGAACTCCTCCCCTGCGGCGGGTCCGTAGACGGCATTTCCCTCTTGGGAGATGGCGATGACCGCCACCCCGTCCCGGAGGACGGTGACCACGCCGTCCTGGGTGACCTGAGCGATGTCGTCATTGCGGGAGGTGAAGCGTACGGGTAATCCGCTGGTGGCCGAGGCCTGGACGGTAAAGGTCAGCGCGCCCGTGCCTTTGAACTTGGTGACGGAGCGGATGGGCAAATCGATGCGTTGCGTGGTCAGGGTCGGAGCGGTGAACGTGTAGGTCCTTTGGCGTGGATTGCTGCGGTAGCGAAGCGGGACGTGGGTCTCCACATCGGCCTCCACCGTCACCGATCCAGTGCTGATGGGCCGCAGGCGATTGCCCACCACCGTGGCTGCCGTCCCGGCGACCACCCGATAGGACACCCCCAGGCCCACGGCGCTGGTCCCGGCCCCGGGATCGACATCAGCCCATGGGGTCGTCCCGAGCACGAAGGAGGTGGGGCCGGACGGAAAGCTGATGGTCTGACTGCGGGTGACCTGGATGTTCGTCGTGCTGGAGGCCACGGGCGCAACGCCATCCCGGACTTCGACTTCAAACACGTAGGTGCCCGGTAGGGCGTCTCCGGCGAAACTGACGGTGGTAGTGGGGCTGGTGCTGGCCGAAGCAGCCAGCCCTGTTGGAGCGACGGCGCCGGGGGGCACGGACCGAACCAGCCAGGTGTAGTTCAAGGCCGCCCCGGTGACGGTCGTGGCCTCCACCCGCAACACCGCGTCTGCAGCCATCAGTGGTGCGGTGAGGAGGAGGGCCAGGGTGAGGGCCGTGCGAACGAGATGGTGCATGGGCAGGTTCCCTCCAAGTGCCCCGGGACTTGGGCTTGGTAGGGAAGTCGTCGGATCGGCTTCGGCTTTCCTGGGTTCGGTTCCTGACCACGCCCGAGATCCGTGTGATATGCAACGTTTACGCCGTTGGCACGGAGGCCGCACCCCACGTTTACCGAGGTGGCGATCCCCATGCCGCGAGCCCGTGAGGCCGGTTGGTTCCCTGGGGGGGGTACCAGACGGTTCGAGCCTAGGGCCGTGGCGTGGCCAATGCCGCCTTGAGATGGGGTCCCAGGCGTTTGGTGAATTCCACGCTGTCTTTTTCGCTGAGATGGGACCACTCCGGGCAGGTGAAGTCCTTGAGGTCCGGGTGGTCCTCGAAGGCGATGCCGGGGGACCCGGTGTCCTTGAGCAGGCGGTCCCACACCATGGCGCGGGGGGTCAGGCGGTCCTCTAGGGCCTTCAGGTCGCCGCTGGAGGGCAGGTGCACGAAGACCACCCGACCACCCCGGGCACGGATCGCGGCCACGGCATCGGCGAAGTCCTTGAAGCGTCCCTCCAGCATGCCGCGCATGAACTCGCCGAAGGCGGCATCGGGGATCCAGTGGGGCTTCGGCGGCGGCGTGAAGAGGGGGAGCCAGCCGTGCTTTACCCGGTCCTGCAGGGCCTGATCCGTTAGCACGCGGTCGTGCATGCGGGTGCGGCGGTCCCGGTCGATGGTCGAGAAATGGGGCGGTAGGGCCGGCCCCACCTGGGCTTGGGGGCGGTTGGGGATGTGCACCTGCTTGAGCAGGGCCGCCAGGGTCAGGTCCTCCTGCTGGAGGGACGCGAAGGTCTGCTCCAGGGGCAGGGAGAGCTGGTGGCTCCAACGCTGGGCGACGCTCTGGCTCTTGAGGCGTTCCAGGGCCTTGAGGGTCGCGTGGTAGGGCGGGGCCATGGGCGGCACCGTCGCCAGGCCCGGTACCACGTCACAAATCACCGTGCCGTGAAAGGTGGGATCCTGGGCCAAGTGCTGCAGCATGGGGGCGACGCAGGAACCGACGAGGGCCAGCTGCACCGGGCGTTTGCCCAGGCCCTGTTCCAGTTCGTCGAGGTCGAGGTCGAAGAGGATGCGCGAGGAGCCGATGAGGACCGTGCTGTCGGGCTGCACCGAACGACGGGCCTCGACCCACAGGTCGGCGGTGTCGTCCAGGCCGGGCTCGTAACCCATGCTGCGGCAATGGTGCTCCCACCCCAGGGCCAGGGCGAGGATGATGACGCCTGCCCCCAGGGCCAGGATGGTCCAGGGCTGGGCGGGCACGGTGCGTTGAAAGTAGGGGGCGCTGGTGGTCATGGCAGCCTCAGAACTGGAAATAGATGAAGGAGGAGCCGGCACCCTGGGTCAGCAGAATGAGAGCCCCCATGACGACCCAGACCAGGCCCAGGAGCCAGGCGGGCCAGCGGGCCACGGCGGCTTCCAGGCTGGTATCCCGCAGCAACCGGTGGATCAGCAGCACCGCCAGGGCGACGCCTCCGACTTGCACCAGATCGCGGGTCGCCAGCACTTGATCACCCTGGGCCCCGAACACCCCGGCCATGCTGGCGAGATTCTTCATGGCCCCGCCGAAGTCCGTGGCGCGGAAGAACACCCAGGTGATCAGCACGCCGACGAAGGTCACCAGCCAACCCACGAAGGCGGCCGGGGCCGTCGCCGCCCAGGCCGCCTCGCCCACCAGGCGCTTCACGCCGCGCTCGGCCAGCAGCAGCAGGCCATGGAGGCCGCCCCATACCACAAAGGTCCAGGCGGCACCGTGCCACAGGCCGCCCAGGAGCATGACGACCATCAGATTGATGCTGGTCCGCCAGGCGGGGCCGCGGTTGCCGCCCAGGGGGATGTAGAGGTAGTCGCGCAGCCAGGTGGACAGGGAAATGTGCCAGCGGCGCCAGAAATCTGAGAAGCCCCTGGCGGCGTAGGGGAACCGGAAGTTGTCGTTGATGTGGAAGCCGAAGCACAGCGAGCAGCCGATGGCGCACAGGCTATAGCCGCCGAAGTCGAACAGGATCTGGAAGGCGAAGGCCAGCGCGCCGGCCCAGGCATCCACGGCGTGGAGGGGAAAGGCGTGGCCGAACACGGCATCGGCGGCGGGGGCCAGCAGGGTGTCCGCCAGCACGACCTTCTGGAACAGGCCGAGGGTCATGAGGAACAGACCCCAGGCCGTGCGCTGGGCCGAGGGGGCCGCCGGGGCCTCCAACTGGTGGAGGAAGTCCCGGGCGCGGACGATGGGGCCGGCGACGAGGTGCGGGAAGAAGGACACGAACATCGCGAAGTCCCGCAGGGAGCGAGTCGGCTTGATCTCGCGGCGGTAGACGTCGATGGTGTAGGACAGGGCTTCGAAGGTGTAAAACGAGATGCCGATGGGCAGGAGGAGGCCCAGGTGAGGCGGCTGGTAGGCAATGCCGCAGGCGGCGAACAGGACCCGGGTGTTATCGAGGAGGAAGTCACCGTACTTGAAGAGGCTGAGCATCCCGAGGTTGACCGTCAGGCTGACGGCTAGCCACGCCCGCCGGGCCCCCGGCCGCTCCTCGGCACTCATGCGCCCGGCCACCCACCAGTCGACGACGATGGACAGGGCCAGCAGGAGGGCGAAGGGGGGATGCCAGGCCCCATAGAACAGGAACCCCGCCGCCAGGAGCAGGGTCTTTTTGGTCCCCCAGCCCGGCAGAAGCCGGTAGGCGGCGAAGACCGCCAAAAAGAACACCACAAAGGTCAGGGAATTGAACAGCACGGGCGGCGCTCCTCGCGGAAGCGCGGCACTAAGCGTGGAAGTCCTGCCCTGTCAATAACTGAGGACCAAAATCGGCCTCCCGGTAACCGGATTTCGGCCTGCGGGGTCCGAAAACACCAGCACCTCCCGGGAATCCCGGGAGGTGCTGGTGTGGCAGGAGCTCGTAACCGATTAGTGGGCGACGGCGACGGTCTGGCCCCGGGGCTGGCCGATGCCCTTGAGCATCTCATCGAACCAGTCGGCGGAGGTGTCGAAGTTCTTGCCGCCCTTGATGCGGGGGAACTCGATGGCGCGGAGGATGTTGCCGCGCTCCTCGTCGTGGCCGATGACGCCGGATTCACCGCGCAGGGCGCATTCCACGGCCAGGTCGACCATGCTCTTGATGAGGCGCTGATCGGCGGCGTTGGCGGCGGCGGCGCGGGCGAAGTAGCCGCTCTTCTGGACCAGGGTCTTCTCGGCCCCGATCAGCTTGGCGAACTGCTTGCTGAACCACTGGCCGACGTTGACGGCGTCCAATTTATAATGGCCGAAGGCGTCCTTGGGCACGATCTCGCCACGGCTTTCCAGTTCGGCGACGATCTGGGGCACGCAGGCACCTTCACTAACGAAGATGTTGACGCAGTCCTTGCGATCGAGGGCCTTCTTCAGGCGGGCGGCCTCGGCCTGGAGGTCGATGGCCATCTCGGGCACGTAGACGGCGTCCACGTCTTTGTGGTGGCGGTCGAGGTTGAAGGCCGGCAGGAAGGGGGTGTGGGCCAGGCGGTCGCGGTAGACCTTGGCGGTGTAGGCCGTCAGCCAGCCGCAGTTGCGGCCCATGACCTCGTGGACGATCAGGGCCCGGGGATTGGCGCTCTGTTCGTTGACGATGTTTTCGAAGTACTTGGCGCCTTCTTCGGCGGCGGTCCAGGCGCCCAGGCTCTGACGGATGGGAATCACGTCATTATCGATGGTCTTGGGCAGGCCGACGACCGTCAGGTTGTAGCCGTTCTTGGCCAGGTAGGCGGCCAGGTCGGCGGCGGTGGTGTTGGTGTCGTCGCCACCGATGGTGTGCAGGATGGTGATGCCGTCCTTTTTCAGCTGCTCGGCGGCGACGTGGAGGGGGTGCTCGCCCTCTTTCACCAAGCCGCGCTTCACGCAGTCGGCGACATTCGTCAGCTTGACGCGGCTGTTGCCGATTGGGCTGCCACCGTGCTGGTGGAGGATGCCAGCCTGGGCCCGGACCTCGGGGGTGGCGACCACCGATTGGCCAAGGAGCAGACCCTTATAGCCACCCAGATAGCCGATGATCTCCGTGTTCGGGGTGATCTCGCTGTAGCGCTCAATCAGGCCGCCGACGGCGGAAGAAAGGCAAGGCGCGAGGCCGCCGGCGGTGAGGAGGGCGACTTTGGTCGTGGGCATGGCGAGTCCGTGGGTCGGGGGTTTCGATGCAGGGAAAGAGTTTACTCAAAAACCCCGCCACGCCAACCCGGTCCTTCACCACCAGCCGTGGGGCAGGCGCGACAGGGCTAAGGCGGCAGGCTCCAGGGGCACCGTGACCTCAAATTGGAGGACATTGCCCGGGCGGACGGTCAACAAGCCGACCATCGGGGCGGGGGGGATCTCGTTTTCGCGATTGGCCCCAGGCAGCAGCCGGACCAGCCGACCGATATCGGCCCGGATGACCAGGATCCCCGGGGTACCCCGGGGCGGGACCACCTGGGCGGCGCTGATGGCGAGCTGGACGGCGTTATCAGCGGCCGTGGCCGCAGCACTGCCGGCGGCCGTTACGGCGATGATGTGCCGGGCTCCGGCGGCGGTGGCTTCGGTGCGGCCGTTGACCATGCGGACCATCACGGGGGTGCCGCTGATCTCGCCACTGCGGCCGGCGTCGCCGGTGGCTCCGGTGGCCAGGGCATTCAGATGGGTGACCTGCTCCGTGGCCCGGGGCTGTTCACAGATGCTGGTGGTGACGTAGCCACCGTCGGGGGTCTCGTCGATGGCCATGGCCATTTCCCCGATGCGATCCGCAAGACGCCAGACCTGACGCCAGGATTCCTCGACCGCCGGGCTCCAGACGCCCGGGACGGTGGCCCGCTGGCTGGCCCCGAGGTGGTCCGAGAGGCTGTCTAACCGACCGTTCCAGTTGATCCGGGCGGTGGCGACCAGGGCGGTGGTCGGCTTTTCCACCAGGCCGGCGATGCGGGTGGCCTGATGTTGCTGGCTGGTGATCCAACTGGCCAATTCGCTGTCGGGCTTGGCCTTCAGTTGCAGGGTCAGACGGGCGTGGGTGGTGTTAACCGCCCGCACATCCACCGACAGGTACAGGGACTCCTGGGCGACCCAGTCTCCCAGGGCCTTCAGGGCCGGGCGGGGATCCAGGGCCGACGCCGGGAGGCGGGGCAGGGGCAGCCACGGTGGAATGGTGAGGGCCTCGCGCAGGGCCGGTCCGCGTACCACCATCCGTAGGGCAGGGAGGGCCGGGTCCGTGACCAGAAGATTCGGGATTCGGGGCACCAGGCGGTGAACCTCATCCACGGAGCGGGCGATGACCGCCACATCCTCGACGGCGAGCAGCCGGTATTCCCGCAGGCCACTCGGAAGATTCTGGGTGTAGACGACGGTGCCTTCCCGTTCCCCGACGCGGACCATCGGCGGTTGGTCGACGCCGAATCCATCACAGAAGATGCGGCGGTCCTTCAGGGGAATTAGGGCCGTCAGGGGGCCGCTGTCCGTCCGCCACCACAGGAGGGCCGGACGCAGGGTGTCGATGCCGTTCAGATCCCGGGAACGATACAGGCGTTCGGCAATCCGACGACGCACGGGAACCGGGTCCTGGCCGAGGGCGGCGGCGAACCGCGAGGCCTCTCGTTCTACCCAATGGGCATCATTGATTTGGATCAGGCGTTCAGCCCCCGCGGGATCCGTGGGATCCGCCGCCATGGCTCCTGCGACCATCAACACCAGCAAGGAGAACGAACGCATGGGAGGAAAGGTACGAGGGGCTTGGAGCATGGAAAGGCATCGGATGGTGACATGTCGAGGGCCTTATCCGTGGCGGGTGCCCCTCGGAACTCCGGAGGTGGCTTCGTATCGACCCTTCATGGGGTGGGGGCAGGGTGCTCCCCGGCAGCATGAGCGGTGCCCAGGGGGATCCGGGCACGGCCGCCGTGGCCGCCACCCGGTCGCCCGGGGCCGTGATGGTGAGGGTCCCGAAATCCACACACCTGGCTCCCTTGCTCCTGAACTTTTGCTGGGGAAGCCCGTTTGCCGTTTCCATCAGGTAGACCGTAGCCATCGCGTTCCTTTGCCCGCCAGGATCCCTATGCATCAGCCTCGCCCCCCCTTGGACGAATACCGTGAGCTCGACCAGGAGATCAACCAACGCGAGCCATCCTCCCAGCTGAAATCTGCTGGTTCAACCCTGGTCGGGGCCTTTGGCGGATGGGGTATCAGCGCTTCTATTCATGTTGGCGTCATTGCCCTCGCAGCGGCCGCAGTTTTTGCCACTCCACCAAAGGATATCGAAACGCCCCCGGTGCGAGTGCGCCTTTTGGAGCCCTCCAAACCGGAGCAGAAAAAACCCCAGGCCCAGCGATCCCCCGACGCGACATTCGTGGTGGACCCCACGACGCCCACGGATCCGGATCCGGATCCGGTGGCTCCGAGTATCCTGCCGGATGCTTCCGTGGTCGACCCCATGATTTCGGCGCCCGTCGTGTCGTCGGTCAGGGGCCGCGACGATGCCATTTCGGTCCATGAAATTGGCGGATCCGGGGCTTTCACGGCCATCGGGGGCGGCAGCGGCGGGGGTGGCATGTTTGGGCCCCGACTCTCGACCAACGGCAAAAAATTGGCCATCAATCGTGGCAGTGGCAGCCGGGGCGGAGAAAATGCCGTCAACGCCAGCTTGGTCTGGTTCAAGCGTCACCAGAGCCCCGATGGCCATTGGGATGCCGAGAGGTACTACCAAAACTGCTCGGAAGGCACCAAGTGCGAGCCGGGAAATGCCCCGGACACATCCGAGGAGGAGTATAACATCGCGGTCACCAGCTACGCGTTGCTCTGCTTCCTGGGTGCCGGCTATGACCACCGAACCCCTAGTACCCATAAATCCACGGTTAAACGCGGACTGAAATGGCTGGTCGACCAACAGACCAAGGGCGGCGGCACGCTTGGGAAGCGTAATTACGACCGCGCCATCGCGGCCATGGCCTTGGCGGAAGCCTTTGCCATGACCGGTGACCCGGAATTGCGGGGACCGGCCCAAAAGTCCATCGACGTCATTCTCGCCCAACAAAACCAAGACGTCACGAAAGGTGGCCTGGGCTGGTACTATCAAGGCCCGTCCAAGCAGAACGACTCCTCCGTCACCGGTTGGAATATCATGGCCCTCAAGAGCGCGATGGCGGGTGGCTTGCAGGTTGGCAAGGGCATGAACGGCGCGAAAACCTGGCTTGATAAGGCCTGGAGGGCTGCCAACACGGCCGAACTGGTCAAAAACGGGGTCGCTTTCAAGGATGCGGCCTCCATGACGGCTCGGGATAAATCCCGCTTCCCCTACCTGTGGACAACCGGTGACACCCAGGTCTCCGTTTCGGGCGGGCCCGCTCCGGTGGCCCAGAAGGACCCGAAAACCGGCAAGGAACTCCCACTGGAGGGGGGGCACGGTATGGCGGCCAAAGTGGCGACGGCTTATGGTGGATCCCAATCCCTGGAATGTGTCGGCTTGGTCTGTGGCGTGTTCCTTGGCCGTACGGCCGGCGATCCGATGATCGAATCCCTGGCCAATACGGTGATGGCCCACCAGATGCCGACCAAATACCCCTGCAATACGTACTATATGTACTACAACACGCTCGCCATCTTTCAGGTTGGCGGGGAACGCTGGAAGACGTGGAACGCCTCCGTCCGGGATATGCTGGTCAACAGCCAACGTACCTCGCAAGACTGCCTGAACGGCTCCTGGGATTGGCAAGGAACGGCCTTCCACGGATCCAACACGGGACGAACGCTCTCCACCGCGTACAACACCCTGTGTTTGGAGGTGTATTACCGGTACGCCCAGGTGCAAAAACACCAATAATCCCACGTCAGCATCGCCGTCCTCGCCACCGACGTTCTCAGCGACGACCTGCCCATGCAGGACCCGCAGTTCAGGGGCTTTTGGTCGCTTGGGCGACCCTGGCGCACCTCCAGGCCTGGCCGATGATCCGTGGCGGGCCTAACGGCCGGAGGGGTGGGACCGGGCGGTGTGCACCAGATGGCGGAACAGGGCCTGACTACTGGCGGAATCCGCCATCCGCTCGGGATGCCACTGCACCCCCAGGCAGCAGGGATGATCGGTCCGCTCCACCGCCTCGATGACCCCATCGGCACTGCGGGCACTGATCGTAAATCCCCCCAGGCGATCCGGCCGAGCCGCCTGGTGGTGGTAGGAATTGACGGCGATGGGCCCTCCCGCCAGGGTCGCCAGGAGGGTGCCGGGCACCACCGTCAGGTCATGGGTGAAGCCGTCCCCTTCCTCGCGGCTGTGGCCGAGGGTTCCTGGCCAGTCCGTGGGCAGGTCTTGGACCAGGGCCCCGCCGCCGGCGATCACGAGCAGTTGCAAGCCTCCGCAAATCCCCAGCACCGGTAGCCCCCGGCGCAGTACCGCCCGGGCCAGCAGCAGGTCGGCATCGTGCCGCCGCCGATCCATCAGGTCCGACGCGGGTTGGGGCCGCCCGCCGTATTCTTCGGGGTGGTAATCGGGCCCGCCGATCAGCAGCACCCCCTGAACGTTGTCGAGGGCCTCCTCGACCACCGTCGCGTCGGTGAAGGCCGGGGCGATCAGGGGCAGCCCGCCGGCCGCCACGACGGGATCGCAGTAGGCGACCAGGGTTCGGGTCGCGGCTTCGTGGTCGTTGAGGGAGCAGGTGACGAGAATCCGGGGACGCATAGCGGGATGGTCCTGCGATTGACGGCCCATGCGAGGGCCAGGATGCCCCCACCGTGTTTGCGATCCGCGTTCATCATCGCCTGGATGTCCTGGCCGACCTGTGGATCCGTCTGCGGGGTCCCCAGGCGGATCCGTTGGCCGATGAGCCGGTGCTGATCCAGTCGCGGTCCTTGGCCGGCTGGCTGGAGGCCCGCCGGGCCCAGGTCACGGGCATCAGTGCGGGCATCGACTGGCTGACGCCCCGGCGCCTGTTGATGCGCCTGGGCGGGGCCTTGGCCCAGGACGAGGATCCCTGGGCCCGGGAGGTCCTGCGCTGGCGCCTCGACCGGCTGTTGTCGGTCCATGGGGCGGATCCGCGTTTTGCCACGCCCACCGCCTGGCTGGCGGCTGGGGGCGCCCGGGCCCGCCTGCAATTCCTCGACCGCCTGGCGGACGCCATGGACACCTACCAGATGTCCCGGCCCCACCTGCTGGCGGCCTGGGAGCGGCAGGAACTCCTGCTCGACGATCCCCATGAGCCGTGGCAGGCGGCCCTATGGCGAGCCCTGCGGGCCGAGGAGCCGATGCCCCATGCGGGCCAGCGTCTGGAGGCCCTGATGGCGGCCCTGACCGCCGGCACCCCGCCCCGGGACCTCCCGCCGCGCCTGGATGCCATCGGCGTCACGGGCTTGTCCCGGCCCCTCACCCACCTGTTAAAGGCCCTGGGCGACCACACCGACGTGACCCTGTGGGTGACCCAACCCACGCCCCACGCCTGGGACCACCTGCGGCGGGGTGACGATGCCCAGGACGGCCATCCCCTGTTGGCGGATCTGGGCGTTCAGGGGCGGGCGTGGTTCAAGCTCCTGCAGGAGGTCGATGCCGACGGCCAGGCCTGGGCGCCCCTCACGATCGTGCCCCTGGAGGAACCGACCTCGGTCCTCACCGCCCTGCACCACGACATTGCCAACCTGGAGATGCCCGAAGACCCGCGGCCCCGGGATGATGCGGACCGCTCCCTGACCCTCCACCGGGCGGCCAGCGCCCTGCGGGAGGTCGAAATCGCCCGCGACGTGATCCTGCAGGCGTTTGCCGACTTCCCCACCCTCCGGCCCGAGGACGTCAGCATCCTGACCCCGGACCTGCCGACCTATGCCCCCCTGATCGACACGGTGTTCGCCCGCCCCGTGCCCGGCGGCACCCCGGGCTTGCCGGTGGCCCTGGTGGACCGGCCCCTGGCCGCCACCGATCCCGTGGCCCAGGCCTTCCTGGCGGTGGTGTCGGTGATCGGGGGTCGCCTGCCCCGCTCCGAGGTCCTGGCTCTCCTGGCCCACGAAGCGGTGCTCACTGCCACCGGGGCCGATGCCACGACCATCGAACGGGTCACGGACCTGATCCACCGGGCGGGCATCCGCTTCGGCCTGGACGCCGCCCACCGCGCTCGTTGCGGTCTGCCGCCCCATGCCGAGGGCACCTGGCGCCATGGCCTGGATCGCCTGATCGCCGGGTGGCTGACGGGCGACACCGCCCCGGTGGAGGGGCGTGACGGTCTGCTGTGGCCCGCCGATGGTTGCGCCGGGGTGCCCGCCGTGGCCGAGGTGCTGGCCTGGATCCACCGCCTGTTGGACGGCGCCGAGCAAGCCGCCGACGAGGCCCCCCGCCAGGTCTGGGCGGCCCGCCTCACGACCCTCCTCGACCGCCTGTTCAGTCACCGCAGCCTCAACCGCGCGCCCACCGCCGAGGCCCTGACTCGCCTGGCCCTGGCCCCGGACGATCGTCCATGGCCCCTGGCGGCCCTGGCCGATGCCCTGGCGGCGGACCTCGACGAGGCCGGACGCGGCCAGCCCTGGCGCGGCACCCGGATCGCCGTCGGCGGACTGAAGCCTCTGGCTGCGCTGCCGCGCCGAGTGGTCGTGCTGGTGGGCCTCGACGATGCCAACTTCCCCCGCCGGGACCGGCCGGTGGCCTTCGACCTGATCGCTACGCATCCGGAACCCGCCGACCGCGCCCCCCGGGATGACGACCGCCAGTTATTCCTCGATGCGGTACTGGCCGCCCGCGACCGCCTGGCGGTGATTTGGACCGGCAAGGATCCCCGCAGCGGCGAGGACCGCCCGGCCTCGGTATGCGTCGATGCCCTGCGGGCGGTCCTGGCCCGCACCGTCCACCAGGCCGAGGCCCTGCTCACGACCCACCCGGTCCAGCCCCCGGGCCTGGTGGCCCCGCCCCAGACTCCCGCGCCATTCGCCAGTCCCCTGACGGTGCCGCCCCCGGCCGAGGACCTGACCCTGGAGGCCCTGATCGCGACCCTGGTCAATCCGGCCAAGGCCTGGCTGACGGCCCTCGGTATCCGCCTGCCCGATGCCGAGGACGCGGATTCTGCCGAGGACGATGACGCCCTGGCCCTGACGCCCTTCACCACGGTCATCCTCGGGGGCGAGGCCCTGACGGAGATCCGCTCCGGCGGCGGCCTGGACGCCCACCGCCTGCGGGCCGATGGGCGCCTGCCCCCCGGTGGCCTGGGCACCGCCACCTGGGCCAGCCTGGAACAGGAGGTCACCGCCTTCGCCCACCGTTGCGGGCCCCTGCCCAGCGGTGCCCCACGCCGGGGCGTACTGATCGGCCCCGGCGGCGAGCGTCTGGCGGTGGCTTTCCCGGCCCCGGAAGCCCGGGGGCAACTCGTCGCCCGCTTCGCCAAGGTGAAGCCTAAGGACGACCTGCGGGCGTGGCTGACCCACTTAGCGTGGAATGCCTGGTGCCAGGCCCACGGCGATGGCCCGGGGACTACCCGCTGCCAATGGCGCGACGCCCAGCGAGAGCTGCCGCCCCTGGCGGATCCGTGGTTCCATCTTGCGCCCCTGATCGCCGCGGCCCACCAGGCCCGCCGCCAGCCCCTGCCCTTCTGGCCCGCCACCAGCCGGGCCCTGGTCAAAGCCTTGGAAAAAGCCGATGAGGACGAGGTGGTGGCCTCGGCAGAACTGGTCGAAGACGACGCCCGGGATCGCTGGCAACGCCTCGCCTGGCGGGATCTCCCGACGATCACGGCGGACGCCCTCGACCTCGCCATTCTGGTGTGGGCCCCGTACCTTGGGGCCGATACGCCATGAGGCCCTTTGACCTTGTTGCCTCGCCCCTGCCGTCGGGTCTGACGCTGCTCGAAGCCAGCGCCGGTACCGGCAAGACCTACACCATCAGCCGCCTGGCAGTGCGCCTGTTGCTGGCGGGTGACGTGGCGATGGGCGACCTGTTGGTCGTGACCTTCACCCGGGCGGCCACCGCCGAACTGGCGGAACGGATCCGGGGGGCCATCCGTGAGGCCCATGACCAGCCCGAGGCCCAGCCCTGGGCGGCGCTCATGGCCGCCGCTGGGCTGACGCCCGACCAGGCTCGGGAACGCCTGGCCCAGGCCCTGCGCGAGGCTGATCTCCTGGGCGTCACCACCATCCACGCCTTCGCCAAGCGGACCCTGGAAGATGCGGCCTTTGAAAGCCGCCAGCCCTTCGCCACCACCCTGATCACCGACACCGTCGATCTGATCGACGCCGCCCTGCGGGACCGTTGGCGCACGGTGCTGGCCGAGTCGCCGTGGCTGGCCCCCGTGGCCGCCGCCGGGGGCTGGACCCTGGAGGACGATCGCGCCCTGTGGCAGGCCTTCGATCGCTTCCCCGGCACCGTCCTGCGGGGCGGCCTGGGCTTGCCCGAGGCCGAGGCCGCCGCGGCGGCGGCCCTCGCCCGGGTCGTGGCCGCCTGGGATGTGGAGGCCTTCCTGGCCGCCACCGCCCCCTGTGTGTGGACCAAGAAGGCGGCGGCTTGGCTGACGACTCCCGAGGGCCGGGCCACCGCCCTCGGCGTCCTGGATCCCCACCACATCACCGGGCCGTTGATTGCCCTGTTGGCCGATCTGGCGGGCCTGGATGGCGTGCTGGGCAAGAAGTCGAATCCCGAAAAAGCGGCCCGAGCCGTCGTCCTGGCCCTGCCCCTGGTGGCCGCTGCCCAGCAAGCCCTGGAGGCCTTCGCCGGCCTGCGCCGGGCTTGGCAGACGGATCTTCTGGCCGCTCTCCCGAAGGCCCTGGCCGAGGCCAAGGCGGCGGCTTTGTCGCGATCCACCGATGACCTCCTGCGCCAACTCGGCGAAGCCCTGCCCGATGCCGACGCGCCCCTGGCGGTGCGCCTGCGCGCCCGGGCCCGGGTGGTGCTGATCGACGAGTTCCAAGACACGGACCCGGTGCAGTGGCGGATCTTCCACACCGCCTTCGGCACCAGCCCCGACCACCGCCTGATCCTGGTTGGCGATCCCAAGCAGGCGATCTACGGCTTCCGGGGCGGCGACAGCGCCACCTACACCGCTGCCGCCCACGCCGTGCCCCCGGCCCAGCGGTTCACCCTCGGTACCAACTACCGCAGCGAGGCGCCCCTGCTGGCGGAGGTCAACGCCCTGTTCGCCGCCGCGCCGTCGCCGGTGTTCGTCACCGACGAACCCGACTTCCACCCGGTGGCCGCCGGCGCCCAGGGGTCGGCCCTGATCGGCTGGCACGGCCCACGCCTCGGCTGGTGGACCGAACCCGATCTCGCCAAGGGCGGGTATCCCGACCGGGTTGCCACCCGCCTGGTCCACCTGTTGCAGCATGACGCCCCGCGATTGATCGAGGACGGCGTCGAGCGACCCCTGGCCCCCGGCGACATCGCCGTGCTGGTGGCCACCAATTCCCAGGCCCAGTTGATCCACGAGGCGTGCATCGCCCGGGGCCTGCCGGCGGTGATCGCCCGCAGCGGCGATGTGCTGACCGGCGACGAGGCCGAGGACTTGGCCCTGGCCTTGGCCGCGACCCTCGCCCCGCGCCGCGTTGAGGGCGTCCGCGCGGCCCTGGCGACCCGCCTGTGGGGGGCCACGGCGGCCGAGATTCGGGCCTTGGAAGATGATCCCGCCGCCTGGGATGCGGTGATCACGGACCTGACGGACCTTGGCCGCCTGCTGGTGCGCCGGGGTCCCTTCCCGGTCCTCGACCGCCTGGTGGTGCGGGCCGAGCGCCTGCGTGCTCGCCCGGATGCCGCCCGCCGCCTGACGGATTTCCGCCACCTCGGGGAACTCGCCCAGGCCCGCTTCGAGGACGGCGCCGATTCGGCGGCGGTGGTCCGCTGGCTGGCCGGCGGGGCCGCCGACGAGGAGGGCCACGACGAACGCCAGCGGCGCCTGGAGGGCGACGCCAAGGCGCTCCAGATCATGACCGTCCACGGTTCCAAGGGCCTGCAG
Organism: uncultured Planctomycetota bacterium; assembly: GCA_903902515.1. Lineage (GTDB taxonomy): Bacteria > Planctomycetota > UBA11346 > UBA11346 > UBA11346 > CAIUVD01. The sequence goes on along the minus strand of CAIUVD010000091.1, from coordinate 60,458 downwards.
TGGAAGGTCGTGATCTGCCCGTACCTCTCGGAGCCGCCCAAGAAAGACGACCAGCCCTGGTGCCTGCAGCGCCACGCCGATGGGGCGATCCTCGACCTGGAGCCCGACGACCTGGCCCGGGCCGAAGGCCGTCGGGCGGCCATTGCCGAACAGACCCGCCTCGTCTACGTCGCCCTGACCCGGGCCGAGCACCTGTGCCTGGCCCTGGCCGCCAAGTTCAAACTCAGCAAGCCCGACAGCGCCCTCGGCTGGCTGCTGCGCCCGGACGACCAAGCGGTGTGGGGTGCGTGGATGGCCGAGCCTCGCCTGCGATCGGGCTTGGCGGAGGACCGCCTTCCCGAGGCCGATGAAGTCGTCTACGAAGCCCCGGCGGTCGCGGCTCCCGAGGCCCCAAAAACGTTGGCGGTCGCCGTCCCCCCCGCCCAGGACCAGACCAGTTTCAGCCGTCTAACCCGGGACCACGACGCCGACGCCCGGGCCGAGGACGACGACGCCGAACCGCCCGAACCGACCATTCACGAAACGCCAATCCTGGCGGAGTTTCCCCGGGGCACCACGGCGGGCACGGCTCTCCATGCGTGCCTCGAACGGTGGAACCTCGCGACGCCCCAACCCGAGGCCGTGCTGGCCAAAACCCTGGCCAGCCACGCCATCGACCCGGTCCTGGCCCCAGCGGTCATCGCCTTGCAAACCGACCTCGCGGCCAGCGTCATCCCCGGCCTCGGCCCGGTGGTCGACCTCGCCCCGCGGCCCCGCCGGGCGGAACTGCGCTTTGTCCTCGCCAGCCGGGCCCTGAGCGGCCCGGCGCTGGCCTCGGTCTTCGCCGCCCACGGGCACGCGACCTATGCTCGGCGCCTGGCCCGCCTGCCCCACGGCTCCCTGGCGGGCTTCTGCGTCGGGGCCATCGACCTGGTGCTGGCCGACCACCAGGACCGCTGGTGGGTCATCGACTGGAAATCCAACCGCCTCGATCGGCCCCTGGAGGTCCTGATGGAGGAGCACCACTACACCCTCCAGGCCCACCTCTACCTCGTGGCCCTTCACCGCTTGCTGCGCCAACGTCTGGCGGACTACGACCCCGCCCGCCACCTCGGCGGCTGGGCCTATGCGTTCCTCCGGGGCCTGCGCCCCGGCAGCAGCGACGGCTGGCTGACCGCCCCGGCAGATCCCGCCCTGACCATCGCCCTCGACGATCTGCTGGGGAATCCCCATGGCTGATGCCCTGACAACCCTGGTCGCCGACCACCTGCGCCGTCGTCACGGCGTCACGGATACCGCCGCCGTCGCCGCCTTGCTCGAAGCGGTGGCCGCCGGTCATTGCCGGGCGGACCTTGCCCCGAACCGTTTCGCCGGGGCCATCGGTACCGTCCTGGCGGCGGACGGGGCGGGGATCGCCCTCGGCCGCCACGCCCGGGCCGAGGCCCGCCTGGCCCGTCGGATCACCGCCCTGGTGGCCCGCCCGCCGACGGATCTGACGGATGACGACGGCGCCCTGGTCCGGGCCCGTTTCCCGGGGGCCGCCTCGGCCCTCGACCACCAGGCGGTGGCCGTGGTCGCCGCCCTGCGTCATCCCCTAACGGTCATCACCGGCGGCCCCGGCACCGGCAAGACGACCGTGGCGGCGACGGTCGTCGAGGCCCTCCTGGCTCGCCAGCCGGATTTGGCGGTGCTCCTCGCCACGCCCACCGGCAAGGCCGCCGCCCGCCTGCGGGAAAGCCTGGCCACCAGCCGCCTGCCGCCTGATCTGGCGGCCCGCCTGGCCCGGCGCACCGCCACCCTCCACCGCCACCTGGGCGTACGTCCCGATGGCAGTGGCCTGCGCCACCACGCCGGGAATCCCCTGGCCTGTGACCTGCTGATTCTCGACGAAGTGTCGATGATTGACGTGGACATGCTGGCCGCCGCCTTCGAGGCCTTACCGCCCACGGCCCGGGTGGTGCTGCTGGGGGATCGCCACCAGTTGGCGAGCGTCGAGGCTGGCTACGCCCTGGGGGACCTGGCCGCCGCCGCCCGTGGCGAGGAGTACGATGACACCGTCAGCCCGGCCTTCGCCGCTGCCTGCCGTGCCCTCGGCTTGATCGCCCCTCCGCAGGGAACGGTCCCGGCCCTGGCAGACCGGGTGGTGACCCTGCGCACCAGCCGCCGGTTCCACGATGATCGGGGCATCGGCCGGTGGGCCCGGGCAGTCAAAGGCGGCATGGTCCCGACGTCAGCCGAAGCCGAGGTCCGCCGGGTGAGCGTCACCGACCTCCTGGCCGAGGCCGAGGCTCACGGCCGCCGCTTAGTACAGGCCGCAACCCCCGCCGCCGCCCTCACCGCCCTCACGGAATTCCGCCTGCTGACGCCGATCCGCAACGGCCGCCAGGGCGTGATCGGCCTCAACCGGACCCTGGCCACTCGCCTGGGGCTGGAGCCCGGCGATCCCGGCACGCCGATCCTGATCACCGCCAATGACGCGGGCACCGGCCTGGCCAACGGCGATGTCGGCATCATCGGCACGGTCGACGGCCACCGCCAGGCGTGGTTCCCCGGCGACGACGGCACCCCGCGGGCCGTCGCCCTGAGGCGCCTCCCGCCCTGGGAACCGGCCTGGGCCATGACCGTCCACAAATCCCAGGGCAGCGAATTCGCCACCGTCGGCATCCTGCTGCCGGAAACCGAGGGTGGCCTGTTAGTGCGGGAACTGCTCTACACCGCCCTGACCCGGGCCAAACGTCAGGTACTACTGAGCGCCACCGACGCGGTGCTGACCACCTGCGTCGCCGCTACCGCCGCCCGCCGCACGGGTTTGGTGGGGCTGCTCAGGGGCTGAGGAGTTCTGGCATTTTTCCCGTGGCGTGCCTGATGTTGGCGGTGCTCGCCTCACCGTAGATCGCCAGTTCCCAGCCGTATCTTTGGCTGCGCGGATCTGATGACGTGTGCCTTCACGAGGGGCAAATGAACGAAAGCCCATGACCGACCTCCCCCACCAACCGCCCCTTGGTATCGCGTTCCTTGCCGGCTTGGACCGTGATCTCCGCCAGGGCTTGGCGGCTGAGATGCGGGCCCTGTGGACCCATCACTCCACGGCCATCGAAGGCAACACCCTGACCCTGGGCGATACGGCCTTCGTGCTTCAAGAGGGCCTGACGGTGAGCGGGAAATCCCTCAAGGATCACCAGGAGGTGATGGGGCACGCGAGGGCCATCGACCTCGTGTATGCCATCATCGACCAACGGCGCCCGGTGACCGTCGAGGATCTCCACGCCCTGCACCTGAGCATCCAGTCGGAGCGGGTGTTCGATGCCTTCGCGCCCCTCGGTCGCTGGAAGGTGGAACCCAACGGGACCACGGCGCTCCTGTCGTCCAACCGCCAGCAATGGCATGACTACGCCCAGCCTGACCACGTGCCGCACCTCATGACCGCTTGGCTGACCGAGCTCAACGCCCTGCGGCAGCAGCACCGGGATCCCTTGGACGCCTACACGGATCTCCACCTGGGCTTCGCGGCGATCCACCCCTACGCGGATGGGAATGGCCGCCTGACCAGGCTCCTGGCCAATCTGCCGGTTATCGAGGGGGGAGAGCCCCCCATCCTGGTTCCCCTGGAGCGGCGGCGCGAGTACATCACCCGCATGGGTGATTGGTCCATCGCCCGGGGAGCACCTACCCCCGGCGAGCCCCTGGTTCCTGGTATCCCCGAACGAGATGCCCTGCGCGCCTTTTTCGAGGATGTCGCCAAACCTGCCCGAGACCTGGTGGCCGCCTACCGGAGCCGACAGGCCGAACGAAGCCGGCATCGTTGACGGTGCCCCGGCTCCTCGCGGACGATCATCCCAAGACCGCTTTGACCGCCGCCAGGGTCGAGGCCTGGTCACCGGTGACGTCTACCAGGTGGGTGGCAACCTCGCGGTAGAGGGGATCCCGCAGGGCGAGGATGCCGGGCACCTCATCGGCGACGTTGGCCCCCGTCAGGCTGGGCCGGCTGCCGGCGTTTCTCCGCAGGCGTTCCTGGAGGACCTCCACCGGGGCGTGCAGATAGATGATGGTGCCGCCGCTGCGGCGGAGGAGGGCGCGATTGACCTCTCGCAGCACCGCCCCGCCGCCGGTTGCCAGGACCAGGGGTCGGGTGCCGGCCAGGAGGTTCATGAGGGTGGTGGTTTCCAGGTCGCGGAAAGTTCGTTCGCCATGCTGGGCGAAGATCTCCGGGATCGGTTTGCCGAGGTGCTGTTCGAGGACGTGGTCCGCATCCTCAAAGGCCAATTCCAAGTCCCGGGCGAGGAGGCGGCCGATGGTCGATTTGCCGACCGCGCGGTAGCCGATGAGGGTGATGCGGCCGGGCATCATCGCCGACCGTCCTTGGCCCCGGGCAGGCTGAGGTACTCGACCGGGGTGGTGTCCTTGAGTTCCTTGAGCAGGGCGTCGGTCCGGCGTTCCAGGGTCTCGTCGATGAGGTCGGCCCGGACCCGTTCCTTGGCGTCGATGAAATCCGGGTCGCGCTGGGGCCGGTGGCCATGGACCACCGCCAGGGTGATGCCCTTGCCATCCATCAGGGGCGGCAAGAGGGTCGGGAAGCGGTCGGCAGTCCAGGCTGCACGCACGACTTCCTCGGCCACCGGCGAGCCGTCCAGGCGGCGGCCATCCCGGGGGATCCAGCCCAGGCGGCCACCGGGCCCGGCACCGGCATCCCAGCCCTTGCCGAAGACTTCAAAGGTTTTTTCAAAACTGACTTGGCCGCTGCTGATCTGGCGGTGGAGGCTGTCCATGACCTGGCTGAGGCGTTCCCGCTCGGCCCGGTCGACGATGGTCTGCCCGTCTTTGCCGGGGGTGCCCCGGAAGGGAATGGTGATGGCCGAAAGTTCGACGGCCTCGGCTTCGCGGTAACGTTCCGGCCGTCCGGCGAAGGCCGCCCGTAACACCTCGTCGCTGAATTCGGTGGCCGCCCGCAGATGAATCAGGGCCTGGAGGCCGGCGAGCATGCGGAATCCTGGCTGGGCCTGGAATTGCTCGATGGTCAGGCCTTCCTTGGTTTTGATCCAGCTGGCCAGATCGACCTGGGTGTTGCCCTTCTTCGCCATGTCCTCCTGGAATTTGCGGGCCATCCGTTCCCAGGTGGCGCGGACCTGGGCGGGCAGCACGACCACGCCGGCTTTCTTCAGGGCCTGGTCGACGATGGCGATGTTGATCAGATCGTCCCGGACCTTTCCGGCTCCCTTGGCCGCCAGGGCGGTGGCCAATTCCTTGCGGGTGATCTTGTTGAAGCCGATGGTCAGCACCGGGTCCTCATCCCCCAGGCGGTCCCAATCGATGCGTTCCAAGTGCTGATCGACCCACGTCTGGACGGCTTCCTTGCCCTCCTTGGCGAGCAGGGAGTCCTCGACCTGGCGAAGGGTAATGGGCTCCCCCCCGACCAGGGCCACAGCATCGGCTGGCGGCGCATCGGCGGCGGACAGGAGGGCGGTCAACAGCAGGGGAACAACCATGGTTGGCACCCTATGGCTGGCCGCCCGTCGCAAAGCCGTGGTCAGGAACGGCGCCGTCGAGCAGTGGCCCAGGCCAGCAGGCCCCGAAGGGACCAGCCGCGCCCGGCCAGGGCCAGGGCGTCCGGGCCACGGCCGGCCCGGGTCAGGGCGGCGCAGGCTTGGGCGGTCAGGTCGCGGTCCGTGTGGCGGGCCACGGCCCCCAGGTGGCGGCGACGGAAATCGACCACCGCCGTCAGGTAAGCGCCGGCCAGGTCATCCCGGTCTGCGGCCACCAGGGCTGCCCCCAGGCGGCGGGCCAGGCGGGGGAAGGGTGGCAGGGCGAGGACATCGTCGGCAGTGGCCGGACGGGCCGGGTCCGGCGAGGTCCAAGCCCCCGGCCAGGCGGCGGCGAAGACCCGCACCAGGGGGATGCCGTGGTCGGGTTCCAGGCGCGACAGGATGGCCAGGGCCCAGGCCTCGCTGCGTTCCTCCAGGGCCAGGACGGCATGGAGCAGGGCCCGCTCGGATCCGGGGGTGCGGGGTAGGGCGTCGAGCAGGTCGAGGGCATCGGCGAAGGCGCCCTGGGCGGCCCGGCATTCGGCGGCCAGGGTGGTGGCTTCCTCGTCGTCGGGGCGTTCGGCCCGCAGGCGGTCGGCCTTGGCCTGGCCATCGGCGGCCCGGCCGGCGGCCATCAGGGCCCGCACGGCCACCAGGGTGGCCTCGCGACCGTCGCCGGCCTCCTGGAGGGCGATCAGGGCTTCCGCAGGATGCTCGGCCGCCAGGTGCAGGCGGGCCAGCAGCAGGCGCTCGTCGGGGCCGAGGGCGTCGAGGCGGGCCTCCAGCAGGGCAGCGCCGTGGGCCGGGGTATGACGGTTGGCGGCCGCAAGGGCGGCTTCCCGCAGCAGGCGGCGGTGGAGGGGGGTGCCTGGGGTCAGGCGGGATTCAGTGGCGGCGATGACCGCCGGAACCTGGGACAGATCGCCGTGGCGGGTGAAAAAACAGGCCTGTTCCGTGGCCAGGTCGTCGTCCTCGCCGGCCGCCGCGATGGCCCGCTTCCACACCGTTTCGGCCAGGGCGATTTCGCCGCTACGCTCGTACATCAGGGCTAACTGGCGGAGCAGGGGCGGGGCCGGATGGACGGCGTGGGGGCCGTTGGCCGTCAGGTGGTGATCCAGGTGGGTAAGGTGGCTGATGGCCGCGCGGTGGTCCCCCGCGCGGTCGGCGATCACCGCCCCCAGGAGGCGGCCTTGCAGGTGGTGGGGATCCCGTTCCAGGACCTCTGCCAGGGCGACATCGGCGGCTGGGCCCTGGCCCAGGGCCAGTTCCGTTTCCGCGAGTTGCAGCCACGCCCGGACTTGGGAATCCCGGTCCTCGCCCGCCCGTTCCAGGGCCAGGTAGGCCGCCCGACGGGCGGGCACGGCCTGGTCGGATTGGGCCAGGAGGCTGGCCAGGTCCTTGAGGGGGGCGCCCTCGGCGGTCACCAACTGGGCGAGGTCGTCGGCGGCCCCGGCCTCGTGGTTGGCGGCCCCCAGGCGGGCCCGGCGGACCCGCAGACGGGGCTCCTCGGCGCACGGGCCGTCGAGGGCCCGGTCGAGGATCGCCCGGGCGGCGGCGGGATCTCCGCGCCGCTCGGCAATCACCGCTGCCAGTTCCCATGCCGGGGCCATGCCGGGGGCCTCCACCAGCAGGGCGTTGGCCATCGGTTGGGCTTCGTCCAACAGGTTGGCGGTGACCAGCATCTGGGCCAAGAGGGCCCGGAACTCGGGCGCTGCCGGGGCCAGGGCCACGGCCCGCCGCGCGCTGGCCAGGGCGTCGGCCAGCGCGCCCCGTTCCAGCAGCAGTTCGGCCTGGATGGCCCAGGATTGGGGTTGCAGGCCGTCGAGGTCGATGGCCCGGCGAGTGCTCTCAAGGGCGTCATCCCGGCGACCCAGGCGGCGTTGGGCCTCGGCCAGCAGGAGGTGCAGGGGGGCGGCCTTGGGCAGGGCGGCGACCCCGGCGGCGGCCACCGTTTCGGCCTCGGCATTGCGGCCGGCGGCCAGCAGCAGTTCGCACCGCTCGCGCCACGCCCACAAGTATTCGGGCTGGCGGTCCACGGCCCGCTCCAGCCACGGCAGGGCGGCTTCGCGGCGGTTTTGGCAGCGCAGGAGGAAGGCCTTGAGGCCGTCATTGATGGCGGCGTCGGGGTCCAGGGCCTCGGCCTTGCGCCAGGCTTCCTCGGCCGCGGGATGGTCTCCAGCCAGGGCCTTCAATTCGGCGGTTTCGCGCCACGCCCACAGGTAATTGCCGTCGAGTTCAATGGCCTTGGCGAGGTGGGCCAGGGCTTCCTCGGACCGGTTGTCGTGGCGCAGGAAGTCGGCCAGGTAGCCGTAGGTGATCGGGTGATACGGATCGACCTCCAGGGCCTTGTGGAGGTGCTGCCACCCCTCGTCCCGGCGGCCCAGGTGGCGCAGGGTGTCGGCCAATTCGTGGAGCACCCACACGGCGTCGGGATTCCCCTGGAGGGCCCGCTGGTAGTGGCCCCGGGCCTCGTCGAGGTCGCCAGCCCGCCGGGCCAGATTGCCCAACTGGGCGTGGGCCCAGGGGTTGCTCTTGTCCTCGTTGATGACCCCGTGGCACAGGGCCCGGGCCTCGGCGGGATCCTTCTCGGACAGCACCTGGGCCAGTTCGACCCGGGCCCACAGGGCGTCGGGGACCGATTCCAGGATCGTGCGGTACTGGGTAATGGAGGCCTCGATGTCGCCGTCCTCGAACTCCAATTGGGCCAGGTGGCCCCGGGTCCAATGGTCGTCGGGGCTGGCCTCCAGGGCCTCCAGGTAACGGCGGCGGGCGGTGTCGTGATTGCCGAGGGCCCGTTCGGCCTCCGCCAGTTCCGACAATACCCAGGCGTTGGCGGGGTCGTCGGTCAGGGCCTCGCCGAGGCGCGCGCGGGCACCCTCAGCATCGCCGGTCTGGCGCAGGCAGGCCCCCAGGCGGGCGATCAGGCTGGTGCGGAATTCGCTATCGCCTTCGTTGACCGCCGGGCTTTCCAGGAGGCGTTCCAGTTCGGCCCGGGCCTCGCGGTAACGGCCCTGGTTAAAGTAGAGATCCGCCAACTGGTCGTCGGGACCGTCGTCGATGGTTTCGTTGCGCAGGGCCCGCTGGCTGGCATTGGCCGCCGCGAAGTCCTCCCGGCGAACAAAAAACAGGTGCCGGAACCGCTGGTAACTGGAGGACCGGCGGTGGGTGGCGGCGGTTTCTTCCAGCAGACCGACGGCGTCCTCGACCTGCCCGGCGCACTCCAGGGCGCTGACCCGGCCCAGGCGGATCCACAGGTCGGTCGGCTGCCGCTGCTGCAGATCGTCGTAGCGCGACGCCGCATCGGCGAACCGACGCTGGCGCATCAGTTCCTCCGCCTCGTGGAGCAGGCGGTCATCCGGGTTGTCGGCGTCGTCAGCGGGCATGGGGGCAGACTACGCTGGGGAGGGGGAAGTCATCAAGTCCTACCCGTAGGGCCGGATCCGTCCGGCCAAGGCCTCGGCGTACTTGGCGAAACCGAGGGCGAAGGGGTGGAGGCCATCGGGGTAGTAGCGGTGGTCGTGGGGTAGGAGGTCTTCCACCACGTCCAGATGCGGCGCGAACTGGGCCAGGCGGTCCCGCAGGGCGTCCCGGACCCGGGCGATGCGGGCGCCCGTGGCCTGGTCGAGGGGGATGCCCATGAATTCCGGAGGGCCCTTACCGTCCTCCATCGGCTTCCACGGTGGCAGAATCCACACCACCTTGCCGTGGCCGCCGGCCAGGGCGTGTTCCGCCAGGGCGGCGGCCTGGTCGGCGGCGGTCAGGACCGTCGATTCCCGCCAGCCATGGTTGCTGCCGAGGGCGATGGTCACCAGGTCCCAGGGCTTGCGGTCGAGGGCCCAATCGAAGGCCAGGGGTTCGATCAACGCCCCGCCAATGCCGAGGTTCCAGGCCGGCAGGTCCCAGCGGCGGGACAGGCGGTGGACCCAGGTCGCGGTCGGCGACTGGACGCTGAAGCCCTGGGTCAGGCTGTCGCCGAGGGCCAGCCAGCGGGGTTCCGGCGGAGTCGCCGGGGCGAGGGTCGAGCCCGGGGCAACGTGGAGGCCGGCGATGGCGCAGGTCGAAATCACCGGCAGCCACCAGGCGCAGGTTCGGACCTGGCCCGGAGCCAGGCCGGTGGCCAAGCGGATCACGCAGGTGCCTTCGCGCTCTCGCAGGTCGGCGCTGTCGGTGGTCCGCCAGCCGTCGTGGTGTTCGACCTCCAGGGCCATGCCGATGGGGATCAGTTGGTGGTGCCGGAGGCGCTCGACGTGGAGGTCGACCCACGGGCTGTCGGTGGCGAACCAGATGCCGCAGCCGGTCGAGGACCGCAGGTTCGCCAGGGGGCCGATTTGTCCCTTGAGGACGTCGTAAACGCCTTTGGGAAAACGCTCAAGACGCACTTCCGGCTGGGTCCGGTCGGCGGGCCAGGGGGCGAAGTAGGACAGGACGGGATCGGCGGCGGCGGGCATGGGAGGCGCGACCCACCGGGCCGCCGTTGGGGGTTACCGAGCATTCAGCATCGTCCCTGGGACCGCGGGCCGCTGGCCCGCTTGCGGAGATTCAGCATTTCGAGCGCGCCAGCGGCGCGCGGTCCCAGGGGGGGCGGCAGGTGACTGAGGCCACCTGCCAGCCCAAGATCAGGCGGCGGGCGGTTTGGCCACCACCACTTGGGCGGTGCGGACCAGCTGGTCCTTGAGGCGGTAGCCGCTGCGGTGGACCGTCAGGATGTGGCCCTTAGGGACCTCGGCGTGCTCGGTTTCGGCGATGACTTCGTGAATGGCGGGGTCGAAGGCGCCCTCGCAGGTGACGGGTTCGATCCCCAAGCCCCGCAGGGCGCCGTTGAGGTTTTCGCGGATCAGGGTCACGCCCTGGGCGAAGTCGGCAAAGGCTTCCGGCGTGGCGACCTCGACCGCCCGGGCCAGGTTGTCGATTTCATTCAAAAACGGCTTCACGGCCCGGGCGGTGGCCCGGGTGGCGGCCTCATCGGCCTCCTTGCGCAGGCGCTTGCGGACGTTTTCGAACTCCGCCTGGTTGCGTAGGCAGCGGTCCTTCCACTCGGCGGCTTCGCGCTTGGCGGTCTCGAACTCGGCGGCGGGAATGGTGATGAACTCGGGGGCGGATTCGGGGGCGGCTTGATCAGACATGGACATGGCTCAAGGGATTAAGGGGAGGGTGACTACGGGCCTCGGGCGTCATCCAGCAAACATCTTTTTGATTTTATCAAAGAAACCCTGCTGTTCGCCGGCTTCGTCTTCGATGGAGCCGAGTTCCTTGAGCAGGTGTTCCTGGCGGGAGGTGACCTTCTTGGGCACGGTCAGGTTGACCACCACCAGCTGGTCGCCCTTGCGGCCGTTGTCCTCGATTCCCAGGCCGCGCATGCGCAGGATCTCGCCGGGCTGGGTGCCGCCGGGGATCTTGAGCTTGGCGGTGCCGTCGAGGGTCGGGATTTCCAATTCGGCGCCCAGGGCCGCCTGGGCGTAGGTCACGGGGATCTTGCACACCAGGTGGTGGTCGTGGCGCTCAAAGAACGCATCGGCCTCGACCTGGACGTGGACGTAGAGGTCGCCCCGGGGGCCGCCCTGGCGGCCGGGTTCGCCTTCGCCGGTGACCCGCAGGCGGGAACCGTCTTCGATGCCGGCGGGAATACGGACTTTGATCGTGACCTTTTCGGGGATCGCGCCTTCACCGTCGCAGGCCTTGCACGGATCCTTGATGGTCTGGCCGCTGCCGTGGCAGGTCGGGCAGGTGGTCTGGACGACGAAAAAGCCCTGTCCCTGGCGGACGGCGCCATGACCGCCACACATCCTGCAGGTGACGGGCTTGGTGCCGGCTTTGGCACCGGAGCCATTGCAGGTTTTGCAGGTTTCGTTGCGTCGCAGGTCGATGGTCCGGGTGCAGCCGCGAACCGCATCTCGGAACGAGATGCGCAGGCCTAACTTCAGACTGGAGCCTTGGTTAGGGTTGCTGCGACCACCGCCGAACATCTGGTCAAAAGCGCCCCCGCCGAACACGTCGCCGAACTGGGCGAAGATGTCCTCCATGGAGTTGAAGCCGTGACCGGCATGGCCCATGCCGTCAACACCGGCGTGGCCCATCTGGTCGTAACGGCCCTTCTTCTGGTCGTCAGACAGCACCTCGTAGGCCTCGGCGGCTTCCTTGAAGCTGGTTTCCGCGGCCTTGTCCCCCGGATTACGATCCGGGTGGTATTTCATGGCCAACTTGCGGTAGGCCTTTTTGATGTCGTCGGCACTCGCGTCCTTTTGGAGCCCAAGTACTTCGTAATAGTCGCGTTTGGCCATGCCGTTTCGTCCGGGGGAAGGGTCAGGATGACCGGATTCGACCCCAGTCTAGCGAAGGTCGTTCCACACGCGGACGATGGACGGGGGTGTTCAGGTCGGGGGCTCGGGCTTGCGAGCGGTGACCAGCATGACGACCACCAGGGCGAATAGGGCCATGAGCAGGGTCAGGAACAGGGGGCCCTGGTGGCGGTCCTTGCCAACCGCCTCTTTGTCGGTGAACAAGCGGCCGAGGCCTTCCGTGATGGCCTTGGCGGCGAAGGCACCCAGGCCGGCGATGGCCAGGGCGATCAGGCCCGGTTCGGTATGCGTTGGCGGGCCCTGGGGCGTCGTGGGAGTTTCCATGTCAGGTGTCCCTCCGGCGACGGAGGAGGCCGGTCAGGGCCGAAAGCACGAACAGCACCAGGAACAGGAAGAACAGGACCTTGGCGATCGAGGTGGCGCCTTCGGCGATTCCTCCGAAGCCGAAGATGCCGGCGATCACGGCAATGATGAGGAAGGCGGCGGACCAGAAGAGCATGGGAGTGTCCCGTTGGAAATGAGGGGGCGTCAGGGGACGCGGGGCGGAAGGAATTCGTTGAGTTCCTTCCGGGGATCGTCGATGCCTGGCGGTGGGCTGCCGTTGCGCAGGGTCACCCAGATCAAGAACCCGATGGCAACGACTCCGGCCACGGCCAGCAGCACCAGAAGAGCCTTATTTTTGATCATGGGGAATGCTTTTGCGTCCATTCCGCGGCGCAGATCCGTCGTGCGGCCTCGTGGGTCCGAAACTGGGCTGGCCGCAGCTCCTGCTCAACCAGCAGGCGAGAGTCGTCATCCAGGTCGGGCATCCGACTCAGGTATCCCGCCAAACTCCGGTCCTCGCCGGCCCGGAGTGCCTTGCGGGTGGCAATGGATCCCGAGGGCTGATCAAGGCTCTGGGTGATGGCGGGCCACGGTTCACACGCGGTGGTCGGATGACCGCCGAGGTGCTTGATGCGTTGGGCGATGAGGGTCGCCTGCCGACGGTGGGACATCAGGCAGATGGTCCAGTCGGGTGAGGCATCATGGCCTGCGCACGGGTGGGTCCGGGCATAACTTTCGACCGCCGCCTGCTCATCCGCCAGGAACCGGTTGAGGTGGGCGATGGCGCGTTGGCGCCGATCCTCGATGGGGCCCCCGGGGGCGGGCCGCATCGTAGGATCGTGGGTCACTTCTCGTCTTTCTGGAGGCGACTGACCATCCACCACACCAGGGCTCCGACGCCGATGGCGAGGGCGACGCTTTCCACCGGGTATTTACGGACGGTCACCAGGGCCTGGCGGCCCGCATCGGTGATTCGTTCCTTGGCGTCCTGGACGGCGGCGGGAATGCTCGCGCAGCAGGATTTGATCCCCGTGTCTTCGGCGGTCGGATCGGATTTCAGGAAGTTTTCGTGCATGGGATGGTCCTTGGTCTTCGGTGATCCGGGTGATGCCCCGGCGAGTTACCATCGCGGATTCCGTGCCGAGAAATGTCAAATCGCTGTTGGCTTCTGAAATCCCACAGCTTACGTTGGTAAGTGAGTGCCACAGGCGCCGACGGTCAGGTCCTTCACCCTGCATGCTGCAGGGGCGCTAGGGGCTCAGGGCTGCGAAGCGCATGAGCATGGAATCAGGATGCCTATGACTATTGTATGAGCCCATCTTCCGCTTCCTCAACCTCGCAGAGCACGGTTGCCCCCAAGGTTCCGCCGCGTCGGCTTTTCCAGGCCCTGGTGGTCAAACGCTGCCCCGAGCAACGCGCCAGCCTGTGCGGCTACCTGCGGCGCCACGGCTGCCAGGTGACGGAGGCGTCCTCCAGCCACGATCCGAAGGAGACGCCGCCCGAGGGCTTTGACCTGGCGTTTCTCGACCACACCCATGGGGATTCGGACCTGATCCCCCGGCTGGTGACCGCCAACCGTGCGGTCAGCATTATCCTAGTGACTCCGGCCGGGAAGAACGAGCCCGCGCGGCGGCCGGCGACCATCGAGGCCTGCACGTTCATCCAGCAGCCGATCCTGGAGCATCACGTGCAGACCCTGGTGGAACACCTCCACGAGGTCCGCCGCATCCGTGAGCTGCCCCGGGTGACGGCCCCCACGGTGGCGGCGGAGCCTCAGGAAGAGGGCGGTGTTTTTGCCACCCGCTCGCCCGCCATGCTGCTGGCCCTGAACATCATCCGCCGGGCTGCTCTGTTCGATATCCCCGTGCTGCTGCGAGGCGAAAGCGGAACCGGCAAGGGGGCCCTGGCCCAGGCCCTGCACCGATTGGGTTCCCGGGCCAAGGAACCCTTCGTCACCGTCAACTGCCCAACGCTCACCGAGGAACTGCTGGTCAGCGAATTGTTCGGTCACGTCAAAGGCTCTTTCACCGGGGCGGTGCGTGATCAACAGGGCAAGGTCGAGGTCGCGGATGGTGGCTCGTTGTTCCTCGATGAATTGGGCGACTTGTCGCCCGCCATCCAGGCCAAGTTGCTGCGTTTTCTCCAAGAGAAGACCTATGAACGGGTCGGTGATCCCCGGACTCGGCTGGCGGATGTACGGATCATCGCCGCCACCAACCGGGACCTGGAGGCCCTGGTCCGCGAGGGGAAGTTCCGCGAGGACCTGCTGTATCGGCTCAATGTCATCGAAATCACCTTGCCGACGTTGCGGGACCGGAGCAATGATTTGCTCGATCTCGCCAACACCTTCATGGAGACGTTCTGCAAGGCGGCCCATCGGCCGACCATGGAGTTCTCGCCGGCCGCCTGTCAAAAAATGTTAGGCCACGGTTGGCCAGGAAATGTTCGGGAACTCCGCAACGAAATCGAGCGGATCACGGTCCTCTGTCCGACCCATGTGGTCGGTCCTGAGGCTTTCAGTTTGCGCGTCCATGGGGATGCCGTCGTACATGCCCGGGTCGGCGGCGACCATTCCCTGTCCGATGTCGAGGACGAGCACATCCGTCAGGTCTTGGCCATGACCGGGACCTTCGAGGAAGCGGCCGCCGTCCTCGGCATCGAATCTTCGACCCTGTGGCGCAAACGCCGCCGCCTGGGGCTTTAGCCCAGCGGCGGGCGGTCACCAGCGGACGCCCACAGATACCAGCAGCCCCAGGCCCTGCTGGCGATGGGTTTCCCGGACGGTCACCGTCCGGCCATCGGTGGTCATCGTCTCAAATTCCGAACGAAATCTGGAGATCAGGTAGGGAATTTCTAGGCCGAGCATGGTCGTCTTGTTGACCTGGACGAAGGTCGCCAGCCGACCGCCGAACTCGACATAGGGCTCCCAGGTCGCGGAGGACCGACGGCCATCGTCCTGGGTGATGGTGTACGATGCCCGACCAAAACCGACCATGGGGGTCAGTTCGGCGTGCCAGCGCGTGTTGAAAGCGTAGCCGTAACCCGCCAGAACATTCATGACCGGGGCCGTGACCTGGATTTTTCGCAGGCCATCATGCCACGTCGCGCGGTTAACCGCCACCCCGACGCCGGTCACCAAGCCGCCACCGAGCCCCAGGCGGCCGAACACCACCTGCAACTGACCGCGCTGGGTGGCGGTGGCGTTCTCATCGTCGTCGATGGCCGGGAAGGCGCCTGACAGGCCGGGCCCCTCGACGGTGGTCGAGGAGGAGCCCTCGGTGCGCGGAGAGAGGAATCCGACGCTCAGCCGCAGATCCGTGAAGGCCATGTCCGCTGCCGGCAGGGCCCCGCTGACCGCCACCAGCACCACGACCAGTGCACGGGCTGGCGACGGCCCGACGATCATGGCTTTTGGGCGCCCTGTCTTCCGACATCATCCCGGTGGCCGGGCGCCATCGGCGGATCCATCATCGGGCAGTTGGCCCCCATGCCCCGATGGCTGGCCATATGGGCCATCATCCCGGTGTGCAGGATTTCTTGCATACCGTGGCGGGCGATCCGCTGTTCGGCCATCAAGAGGACCATTTCATCCAGATGCGCGGGTTTCAGTTCCGGCGCCAAGGCCCGGTGCTTGGCCAGATGGTCACTCAGGATGGTGTCCTGTTTCTTGGCGTCTTCCTGCATGGCCTGGCGTTTCGACATCATGTCTTTGCAGGGGGCCGGAATGTCCACGGGTTTTGCTTGGGCATCCTCGCTCCAGCCGGGGGCCAGGGTGGCCGCCAGCAGGCCCAGGGCGCAGCCGACGGTCGACAGGAGATGGAGGCGGGTGGGGGTCGTCATGGTGGGTGGTCCGTTCAGGCGGTGCGGGTGGTGGGAGTGGTGGCGTTGGTGTGGTCTAGCGGTGGCACCAGGACCACGGAATTGCTGCCGCCATAGGGATTGGCGACGGCGGCCATGGCCAGGGGGTCCGGCATCCACACGCCATCGACCACCATCCGGTATTCGTGGCGCCCATGGGGCAGGGGGATGCTGGTCGACCAGCGTCCACCGCCGGTTTGGTGCATCATTGAGGCCGTGGGGTTCCACCCGTTGAAGTCCCCGGCAATGGCAACGGTGGTCGCCGTCGAATACCGAAACTCAAAGGGGATCGGGATCAGGTGGCGGTGGTTTTCCGGCGTTGGCTGGGTCTGCAGGGTCTGCGTGGCGGTCGCCGTCGGCGAGATCGGTGACACCTGGGTGGTGGAGGCACCGTTGGAGGTGACGGGCATCACCTTGGTGGTGGCGGTGCTGGAAGGGGCAAGTTTCATGAAATCCTCAGCCATGGGGTTGGTGGTGGGTCGTCGGTTCACGGGGCGATTTTATCGCTGAGCCACTGGCGGGAGGTTTTCACGCCTTCCTTGAGGTCCTGATACCCACTGCGCATGCCCTTCTTGACGTCATTCCAGGTCGAGGCGTCGGATTCCCGGGCCTTGTCGAGCTGGAGGTGGAGTTTCGCCAGCTGGTCACGGAGGGCCTGGACCTTGGGCCGGTATTCGGACCGGGTCGCCTCGTTGGCGGCTTCGATCTTGGCGTTCATCTGGTCCAGTTCGGCCTGAACCTCATCGAGCTGGGTTTTCATGCGGGCCGTGTATTCGGTCTTTTGGGTGAACGTGTACTCGTCGAGGTCTTGGTGGAGGGCCTTGGCGTCCTGCTTGATGTCCTCGATGTGCTGGGTGGTGGTCCCCGGCGTCGACACCGGGGATGACGACACCGGAGTGGCGGGAGTCGCCGGAGGTGTCGTCGAGGTGCAGCCGATGTTGGCCGCCAGGGCGACGGCGAGGGGGAGGTAGAGATAACGAATGTCCATAGGGGCCCTTTCACAGGGGCTGAAGCGTCACGGCGACGGAATGGGCCTTGGCCCCCCCGAGGGGGAAGTGCCGGCCACGCCAGTGCCGGAGCTATGGGCATGCCATGGGAATTTCGACAAAGAAATACGGGATAATTAGCAATAAATCAGCTGATTTACCAGACATTGCCCTGCCAAGCGCAGGGGCGAATCTGGGCTGCTCCTGCGCTTGGCAGGGCGTCGGCGGTCAGGGGCGGCGCAGGAACCAGACCCGACGATGGTCGTCCTGATCGGGCCCCCGCAGGGATGGCCAGCAATCCGCCACCCGCAGGCCCACCGGGGTCGCTAGTCGGGGCAAATCAGCATCGTCATAGAGCCGTACGGACTCGCGATAGGTTCGCTGCCGTCCATCGGGATGGACCAACGTCACCTGTTTCTCGACCCGGGTCGGGGTCAGGGAGCGGTCTTCGGTGATCCGGATGCCGGTGGCGGTGGTCCGCTCGGAATGGGGCACCAGGGTCGCCCGGACCCAGGCCGCATCCGGCAGATCCAGGATCAGCAAGCCGTCGGAGGTGAGGTGCCGCTCCAGGCCCTGCAGGGTGGCCGCGTTGGCCTCATCGTCGAAGTAGCCAAACGCCGTGAACAACACCAGGACGCTGGCAAAGGCTCCGTCCGCCAGGGGGATGGCCCGAAGGTCGCCCCGGGTGATCCGGCCGCGCACGGCCGGGCGTTCGCGGGCGGCGGTCAGCAGGGGCTGGCTCAGGTCAAAGCCCACGGCCGTCAGTCCGGCGGCCCGCAACGCCGCCAGGTGCCGCCCACCGCCGCAGCCCGCATCCAGGACCGGACCCCGCAGGTGCGGGAGAATCCCAGCGATCTCGGCCGCGCCCTGGGCGTCATCCCGGTGGGCGTAGACCGCCAGGTAGTCCTCGCCGAAGGCGGCTTTCCACCACGGGGTCATGCCCAGGTCACCTGGTCGATGGAGGTCACCACCCGGGCGCCGGTGGCCGCCAGACGATCCGCGGGCACCAGCCCGGCCACCGCCCAGGTGGTGCAACCCGCCGCCATCCCGGCGGTAGCGCCGGTGACGCTGTCCTCGATCACCCAGCAGCGGGCGGGGGGCAGGCCCAGGCGACGGGCGGCCAGCAGGTAGGGGTCTGGGTTGGGTTTGGGCCGGGTCACGTCTTCGAAACAGACCCGGGCTGGGAGCCGCTGGCTCAAGCCGGTGGCCTTCAGGGCGGCGACCGCCAGGCGGCGCTCGGCGGAAGTCACGATCTGGCAGGGGATGCCGGCCCGCCAGGCGCGCTCCAAAAGGGCCGTGACGCCGGGCTGCAGGGGCAGACCTTCGGTCCGGTACAGGTCGATCAGCACATCGGTCTTGCCCTCGACCCACACGTCGGGGTCGCCATCGGTGCGGCCAGCCCGTTCCCGCAGGAGGCGGTAAAAACTGCGGTCCCCCTTGCCGATGTTGGCCAGGCAGTCGGCTTCGGTCACTGCCAGGCCGACCCCGGCCAGGAAGCGGAGGTGGGCCCGGACGTGGCGGGGTTCGCTGTCCACCAGGGTGCCATCAAGGTCCAGGAGCAGGGCGGCGGGGGCGATCATGGTGGGAGGGTCTGAATCGCCCCGGGAATACAACGAGGCCAAAAAAACGGCCCCCGGGGATACCGGGGGCCGCGCAGGTCGGCGGAGCAGGGGCGATGCAACTCAACGGGACAAAGAACCTTGCGAACGGGTCTGCGACGGGTCAGCAACGTGCGTCACTTCGTCATCACGAACAACAATTCAACAATGCTTCATACACGGGTCATGCATCACAACGCACTGCTCATCAACCTTTCCACTCCATCACGTCAGTACCGGCCTATCAAACCAGCCCAACGGCTCCGGGGACCTGCCAGGATGTGCTAGCGCTTATGGTGGGCCTCCTTCTCGTGGATCTTCCGCAGCTGGGCTGCGGCCTTGTCGTGGACGACATCGATCGCCGAGTACACCGTGTCTTCACTGTCATGAGCAATGACATCCTTGCCGTGGGGCAGGTGCATGTCCACATCAACACGATAGCCGTGTTTTTCTTGGGGGTGGATCGTGACATGCACTTTATTCAACCCGGCGTGGAACTTCGAGAGTGAAGTCATCTTGTCCGTGACATAGGATTTCACCTTGTCACTGACCTGGTAGTGGACGCCGGAGATGTGGATATCGACCATGGGAAGACCTCGGGATCGAGGGTGTCGGATGCCCGCCAGAGCCCTGAATGAGCGGGCAAGGATGTTCCAGAGGCATTCAGGGCTGCCTCACGAATCAGTATACCAGGAAGACCCTCCAGCCGCAATGTCCTATCCGTGTTACGGTCCGAAATTGGGGGGGTGCATCACCCACGGGTCAAAATCCGCATCGGGGTCCCTTTTGGCGGTCCCGCATCTCGACAAGCCGCCTCCTGCCCCACACTGCTTTCCGTGCCTTCCCTCGCCGGCCGCCATGTCCTCTCGATCGCCGACTTCAGCCGCGACGAGATCCTCCACATTCTGGCCACGGCCCGCGACCTCGCGGCCCGGCCCCGTCGGGATCTGTTGCAGGGCCGCCTGATGGCGACGCTGTTTTTCGAGCCCAGCACCCGCACTCGTCTGTCCTTCGAAGCCGCCATGCAGACCTGTGGCGGCGGGGTGATCGGCTTCAGTGACGCGGCCAGTTCCTCGACCAAGAAGGGCGAAAGCCTGGCCGATACCATCCGCATGGTCGAGCAGTACGCCGATGTGATCGTGATGCGCCATCCCCGGGATGGTTCCGCTCGTCTGGCGAGTGAAGTTTCGCGGCGGCCGGTCATTAATGGCGGCGACGGCGCGAATCAGCACCCCAGCCAAACGTTCCTTGACCTGTTCACCATCGCCGGGCTGTTTCCCGCCCTGTTGGAAGGTGCGCCCCTGACCCTGGCCTTTGCTGGGGATCTGAAGTACGGCCGAACCGTCCACAGTTTATTGACGGCCCTCCACCACTTCCCGACGGTGCGGGTGCTGACCGTCGCCCCCCGGGGGCTGGAGATGCCCGAGCACCACTTGGCCGAGGCCAAGGCCTTCGGCGTCACCGTGACGCCCTGCGCCAGCCTGCAGGAGGCGGTGGAAGAGGCGGATGTCCTCTACATGACGCGGCTCCAGGAAGAGCGCTTCCCGGATCCCCTCGAGTTTGACCACATTAAGGCCAGTTACCGGATCACGGCGGCGATGCTCAAATCCGCAAAGCCGGCCCTGCGCATTCTGCACCCCCTGCCCCGGGTGAATGAAATCGCCCAGGACGTGGATGCCACGGTGCATGCCCACTACTTCCAGCAGGCGGGGAACGGCATTCCGGTTCGCCAAGCCCTGGTCGCCTTGGTCACGGGAGCCTGCTGATGTCGATCGTCGATCCCGCCCATGTCCGTCAGGTCGAAGCCATCGCCAATGGCACGGTGATCGACCACATTCCCGCCGACATGACCCTGAAGGTGGCCAACCTTCTGGCCCAGGGGGATGATCAGGTGTTCATCGGCATCAATCTGCGCTCCTCCCGAGTTGGTCGCAAAGGCGTGGTTAAGATTAGTGGTCGGGAAATCGTCGGTCGGGATGCCAGCGCCCTGGCCCTGATCGCCCCCAGCGCCACCATTTGCATCATCCGCAATTATCAGGTGATTTCGAAGCAGCAGGTGGAGGTGCCGCCGTGGTTCGATGACATCGCCCGCTGCGCCAATCCCAATTGCGTGACCAACCACGAACGGTGGCCGACCCGCTTTGGGGTGGTGGTGGCCAACCCGTTGACGGTCCGCTGCACCTACTGCGAGCGCTCGTTTGATGCGGGCGAGTTGTCGCTGCTGGCATAATCCCCGTGTGAGGAGGCGAACATGGCCTTTACCCCCCGCGACCTGGAAGACATCCGGGCGGAAGTGCAGGCCTTTGCCGATGAGCGGGAGTGGCAGCGCTTTCATAGCCCCCGCAATCTGCTGTTAGCCGTGATGTCCGAGCTGGGGGAGGTCGCGGATTTGGTCCGTTGGGATGGGGACGGCGCGAATCTCATCGCCCCGGAGAAGAAGCAGGCCTGGGATGACGAGATTGCCGATGTCTTCACCCTCCTGATTCGCCTGGCGGATCGCAGTGGCGTCGATCTGACGGCGGCCTTTGCCCGGAAGCTGGCCAAGGCCCGGCTCAAGTATCCCGTCGAGGAGTTCCGAGGGTCGAGCCGAAAGTACAACGAGGCGAAGGGTTTTGTGACCCCGACCGCTCACGAAGGCTCAACTTCGGACCAAAAAGCCCCGGATTCGACAGTCGATCGGCCATGACCATTCGATTTATGGGGTAATTTATTGATAATGGCGGGCTCTGTCGGTTGAGAATGGTTGACGGGACCGAAAATTCGCTACGGTCATGCCCCGCACCGCCGATGATGGAGGTGCCCAGGAGCCGTATCATGAGCCAAAAGATCCCAACTGGCGGTGAAGTCGTCATCCGTTGCCTCGAACGCGAGGGTGTGGACGTCATTTACGGCTACTCCGGCGGCGCAGCCATGCCGATCTTTGATGCGCTGATCGATTCCAAGATCAAATTGGTCATGACCCGCCACGAACAGGGGGCCACCCACATGGCCGATGGCTATGCTCGGGCTTCGGGCCGGCCGGGCGTGGTCCTCGTCACCTCCGGGCCGGGGGCCACCAATTGCGTCACCGGTCTGCTGACGGCCCTCATGGATTCGGTCCCGATGATCGTCCTGACGGGCCAGACCATCAGTCCGATGCTTGGCAAGGACGCCTTCCAGGAGGCGGACACCACCGGCATTACCTATCCGGTCGTCAAGCACAGCTATCTGGTCAAGAACGCCGCCGACATTCCCCGGGTTATGAAAGAGGCCTGGTACATCGCGACCACCGGCCGTCCGGGTCCGGTCCTGATCGACCTGCCCAAGGACATCACCCAGGGCCCGTGCTCGGCGCCCTTCGTCGACTCCGTCAACCTGCCGGGCTACAGGATTCCGGGCCGTGGCGACCAGGCCCTGATTGCCCAGGCAGCAGCCTACCTGATGAAGGCCAAGAAGCCGGTTCTCTACGTCGGCCACGGGGCCGTCATTTCTGGCGCTGGCAAGGCGATCCTCCAGTTGGCCGAGAAACTGCAGGCGCCCATCGTCAACACCCTGCTCGGCAAGGGCGCGGTCGCCGAGGACCATCCCCTCCACCAGGGCATGCTGGGCATGCACGGCACGGCCTACGCCAACAAGACGGTGTCGGGCTGCGACCTGATCATGGCCATCGGTGCCCGGTGGGACGACCGCATTACCGGCAAACTTTCGGAGTTCTGCAAGGACGCGATCAAGATCCACGTCGACATCGACGTCGCCGAGTTCGGCAAGATCATCAAGCCCCACGTCAGCATCGCCGGTGACGCCAAGTTGGTCATCGAGGACCTGCTGCCCCTGGTGAAGAAGGCCGACACCGCCGACTGGCTGCGGGACATCCAGGGCTGGCGCAAGCAGTACCCCCTCAAGTACCCGAAGAAGGGTGGCCTGCGGGCCCAGCACGTTCTTGACCGCCTCGATAAGTTGGGCGGCCGGGACGCCATCATCAGCACCGACGTCGGCCAGCACCAGATGTGGGCGGCCCAGTTCTGCCTGACGACCAAGAACCGTTATTGGCTGTCCTCGGGCGGTGCGGGCACCATGGGCTTCGGCTTTCCGGCGGCCATCGGTGCGGCTATGGCCACGGGTAAGCCCGCGTGGTGTGTGGTCGGTGATGGCGGCTTCCAGATGACCCTCTGCGAGCTGTCCACGGCTTTGCTGCAGAAGGTCCCGGTCAAGATCCTGATCATCAACAACCGTTACCTGGGCATGATCCGCCAGTGGCAGGAGTTGTTCTTCGACAACCGTCTGTCCGGCGCGGATCTCGAAGGGAATCCGGATTTCGTGAAGCTTGCGGAGGCCTACGGCGTCAAGGCCAAGCGCATCAAGCGCTCGGGTGATGTCGACAAGGCGATCAAGTGGGCCAATGCCCAGTCCGGACCGTGCCTCATCGAGGCCGAGGTCGTCAAGGAAGACAACGTCTTCCCGATGATCCCGGCCGGCGCTGCCCTGACCGGCATGATCGTCGAAAAGCCCAAGGTGAAGATGGAGAAGCCGACCGGATCGACCTGATCCGTTGGCCTCCCATCACCGTCCTTCTGCGCGAGAATCCCATGACTGCCCCCACCTTGCACACCCTCTCTCTGCTCGTCCGCAACAAACCCGGCGTCTTGACCCGCGTGACCCTGATTTTTAGCCGTCGCGGCTACAACATCGAGTCCCTGGTCGTCAGCCCGGCCCTGTCGGTTCCGGAATACGATGCCCAGCCCGGCGAATTCAGTCGCATGACCATCACCTGCTCGGGCGATCCCGAGAATCTGGAGCAGATCGTCAAGCAGTTGGAGAAACTGATTGATGTCGTCCACGCCATCGACCACACGGGCCAGGCGGTCATCGAAAGCGAATTGGCCCTGGTGAAGCTCAAGGTCAACCTCAAGGAGCGCACCGAGATCCTCCAAATCGCCGAGCATTACCGGGCCAAGGTCGTCGATTACGCGGCCAGCAGCCTGATCCTGCGGGTCGAGGGCGAGAGCGACAAGCTCGACGCCTTCATGGCCCTGCTGAAGCCCTTCGCCATCGTCGAGCAGGTCCGCTCTGGCAAGATCCTGATGGCCCGGGGCCTGGAGACGACCTAAGAGGTGGTGAAAAAACCTCGCCCGGCGGTCTGAACGGGTCTCGATAGGCGTCAGCGGCGTCTGACTCCACTCGCAATAGCGCTGCTATTGCTCCGTTTCGTCATCCTTGCTGCCACCTACCGATACCCGTCCATCCCTTGGTTAGGTTTCTTCCCCACCTCTGCCGGTTCAGGATTCGTCTTGCCAACCAGAAAAGGTTCTTAGCATCACTCCCCCTTCATAAGGATGCCGCATGATTCGCGTCGAAGCCCGTAACGGTGAACCCCTCGAGAAGACCATCCGCCGCTTCAAGAAGCGCTGTGAGAAGGAAGGTCTGGTCAAGGACATCAAGAAGAACCTCTTTTACGAGAAGCCCAGCGAGACCAAGCGTCGCGAAGGCAAGCGCATCGTGAAGCGCCGCGAAGCCGAGCGCGCCGAAGCGATCCGCGCCCGCGCCTGATCCGTCAACTGCTGACGCCTACGCAAAAGCCCGTGTCCTTTGGACACGGGCTTTTGCTGTTTCTTCGGGTGGTGGGTTACGGCACGGGGTCGGCCGCGTCGTCAGAAGCGGCCGCCCACCGTCAGCCCGATTTCTGGCGATGAACGGGTGATGGTCAGGGTGCTGTCGCCGCCGGTGATGGCGATCGGCACCACGGCGGTGCCGTAGGTGTACCCCGCAAAGACATTCAGCAGCCAACCCTTGTCTTGGAGGGTCCAGCCGACCTGGGCTCCGCCTTCCCAGAAGGTGCCGCCGCCGGCTTCCGTGCGGTCGTTCGCGCCATCGACGGTTTCCGACCAGGCGTAGCCGCCCCGGACCACCGGCAGGAATTCCAGGGTCCATTCGCCGTACTCGGTGATGTGCGGCATGGTGGCATAGCCGGCATAGAGGGACGCTCCATACTGGCGATACTGAAGCCCTAGGCGCTTGCGTTGATTCGGAATCGAGGCTCCACCGCTCTGGTCGTAACTGGAGGGTCGGATATCCGTGTCGCTGTAAAGGGCCCCCAGGCCCCAGATGAAGCCTGGCCGGGCCACGCCCCGCCGAGACAGGCCGTTGAAGTAATCCACTTGGTAGCGCACCGTCAGGCCCTGATTCCCGGACCAATCAAAGTCGGCGTCCGTGGTATCGGTGCGGACTTCTTCGGTGACCGTTGGGGCCAGGCCGAGGGCAACGCCGACCCGCAGGTCGTTGATCGGCATCAATTCCACCGCCCCTGCCACCGAGCCGAGGATGAGGGCGGACGCGGTAATCAGGGGCTTCATGGGGAGTCTCTCAGTAGATCGGGAAACGGTCGCACAGGGCGCGGGCCTCGGCCCGGACCTGGGCCTTGGCGGCGGCATCGTCCTTCTGCTTCAGGGTCCGGTCGATCAGGCGGGCGACGCTCACGGCCTCGGCTACGCCAAAGCCGCGGGAGCAGATGGCTGGCAGACCGATGCGGATGCCGCTGCCCTGCTGGGCGGGCTGCTGGTCGAAGGGGATGAGGTTCTTGTTGACGGTGATGCCGACCTCGTGGAGGAGGTCCTCGGCCTGCTTGCCGGTCACGCCATAGGACATGACGTTGAGGCTGAACAGGTGGTTGTCGGTGCCGTTGGAGACCACCGACCAGCCGAGCGTCTTGAATTCCTCGGCCATGGCGTGGGCGCTGGCCTTCACGCGGGTCATGTACTCCACGAATTCCGGCTTGAGGGCCTCACCGAAGGCCACGGCCTTGGCGGCGATGACGTGCATCAGGGGCCCGCCCTGGATGCCCGGGAAAACCCGGCTGTTCATCTTTTTGATGTGGTCCGGGTTGCGGGCGAAGATCATGCCGCCGCGGGGGCCGCGCAGGGTCTTGTGGGTCGTCGTGGTCACGAAGTCGGCGTGGCCGAAGGGGCTGGGATGCAGCCCGGCGGCGACCAGGCCAGCAATGTGGGCCATGTCGACGAAGAACACCGCGTTGACTTTCTTGGCGATGGCCGCGAAACGGGCAAAATCGATGGTCCGCGAGTAGTTCGAGGCCCCGGCGATGATCATCTTCGGCTGGAACTCGGTGGCGATGCGCTCGACCTCGTCGTAGTCGATGACCTGGGCGCCCTGGGTCACCCCATAGGACTGGATGGTGTAGTCCAGGCCGCTGAAATTGAGTTTGTAGCCGTGGGTCAGATGGCCGCCGTGGTCGAGGGACATGCCCAGAACCTTGTCGCCCTTCTGCAGGCCGGCGGCCATGTAGACGGCCATGTTGGCCTGGCTGCCCGAGTGGGGCTGGACGTTGACCGCGTAGTCGGTCTTGAAGAGGGCCTGGGCCCGCTGGATGGCCAGCAGTTCGGCCTTGTCGACCTCCTCGCAGCCGCCGTAGTAGCGCTTCCCGGGGTAGCCTTCGGCGTACTTGTTGGTCAGCAGGCTGCCCTGGGTCTCCATCACCGCCGTCGACACGATGTTTTCCGAGGCGATCAGTTCGATGGTGTGCTGCTGCCGTTCGGCTTCCGCCTGGACGATCGCGGCCAGTTCAGGGTCGGTGACGGACAGGGGGCGGGGGGTGGTGTGAGCCATGGGGCGGGGAGTGTCGTGAAGGAGAATCCCGCTCAAGGGGGCGGATCCGCCACATGGACTCACCTCGGACTTCCTTAGCATGCTGGGCATGCGCCGTCTCCCGCTTCTCCTTCTGGCTCTCCTCCCCCTCATCGCCGGCTGCGCCACCCGCGCCACCGCGACCTTCAGTCACGGGCCCATCGCCGAAACCCAGATCCTCAACGACAAGAAGATGCTTGAGGCCGTCGGCGGCGTCGATCAGGTAATCATTCGCCACGCCCTCGACGGTACCGCGACCCTCCAGATCTACGCCAAGGAAGGCGATCTGGACCGGGCGATCGCCGAAGCCCAGGAATTGGGCTGGAGCCGCGTCCGCAACTGATCAGCCGCCGGCCAGCCGGGTCGCCACCGCGTGGTAAAACGGCAGGCCCAGGGTCAGGTTGAGGGGGAAGGTAATGCCCAGGGCGGCGGCGATGGCCGGGGTCGGATTGGCCTGGGGCAGGCTGATCCGCACCGTGGCCGGGGCGGCGATGTAGGACGCGCTGGCCGCCAGCACGCCGAGGATGGTCGCACCGCCAATTGACAGCCCCACGGCATGACCGAGGAGCACGCCCAACACCCCATGCACCAGCGGCGCGACGATGCCGAAGATGACCAGGGCCATGAGCCGACCCTTGAGTTCCCCAACCCGGGATGCAGCGACCATCCCGAGTTCCAGCAGGAACAGGCACAGAACGCCCCGGAAGGGATCAACGAAGAAGGCGGAGATGCTTTTCATGCCCTGGGGATCCGCCAGAGCACCGATGGCCATGCCGCCCAGCAGGAGCAACATCGACTTGGAGGCGAGCAGGTGCGCCACCGCCGGGCCCAGGGCTGGCCGCGTCCCACCGACCGGCTTGGCCAGCAGCAGGGCAACGACGATTCCGGGGACTTCCATCAGGGCCACCAGGCCTGGCATGAAGCCCTCGGCGGGGGTCTTGGCCGCTTCTAGGAAGGTCAGGCCGGCGAGAAAGGTGACGGCGGAGGTGCTGCCGTAGTGGGCGGCGATGGCGGCCGCATCCACCGAGTTGAATCCCGCCCAACGCCGCAGGGCCGGGTAGCACCACAGGGGGATCGCGGCCCCCAGGGCCACCGTCGCCAGAGCCGGGAGGATGATATCGCCAAAGGACGCGCCCTGGAGCGCCGCGCCACCCTTCAGGCCAATCGAGAACAGGAGGAAGATCGAGAGCATCGAACTGATGCCATCGGGGAACGAGAGGTCGCTTTTGACCAGCCGGGCCAGGACCCCCAGGCCAAAGGCCAGGATCATGGGACTGGTGAGATTTTGCAGCAGGAGATCCATGAATTATCCGGGGTGGAAGGGCAGCGATCGGCGGGCTTTACATGTACCCGTCGCGTCGCAGCTCCTCGAGACCCCCGCGACCTTCATGATCCTGCAGTCGCCCAGAACGTTCGGCAATGTTGCGCAGTTTCCCACCAGTCAGTTCAGCGATGATTTCGGGCACGTTGCGGGCCGTGCTGGCGATGGAATCCTGGCAGGGCACGCAGCCCAGGCTGCGATACCGCTGGCCCGTGCCCCGATCGAAATAGAGGGGCACCACGGGGATCGACTCCCGCTCGATATACTCCCAGATGTTTAGTTCCGTCCAATCCAGGAGGGGGTGGATGCGGACGTGGGTGCCGGGGGCGTAGTCGGTCTTGAACTGGTTCCAAAATTCCGGGGGCTGGTCGCCCACATCCCAGTTGTTGTGCTTGTCCCGGGGGCTGAAGTAGCGCTCCTTCGAGCGGCTGCCTTCCTCATCGGCCCGGGCACCGACGATCACCCCGGTCCAGGGATCCTTGTCGGTCCAAGGGTGCCAGCGGCCGGTGGCCGTGTCGAGCTTGTAGCGGGGGCCGGACCCATCGAGGGTTTGCTTGAGGCCCCCGGTCCGCAGGAGGGCGCAGCACTGTTTGCGCGTTAAGCGGCGCGGATCCCCTTCCGGGTGGTCGTCCCGGGCATGGGGGAAGGTGTTGCGGGCCTGGAAGGCCGCCTCGTTCATCCCGTAAATCATCGTCAATTTCATCTCGCAGGCGAGACGATCCCGGTACTCGATGACCTCGGGAATTTCAAAGCCAGTGTCGATATGAACCAGGGGAAAGGGAACGTGGCCAAAGAACGCCTTGCGGGCCAGCCACAGCATGACGGTCGAGTCCTTACCGATGGACCACAGCATGCACATGCGGTCGAAGTGACGGTAGGCCTCCCGCAGGAGGTAGACGGACTGCTGTTCGAGGGCGTCAAGGTGATCCATGGGCGGCACGCTAGTGACGCATGGAAAATCGTCAATGTTTATTCACGACACAAAAATCGTGTATTGATCAGCGGGCCAACAACAGCAGATCCCGCACCGTGCGATGGGATTCCACGGGATGCCGCAGGTAATGGGCATCCTGCACTTCATAGCGATTGCAGCGGCCCTCTTTGACCACCGTCAGGTAGCCGCCTTCCTCCAGGTCGGCGACGATCCGCTGTACCGCCCGCTCGGTGATCCCGACCTGCTGCGCCACGTCCCGCATTCGCTGGGCGGGATCCCGCGACAGGCAGATCAGCACGTGGGCGTGGTTGGTCAGGAAGGTCCAGGAGGCTTCGGCGGCCATGGGGGACTCAGGCGGATTCGCGGACTTCGCCGATGACGCGGTACTTCTGGTAGCGGCGCTCCAGCAGTTCATCGACGGTCAGGGATTGCAGTTCGCGGAGGTGCCGGAGGAGGACCTCCTTCAGCCCGTGGGCCGTGGCTACCGGCTGGCGGTGGGCGCCACCGGCGGGCTCCTCGATGATCTCATCAACGATGCCGAACTTCTTGAGTTCGGGGCCCGTGAGCTTGAGGCGCTCGGCGGCCAGGTCCTTTTTGGCCCCGTCCTTCCACAAAATCGCGGCGCAGCCCTCGGGGCTGATGACCGAGAAGTAGGAGTTTTCAAACATCAGGATGCGGTCACCGACGCCGATACCGAGGGCGCCACCCGAACCACCCTCGCCGATCACCACGCAGATGACCGGCGTGCGCAGCAGGGCCATGTCGCGGATATTTTCAGCGATGGCGATGGACTGGCCCCGTTCCTCGGCCTCAACGCCGGGGACGGCGCCGGGGGTGTTGATCAGGCAGATCACCGGAATTTTGAATTTTTCGGCCAAGCGCATCTTGGCCATGGCCTTGCGGTAGCCCTCGGGGTGGGGCATGCCGAAATTACAGCGACGACGTTCATGGACGTCCTTGCCCTTCTGCTGGCCCACCAGCATCACCGGCTGGTCGCCCAGGCGGCCGATACCGGTCAGAATGGCCTCGTCATCGGCAAAACGGCGGTCGCCGGCCAGGGGCACGTAGTCCTCCAGCATGTGGTCGATGTAGTCCGACGACTGGGGGCGCAGGGGGTGGCGAGACAGCTGCACCCGCTGCCAGGGGGTCAGGGTGCTAAACAGTTTGCGGCTCTCGACGGCCAGCTTCTCGCGCAGGCTCTCAGCCTCGCTGAGCACCGTGACGCCCGTGGCCTGGCTGAGCTGTTCCAGTTCGGCAATCTTGTCCTCCAGTTTCACCAGGGGGTCGAGGAAGTCGAACGGTGCGCTCATCGGGGGCTTTCCTTGTGGAGGCGTGGAAGACTATGTCCGCCCCATGCACGTCCACGACGAGATCGAATTGAAGTGGGCGGTGGATGCCGCGGGCCACGCCGCCCTGGCCAAACACCTGGGGAATCTTCTCGGGGCGCCCAAGCACCTGGACCAGGCCAACTGCTTTTTCGACACCCCGGACCGCCGCCTGCGCCAGGCCCGTATGAACCTGCGGCTGCGGCATGAGAACGGCCGCGTGCTCATGACCTGCAAGCGCAGGGCCCAAGAGACCGCCGCCGGCCTATCCCATCACCACGAGTGGGAGGACTGGGTTGATGGTGCCCTGTGGGATGCGACTCCGGATGCGGCCTGGCTGCGCGCCCTGCCCCTGCCGGAGCCGATCCTGACCGTCCTGGGTGATCAGCCGGTGGAGGCCCTGGGCGGATTCAGCAACCACCGTCTGGAGTACCATCATCAGCGGGCCGGGATTGCGGAGTTGCTGTGCCTCGACTGCACGACCTTCGGCGCCCGCTTCGACCATGAGCTGGAGATCGAAACCACGGATGCCCCGGGCACAGCAGCCTTCTGGCGGGCCCAACTGGCCGATTGGAAGATCGCCTGGCATCCCCAGTCCCTGACCAAGTTCGCCCGCTTTCTCCGTTTGGTCGGCGGCTGAGGGCGATCCCTCCCCTTGGCCTGGGGTCCCCGTGTCCACGGTGTTGCGCCATGCAGACCTATGCCTCCCATCGCGCCAAGCCGAGCCCCGCCTACATCATCAGTTTTCTGCTGATCGTCCTCAACCTGGGGTGGGCGGGCTATACGGTCGTTAACGGTCCGACCTTCCCCGCAGCCGTGGCCTTCGGTCTTGGCTTGGCCCTGGTCCTGACCCATTTTGCCGCCCGTCGCCACGCCCAGATCGTCCAGGACCGGGTGATCCGCCTGGAGATGCGCCTGCGCTGCGAACGCCTGGGCGTTGACCTCACCGGCCTGCCCCTGCCGATGATCATCGCCCTGCGCTTTGCCGGAGATGGCGAACTGCCGGCCCTGGCGGCCAAGGCCCGCAGTGGCGGCTTCACCAGCGTCAACGCCCTCAAGCAGGCCATCACCGACTGGCAGGAGGACACCCTCCGGGTGTGACGTCATGGCCATCGATACCCGCCGGGCCTGGCGCGAAGCCGCCGCCCTGATTCGCGAACACCGCGCCCGTCTATCCACCGGCTTAGCCATCCTGGTCGTCAACCGGGCCAGCAGCCTGGCCCTCCCGGCCGCCCTCGGCGTGCTGGTGGACGACATCGCCGGCAAGCACCGCACGGACCTCATCTGGCCCCTGGCCCTGGGCATCCTCGCCGCCGGGTTGGTCCAGGCGGTGTCTGGCTACGGCCTGTCGCAACTCCTGGGGGTCGCGGGTCAGCGGGCCATCACCGGCCTGCGCCAGCGGGTCCACGACCATGTGCTGCGTCTGCCCATCACCCGTTTCGACAGCAGCCAGAGCGGCACCCTGGTGTCGCGGGTCATGACCGATGCCGAAGGCATCCGCAATCTGGTGGGCACGGGCATCGTCCATCTGGTCGGCGGCATCATCACCTCCGTCGTGGTCTTGGGCATCCTGAGTTGGCTCAACTGGCGCCTGACCCTCGGCATTATCGTCATCCTGGTGATTTTCGGGGCCATCCTGGCCAAGACCTTCAGTTCCATGCGGCCCCTGTTTCGCCAGCGCTCCAAACTCCAGGGCGAGATCAGCGGCAGCCTGGGCCAGGTCCTGGCGGGCATGCGAACGGTCAAGATTTTCACCGCTGAGGAGCGTTTGAAGGTCTCCTTCGCCAAGGACACGGATCGTCTGTTTGACCTCGTGAAGCGGACCCTGACCGGCTTCAGTTGGTCCGGGGCCGTGACCCTGGTGATTCTGGCCCTGGTGGCGGCCCTGGTGGTCGTCCAGGGCGGGCACGACCTGGTGGCCGGACGGATGAGCACCCGGGAATTGGTCCAATACATCGCCTTCACCATGTTGCTGGCGGCCCCCATCGGCCAGTTGGCGGCCATCGGCACCCAGATTACCGAAGCCTTCGCCGGCCTCGACCGGATCCGTGAACTGCTTGCCAGTCCGGTGGAGCGTCCCGACGGCACGCCCTGTCCGCCCCTTGAGGGCCGGGTGGCCTTCACGAACGTCGGCTTCGCCTACGAAACCGGACGCCCGGTCCTCCACGACATTTCCCTGGAGGTCGAGCCCGGACGCACCATCGCCCTGGTCGGTCCCAGCGGCTCCGGCAAGACCACCCTGGTATCCCTGGTTTTGGCCCTGGCCCAGCCGACCGGCGGCGTGATTCGCGTCGATGGCCAGGATCTGGCGACCCTCGACCTCACCTCCTACCGTCGTCAGTTGGGGGTGGTCCTCCAGGACAACTGGCTGCTCGATGCCAGCGTCGCCGACAATCTCCGTTTCAGCCGCCCCTCAGCCACGGATGCCCAGGTTTTGGAGGCCCTCAAGGCCGCCAGCGCCGACGGCTTCGTGGCCGCCCTGCCCCAGGGCCTCGACACGTTGGTCGGCGAACGGGGCGTGAAGCTGTCCGGCGGCCAGCGCCAGCGCCTCGCCATCGCCCGGGCTCTCCTGGCGGACCCGCGCATCCTGGTCCTCGACGAGGCCACCAGCGCCCTCGACAGCGAAAGCGAGGCCGAGATCCAGGGTGCCCTGGCCCGCCTGCGCGCCGGCCGCACGACCTTCGTCATCGCCCACCGCCTCTCCACCATCCGTCACGCCGACGAAATCCTGGTCCTCGACCAGGGCCGGATCGTCGAGCGCGGCCCCCATCACACCCTGATGGCCACCGGTGGTCTCTACCGCCGTCTTCATGATCGTCAGCATGCCGTGGAGGCCGACCGCCACATCAATCCCGGGGAGGAATTGAAAGCATGACCCGAACCGCCCTGACCATTGCCGGCTCCGACCCTTCGGGGGGCGCCGGTATCCAGGCCGACCTCAAAACGTTCCAGCGTTTCGGCGTCTATGGCCAGAGCGTCGTCACCCTGATCACCGCCCAGAACACCCGGGGTGTGACCGCCGTCGAACTCCTGCCCCGGGAACTGGTCCTGGCCCAACTCGACGCCTGCCTGGACGACATCGGCGCCCACGCCATCAAAACCGGCGCCCTCGGCTCCGTGACCCTGATCGAAGCCGTGGCCGCCCGCCTGCACCGCACCCCGGACATTCCCCTGGTCCTCGACCCGGTGCTGATTAGCAAGCACGGCCATCCCCTGGCCGCCCCCGAAGCCGCCCACGCCCTGGTGAAGCACCTGCTGCCCCGGGCCACGGTCATCACCCCCAACCGTCACGAGGCCGCCGCCCTCGCCGGTCGCCCGGTGGAGGGCGCCGACGCCGCCCGGGCCCTCCTCGACCTCGGTGCCCGGGCGGTCCTCCTCAAGGGCATTGGCGACGGCGCGGATGATCTCCTGGTGACGGCCACCGAGGAGATCCTGCTCCCCGGCATCCGCCACCGCACCCGGAACCTCCACGGCACCGGCTGCACCTATGCCGCCGCCGTCACCGCCCACCTGGCCCTGGGCCATCCCCTGCCCGAAGCCGCCCGCCACGCCAAGGCCTATATCGCCCACGCGATCCTCACGGCCCCGCCCCTCGGCGACCCCGCCGGCTGCGGCCCCGTGAACCATACGGCCTGAAAGTCCCCCCTGGACAACTCGATGTCATTCTCATACTCCTCCCCCATCAGAGAGCGCGGGCGTAGCTCAGTTGGCTAGAGCGACTGCTTGCCATGCAGTAGGTCGAGAGTTCGAGTCTCTTCGCCCGCTCCAAGAAAAACGACGAACCCACGGTGAAAACCGTGGGTTTTTCGTTTTCGATTGTCGGCGCGAGCCAACAATCGGGCAACTTTTGCCCAGGAGCTACTGGGTCAAAACGACCCAGTGACCCCAATAAAGTCCCCCGCCCGCCCAACAAGTGCCCACGGGTTTCTCCCCAACGGGTCGCCGACGCTCTGCATGAGCTGAGCGTTGCCGGGCTCCCGCCAACAAATCGCTTCTTCCCAAGGTCCCCAAAGTGAGGGCTTGGCCCTGAAACAGCGGAACCACCCGCTGACGTCATCCCGTGGGGAGGACTTTGACCAGGGATGCCGGTCCGTGATTCAGCCAATCTCCTGCCAACGGGGAGCCCTGTGCTGAGCGTTGACGGGCAAACTCCTGAGCGCAGGCGCTCAATATGGCATCAACTGGGGGTTCAGGACATCCCAATCCCTCGTGGAGCGCTGGATGATCCCCAGAAGCGCCAATGCCGTACCGCCGATGACCATGAGATCGCTTCGGGTCGCCTCTTTCACCAGGAAACGGTCGAAGGCTTCGATGGTTTCACGGGGAGGCATGGTATCAGAACATCTGATACCATTCCACGAGGAACGGTTTTCTTCCGGATCCCCCTTCGCGGTGGAGGGATGTTGGGGACGATTTCGAGGCGCTTATCGACGATGGAAGCCCTCCGTGTTTCCTCGCCACAAGGTCGAGAAGGGCCCCAGCAGCAGTCATTCCGTTGAACTGGGCGCGCCGGGGCACATGGCGCGCCCCATCGTCGGATGTGCCAGCTCAGATCCCGGGGATCCACTCCTGATAGGCCAGGCACCAGCGATGCTATGGCCGAGGGGTTTCGTTGGGTTTACATTCCCGCCGTCGTTCCTTGAGGGCGAGCCTAGGCACACCAACGGCTTTCCCTCGGAGGCCATTTTTCTCCGTCGCGGCTGATGTACGTGCCCATCAGCCCCTGCGGTGTGGTACTCTTCCATCGCCGCGTCCTGCTTCCGTCGCCCTGTGAAACCAAGAATTTCCCGAGATCATCATGACCGATCTGTTCCACGACGCTCCCTTCCGCAATCCCAGCTTGTCCATTGAAGACCGGGTCGCGGATTTGCTCCCCCGCGCGACCCTGGAGGAGCTGGCTTGGCAGGTGGTCCAGGTTGCGGCGGGGCGACCAGCATTGCCGGTCCATCAGGAATGGGCGGCCAAGGGTGTTGGATCGGTGCTCTTTGTCGGCGGTGAGGAGCTCGCGGCACTGCAGGCGACCGCCGCCAAGACCCGCCTGGGCATTCCCCTGCTGGCCGGCATCGACGCCATCCACGGCCACACCCTGTGGGCCGGCGCCACGGTGTACCCAACTCAGCTCGGCTTGGCGGCGGGTTGGGATACGGAGGCGGTGAAGGCCGTCGGCCGGGCGACCGCCATCGAAATGGTCAGCACCGGGCTGCATTGGACCTTCAGCCCCACCTTGTGCCGGCCCCGGGACCTGCGGTGGGGCCGCACCGGCGAAACCTTCGGCGAAGACCAGTTGCTGATTGCCGAGATGGGGGCGGCCATGATCGCCGGGTATCAGGGGGATCGTCTCGATGCGCCCACCAGCGTGGCGGCCTGCCCCAAGCATTTTATCGCCTATGGCGACACCGTCGGAGGCCGGGACGCCAGTGAATGCGAACTGTCCGAGCGGACCATTCGCGCTCGGTACCTAAGGCCGTTTCAGGTCGCGGTCGATGCGGGTGCCCAGACCATCATGTGCGCCTACCAGACCGTGGATGGCGTGGCCATGAGCGAAAATCACCGCTGGCTGACCGAGATTCTCAAGGGCGAGCTGCGCTTCGAAGGGTTGGTGGTCACGGATTGGGAATGTGCCACGCGGATGGTGCAGCAGGTGAAGTCGGCCGAGGACCTGGATCGGGCGGTGGTGCGTTGCCTGAAAGGCGGCACCGATTTGTTCATGGCCGAACCCGAGGCTCCCGCGGCGATCCTGCGCCAACTTGCGGCGGGGACCTTGACCCGTGGTGATCTTGAACGGGCCGCTGCTCGGGTTTTGGCGGTGAAATTCCGTCTGGGTCTGTTCGAGCGGCCCTTGGTGGTGGGAAAGCCCGAGGACGTCCTCCAGGCGCCGGCCCATCGTGACCTCGCCCATCGCACGGCCCTCGGTGCCCTGACTCTGTTGCGCAATCGGGATCAGCTGTTGCCCCTCGAGCCCCGGGCCCGGCGCCGCATCGCCCTCATCGGACCCTATGCGGATGATCCTGTCGTTCAGGCGGGCGACTGGAACCTCGGCTACAAGGCCAACCAAGACCTGCACCGCAACCGGGCCCATCCCCGGGCCAATAGCAGCACCATCCGGGATGGCTTGGAACGTCGGCTGGCGGCAGAAGGCGCGGTGATCACGTACGCCCGTGGGTGTGGCGGTGTCCCCATGGTCCCTGCCCATCACCACGTCCCCGAACGCCGGGCCCAGGTCACGGATGACCCCGCCGGAGAGGCGCACCCGGAGCGCCTTGCGGCCGCCGTTCGTGCGGCCGAAGCCGCCGACCTGGTGGTGTTGGTGGTTGGCGATCCGCCCGATTGGGATGGCGAATTCTGCTCCACGGCCCACCTGCGCCTGCCGGAAAACCAGCAGCGCCTGTACGAGGCAGTCCGGGCTACCGGCACGCCGCTGGTGGTCATCCTCCTCTGCAGCAAACCCCTGGCGATTCCCGAAATCACCGATGGTGCTGAGGCCCTACTGGTCGCCTTCCGTCCAGGCCAGGCCACGGGTGATGCGGTGGCCGCCGTCCTGTGTGGCGATGCCGAGCCCCTGGGCCGTCTCCCCATCAGCTTCCCCCGTCATGTCGGTCAATTACCCGTCGCCTACGACTTCCACCCGGCCTCCCATGGCAAGGTCTATGTCGATGACGCCACCTTGGGGTACGATCGCCCACTCTTCGCCTTCGGTGAGGGCCTCGGGTATGAACGGCTGCGCCTGGTACAGCCCACCCTGCAGCATCAGAACCTGCCCGCCGACACGGATCAGGCCGTGACGCTGACCGTCGAAAACCCCGGCATTCGCACCTCTTCCACCGTGGTTCAGGTCTACGCCCGTCTGCCCGTCGGCCCGGTCAGCCGCCCCAACCGGTGGCTGGCAGCCTGGGCCAGGGTCACGGTGGAGCCCGGCCAGCGTCAAAGCATCACCATCCCGATTCCCCGGTCTCGCCTGGCCATCTGCGACGCCGACGGGGCGTGGCGCCTGCCCCCGGGTGCCATTGAAATACTGGTCGGCACCAGCAGTCGGGATCAGGATCTGCAGGTTTTGAAGGGCACGGTCGCCCAATAGAGCCTGGTCTTCTTCTGCCGAGGGCTCCACCGGCCTTGCGGTGGTGAGGTCCATCGGACGAGGACAATGCCCCCAGCAGGGATGGCCGTAAGGCCATCTCTGCTAAGGGGGCTGTCAGGTTTGGAGTTGTTCTGCCGCCCAACAGGCATCTTAATTTGGCCAGCAAGGGTCGAGAGCCCAGAGGCAAAAATCCACTGCAAAACATTGATTTTCAGATGTTTATAATGGAGATCGATCTAGGACTCGAACCTAGGGCTCAGGGATTAAGGGACAAATTGATTAGTGGGCACAGCACCAGCCACTCCAGCACCCAAAGCGAACGGGAAAAAGATACGTTCTCGAGCTGGGGGGTGCAGGGATTGCCGACAGGCACTTGCTTGGTGAGCCTTCTCGCTGGGCCGGCGGAGCTGACCTGCCTAGAAATCACGGATCATTAGGAATTCGGACCTTGGACAAATGAGGCTGCTGAAGGTCGGACCTAGCCGCCCTCCCGCAGCCCTCGGAGACGGCTGAGCGGACACCTCGGGCGCTTGTGAGTCAGCAAGGGGATACAGAGGGCCAGCCCCAGTTCCCCTTTCGGCTGCGCCCAGCCTTAAATGGTTTACTACAGCGAGTAATGCATGAGGCCCAATGATATTACTTACATAATAACAAACGCCATCAGTGGCGCTGCGGACCTCAGGTATACATCATGTGTAAATTGTATATACAAAATGCACAGATCTGTCACCTAGGCCCCTCGCGACTGCCGACGACAATATCAAGTAATGGAGACACCGGAAAAAAACTTGAAAAAAATTAGGAGTGCTTACACTACTCATTATGGCGACAGCGAGGCGTTCTCTCTGTCGGCCATAAACCGAAAAACCCAACCCCCTGGCAGGGGCTGGGTTTTTCGGTTCCTTAAAACCTGGAGTCGGGCTCGCCGACGACCAAGCCGCAGGTGACGTCTTGCAACACCACTGTAGCGGATTTGGCTCTGAGGTCCAGTCAGGCTCCTTTCCCAGGAGAGCCTTTCATGGCTATGCATCCCACAGTGACCCTGACCGCTCGGTCGGGCACCTCTTATCACCTCACGGTGTTCCCTTTCGGAACCCCTCTCCCTGCCGTCGGCGGCGTCTATGCGATCATGCGCGATGAAGGAGCACGCTGGACGGTGCTCTACATTGGCCAGACGGGCGACCTCAGCTCCCGTTTTGACAATCACCACCATGCCATGGCGTTCCGGCGTCAGCGTGCGACCCACATCGCGGCTATCGGAATTCCCCACGAAGACCGCCGGAGGCAGGTCGAGGCAGACCTGGTGGGCACCCTCGCCCCGCCGATTAACCAGACGGCGCACGGGTGAGGCTGCCATGATGACCTTCCAAGAGCTCTATGCGACGCATGCGAACAACACCGAGTGGCACCCTGCCCGCCAGCGCGGCTGGCGGGCAGGGCGAGTGATTTGGGTAAAGTCCGCCACGGCAGTCGATCAATACATCGTGGCGGCTATGGGCGTTCCCGGCGTTCAGCTCGTCCGGTACCGTGACCTGGATTTTGCCTGGGCCGACGGGGTCTTTACCTCCCCGAACAGCGAAGAGGGAGCCAAGATCACTGCACGCCTCGCGTGGGAGAACCACCCGCCTCCTTTTCAGCCGGAAGCGGCCATCGTTTGGATTGGCGAGTCTCCGGCGACCAGTCGTCGGTACCTGGTGAACTGGCCCATCGGAACCCCCTACAATCCCCTGAAAGTATGGGTGAAAGACATCACATGAACCATGCCCGTCTCGATGAGGCGGCTGAAATCACCCCTGGGTTTTCCAACCCAGGGGCGGTCCAGCACCAGGACAACGGCCGATTTCTGGTCATTCAACCACGCCACGTCCACGAGTCAGGTCGACCCGTTTCCATCGGGGAAGACCATGACACGCGGATGGACCTTCCTGAACGGGCCGAGGGGTACTGCGTGATGGGGGGTGATGTCCTCTTCATGTCACGCGGAGAAAAAAACCGCGCGGCCAGAATTGACCAATGTGCCATTAACGCGGTGCCTACGGCGGCTTTCTTCGTGCTCAGGCCTCGGCCGGGCCTTGTTGATCCGGAATACCTGGCCTGGTTTCTGAACCAGGCGCCGACGCAAGCCGCCATCAGCCAGGCTCGCACGGGAGCCGGTACTCCCATAGTTCAACGGGCCCTATTCGAGGCCATCTGCATTCCCTTGCCACCGATGCACCAGCAGGGGTACATCGCCCATCTCAGCGAGCTCCAGCAAAAGGAGCAAGAGATCTTGGGGCGCATGACCCAGGCCGTTGCCCTGCGCAACCGCAGCATTGGCCTCTCCTTCCTCACTAACACTTCACGATAAATCGAGCCGAACATGACCGACACCACCACCCAAGACGACGTCAATCGTATCCTCTGGCAGGCCTGCGACTCCTTTCGCGGCCAGATCGATGCGGCCGACTACAAGGACTACGTGCTCACGATGCTGTTCGTGAAGTATATTAGTGACGTGTGGCGCGAGCGCCGCGACGAGCTCGCCAAGGAGTTCAAGGGCGATGAGGAGCGCATCCGTCGCAAGATGGACCGTGAGCGCTTCGTTCTGCCCGAGAAATCCAGCTTTGCCGAGGTCTATGCCCTGCGCGAAGGGGCCAGCGTTGGCGAGACGATCAACAAGGCCTTAGAAGCCATCGAACTGGCCAACAAAGTCAAACTCAAGGACGTCTTCCGCAACGTTGACTTCAACAGCGAATCCCGCCTGGGATCGACCAAGAATCGCAACAAGGTGCTAAAAAACCTCCTGGAGGACTTCAACAAGCTCGACCTGCGTCCCTCGCGACTGGCGGGCAACGACGTCATCGGCGACTCCTACGAATTCCTCATCGGCAAGTTCGCCGACGACGCCGGTAAAAAGGCCGGGGAATTCTACACCCCGAAGGAGGTCTCGATCCTCCTGGCCAAGCTGCTGGCACCCAAGGCTGGCGAGCGCATCTGCGACCCGGCGTGCGGCTCGGGCTCGCTGCTGCTGCGCTGCGCCCGCGAGGCTAATTCCGACAACATCTCGATCTGGGGTCAGGAGAACAACCGCACGACCTGGGCGTTGTGCATGATGAACATGTTCTTGCACGATGTGGCGAATGCCCGCATCGAGGCCGGGGACACCCTGCTGGAGCCCCAGCTCTTGGCCAACGACCAACTCATGCGCTTCGACGTCGTGGTGGCCAATCCGCCGTTCAGCCTCGACAAGTGGGGGGCGGACAAGGCGGACGATGAGGCCAAGCGATTCAACCGCTGGCACCGGGGCGTGCCCCCCAAGAGCAAGGGCGACTACGCCTTCATTAGCCATATGATCGAGACCACGGTGAAGGACACCGGACGGGTTGGTGTGGTCGTGCCCCATGGCGTGCTGTTCCGCGGCGGGGCCGAAGGCGCGATTCGGCAAAAGCTGATCGAGGAGAACCTCCTGGATGCGGTGATCGGCCTGCCTCCGAACCTGTTCTTCGGTACCGGAATCCCAGCGGCCATCCTGATCTTCCGCCGTGATCGTGGCAGCCGGAAGGATGTGCTGTTCATCGACGCCTCCCGCGAGTTCCAGGATGGGAAAAACCAGAATTACCTGCGGGTCAACGTCGAGGTCCAGAAGGTCGTTGAGACCTACCGCATCCGCAAGACGGTCGAGAAGTACGCCTACAAGGCGACGCTGGAAGAGATCGCCGAGAACGATTACAACCTCAATATTCCCCGGTATGTGGACACATTCGAGGCTGAGGAAGAGGTGGATTTGGCCAAGGTAGGTAAGGAAATCGCTGATTTAGAGGCGGAATTGGTTAAGGTCCGGGCGGAGATGGCTGGGTGCCTCAAGGAGTTGGGGCTGTGACAGCAGCTTTCAAGGAAGTGCCGCATCTTGGACTCGTTCCTACAGACTGGAAAGCTGGCAAGGTTTCTGATCTTGTTGGCTCTCTAGACTCTGGAGTGAGCGTTAATGGTGAAGATCGGCCAGCAAGCACAGGTGAAATAACCGTCCTGAAGATCAGCGCAGTGTCTTACGGCGTGTTCAAAAAAAATGCCGCCAAGGTCGTTATCCCCGAGGATGTTGCACGAGTAAGCGAGCCTGTGCTCAAGGGTCACCTTATCGTCAGCCGTTGTAATACCCCTGATCTCGTCGGCGCTAGTGCGTTAGTGCGAGAGGACTGTCCAAAGACATATCTTCCCGATAAACTTTGGCAGTTAAAGCCTCGCTCTGGGGTCAAGTATTCCACCAAGTGGCTTTCCCACCTACTGCAATTGCCGACACTTCGTCACCGGCTCTCATCCCAGGCAACCGGGACGAGCGATTCTATGAAAAATATTACGCAGGATGACCTCCTAGCGCTCAGGATCCCAATTCCTTCTTTTTCCGAGCAACAAGAAATCTCGCGAATTCTTGAGCACTGGGAGACTGCCTCGCTTTACCTGGAAAATCTCCTGAAGGCCTCGCGTAAACGTCGCCAAGGCCTCATGCAGCAGTTGCTGACGGGGAAGCGGAGGTTTCCTGGGTTTACCAAGCCGTGGCGGAAGCGCACTATCGGCGACGTCGCCGAGGCCAGCTCCGTCCGAAATAATGGGCGCCTTGGTTCGGAATCCGTCAGGGCTGTGAACAAAGCAGAAGGCATGATCCCCATGAAGGAGCATGTCATGGCCGACGATTTATCCCGCTACCTGATCGTCAAAAATCACTGGTTCGCCTATAATCCAATGCGTATCAACATTGGCTCTATCTGCCAATGGCTGGGGCAGGAAGATGCGCTCGTTTCACCGGATTATGTGGTGTTCCGCTGCCGTGATGAGGCAATCGACCATCGCTATTTCAACGCATTTCGGCGTTCGGATGCATGGTCTTCATTCATGGACACCGCAGGCGCCGGCGGCGTGCGCATCCGCATCTATTTTGATGACCTGGCACAGTTGCCTATCCCCCTGCCGGAGTTAGACGAACAACGGCGCATCGCCGATCTATTTGACATCGTCGATCGGGAAATCGAGTTGCTCGAACGATTGCTCTCCGCTTTTCGCACCCAGAAAAAGGGCCTCATGCAACAGCTCCTCACCGGCAAACGCCGCGTGAAGGTCCAGGCGGCCTAGGAGCACCCATGGCCATGTCCGCCTGTCTTGGCAACTTCTACGATCCACGCCCCTGGGGGCTGGCCAAGGCAGGGGCTGTCATGATTACTGTCTTCATAGATGAGCTCCTTGTGTCGCAGATCGAGACACGGATACGGGAGAGCGTGTTGTTTTTTGCCATGTTGCGCGACAGCCACGCATCTGGCATCGTACCTCCAACACAGCCGCCACGCCTATACCCCGCAAGGGGCATGCGTAACCTTGGCGGCTTTTTTGTTTTTACGCGCACGCCGGGAAACCTGGCATGAGCACCAAGCCCTACAACAAAACCGCCCTGACCTTCGCCCAGCAGGTGGACCTGCTGGAGGCCCGTGGGCTGAACGTGGGCAACCGGCGAGGGGCCGAGGCATTGCTCAGCCGCGTGAGCTATTACCGCCTCAGTGCCTACTGGCTGCTGTTTAAGCTGGTTCCTGGCGATCGCTTCGAAGACACCGCAAGCCTGGCAGAGGCGGAGCGGCTCTATGAGTTTGACCGCCGTCTCCGCCTGCTGGTCATGGATGCAATCGAACGGGTCGAGATTGCCGTGCGCACCACGGTGACCTACCATTTGGTGCACGCCTACGGCCCCTACGGGCACGAAGCCTCCGTGAACTTCCACCCGCAGTTCCGTCACCCTGAGTGGATCGACAAGCTGCACCGGGAGGCTGAGCGTTCGGAGGAGACCTTCATCCTCCATTACGAAAACACCTACGACGGCTTCCCGTCGCTCCCCCTGTGGGTGGCGTCTGAGGTCATGTCGCTCGGGTCGCTGTCGGTGCTGTTTCGTGGCCTGCACCATGACGATAAGCGAGCAGTTGCCGGATCGTATCGCGTGCACCACCGTGTCTTTGGTGACTGGCTGCATACCCTGTCATACGTGCGCAACCTCTGTGCCCACCATGGGCGGCTGTGGAATCGGGATTTGGCGATCAAGCCCACCATGCCCGAACCGCGCAACCCCCGCAGCCCGACGACCGAAGAGCGGTGCTGGATTCCACCGGCCCTCCCGGATCGACATCACGTGTACGGCGTGTTGCTGATCCTGCGCTACCTGCTGCGGCATCACCAGGCAGGAAGCCATTGGTCGGGTCGCGTACAGGCGCTTTTGACCGAGATGGACAGCCACCCGCGCTGGCAGGTGGCCATGGGCCTGCCTGCCAACTGGCGTACGCACTCCTTCTGGACGACCTGACATGGCGCTCTCGCCCTACCTCGAAGATCTCGACAGCCAGATCCCTGCGGTGCAGGTGCTCTGCGCCTTGGGCTGGCAGTACCTCAGCCGGGAAGAGGCCTTGGCCCTGCGTGGAGGCCGGCAAGACCAGGTAGTGTTGACCGGGGTGCTGAAGCCCTGGCTGGCAGAGCACAACCGGGTGGAGGCTCGTGGGCAGTCGCTGCCGTTCTCGGATGTGAACCTGGGGGAGGCCATCCGTCGACTGACCGAGGTGCCGTATGACGGCTTGGTGCGGACCAACGAGGCGGTGTACCACCTGCTCACCCTGGGGACGAGCGTCGACGTTGAAGTGGAGGGCGACCGCAAGGGTCGGCAGGTGCACTTCATCGATTGGCTGCGGCCGGAGCGCAACGTCTACCACGTCAGCGATGAGTTCGCCGTCGAGCGGTCGCGCTCCCACGAGACCTGCCGACCTGATCTGGTGCTGTTCATCAACGGCATCCCCGTGGTGGTCATCGAATGTAAACGTCGCGACCAGGACGGCGACGTTGGGGACAAGGCCATCGAGAAGGCCATCAAGCAGGTCGTGACCTATCAGAAGGACGATCACATCCCCCACCTCTTCCAATTCGCGCAACTGGTGCTGGGGACGAGCGTGAATTCCTGCCGCTATGGCACGGTGGGGACGCCGCTGAAATTCTGGAGCGTCTGGAAGGAAGAGGGACGGCACGAGCAGGCGGTCCATGCCTCTGCCAACCAGCGGCTGCCCGATGACGTCGAGGCCAAGCTCTTCGCGCCTCCCGATTCCAAGCGAGTGGACGCCTACCGTGAGGCGCGGCTCTGGTGGCAGGAACGGGCCAAGGCCGGTGATCGCCTGCCAACCGAGCAGGACCGCACGCTCTGGGCCATGCTGCGCCAAGATCGCTTGGTGACGTTCATCCGCGACGCCGTGGTGTTCGATGCTGGGGTGCGCAAGGTCGCCCGGTACCAGCAGTGGTTCGCCGTGGCGGCGACGGTCGCCCGCGTGACCACGCTCCACGAGGGCGCACGCGAGGGCGGGGTCGTCTGGCACACGACGGGGTCCGGAAAATCGCTAACCATGGTCATGCTGGCCAAGGCGATCGCCCTGCACCCTGGCATCACCGACCCACGTGTGGTGCTGGTTACCGACCGCGACGACCTCGACATTCAGTTGTCGCGAACCTTTGAGGCCTGCGGCAAAACCACGGAACGGGCACGGACGGGCGAGCACCTGGCCAAGCTCATCACCGAGGGCAAGGCCAGCGTCATCACCGCGATCATTAACAAGTTCGCGGCGGTCATGGACAAGAATCAGG
The DNA here is from genome assembly GCA_903902515.1 of uncultured Planctomycetota bacterium. Classification (GTDB taxonomy): domain Bacteria; phylum Planctomycetota; class UBA11346; order UBA11346; family UBA11346; genus CAIUVD01. The sequence goes on along the minus strand of CAIUVD010000091.1, from coordinate 16,000 downwards.
CCCGGGATGAGAGCCCGAACATCTTCGTGATGATCGATGAAGGCCACCGGTCGAACTATGGGGGCTTTGCCGCCAAGATGCGACGGGTGTTCCCCAATGCGTGCTACATCGCCTTCACCGGCACCCCTCTCCTGAAGAAGGAAAAGCAGACCGCACAGAAATTTGGCGGCTTCATCCACAGCTACACCATGCGTCAGGCCGTCGATGACGAGGCCGTGGCACCCCTCGTGTACGAGGGACGGATGGCCTTGCTGGAGCAGAACGAGCGGGCCCTGGATCAGTGGTTCGAGCGATTGACCACGAGCCTGAGCGAGAAGCAGCGGGCAGACCTCAAGCGCACGATGTCGCGGCGCGAGGTGCTGAGTGAAGCCGAACAACGCATCAAGCTGATCGCCTTCGACATCAGCACCCACTTCAAAGCCAACTTCCAGGGGCGCGGGCTCAAGGGCCAGGTCGCCGCACGCAACCGCACCAGCGCCATCCGCTACCGGAAATTCATGCAGGAATTCGGCCTCGTGCAGGCGGAAGTGATCATGTCTGCCCCGGATGTTCGGGGCGAGGACGAGGCGGTCGAAGAGGATGAATCCCTGGTTGGCCAGTTCTGGGCCGAGATGATGAAGCGGTTCAAGACGGAGGATGTCTACAACCGCCAGCTCAAGGCCGCCTTCGGGCAGGAAGACAGCGACGTCGAGATCTTGATCGTGGTCGACAAGTTGCTGACCGGGTTCGATGAGCCGCGTAATGCCGTGCTGTACATCGATAAGCCGCTCAAGGAGCACAACATCCTCCAGGCGATCGCACGCGTGAACCGGCTGTTCCCGGGCAAGGATCATGGCCTGATCGTGGACTACCGTGGGGTGCTTGGTGAGCTCAACGCCTCGATGAAGACATACGATGCCCTGGCGGGCTTCGATCAGAACGACGTCGACCTGGGCGGGGCGGTGACTGACGTCAGCTCGGTGATCGCCGACCTGCCACAGCACCACAGCGATGTCTGGGCGATCTTCAAAGAGGTCTGCAACCAGCTCGACAATGAAGCAATGGAGCGGCACCTTGCACCTGAGGATCGCCGAGAGTCCTTCTACGCGACCCTGCGGACCTTCCAAAAGACCCTAGCCACGGCCCTGGCATCCGAGCAGGTCTACGCCCTGGTGCCGCGCGAACGGCTGGAGGTTTTTAAACGGGATTTCAAGCGCTTCATCGGCCTGCGAACCTCGGTCCAGAGCAGGTACGGCGACCGGGTGGACTACAGCCAATACGAAAAACAAATCCGCAAGCTGTTGGACGACCACATTCAGGCTCCAGAGGTGAAGATCATCACCCCGGAATTCAGCCTCTTCGACGTGAAGGCAATGGACCAAGAAGTGGCGACCCACGAGAGCGCGGCGTCGAAGGCTGACACCATCGCCAGCCGACTGGCCAAAACCTGCCGCGAGAAGATGGGGGAGGACGAAGAATTTTACGGTCGTTTTGCTAAGTTGGTGCAACAAACCATTGACGATTACCGCCATGAACGCATCAGTGAACTGGAATACCTGAAGAAGGTTGAGGTCTACCTCGCCCAGGTGCGCCAAGGGCACGCGGACGAGCTACCGATTGAGTTGGAAGGTGAACGCCACCGGGCTGCACGAGCGTTCTTCGGCCTGATGGGGACCGCTCTGGAGCAGGTTGAGGTTACCAAGAGCCGCGCCCAAGAGGTGGGGAGCGGGGTCGACCTTCGCCAACTCGCATCAACGCTCGCCTTGGAGATCGAGGAGCGGGTGCAACCCAAGGTTCGCATCGTCGACTGGGTCCACAGTCCAGACCTGATCAAGGACGTCGAGAATGCGGTCGATGATGCCCTGTTTGACCTGCGCTCAGCACATGGGATCGGTTGGACGACGGCCGAGATCGACCAGCTCTTGGCGCAGGTGGTGTCCACCCTCAAGAAGCAGGCGGGAGGCTGAGATGCTGGCCGATCGCGTGGTCTGGGGCTCTACCGAGATCCCCTACCATTACCGGTTTGGACCGGCCAAGACCCTCGCCATCACGGTCCGGCCCGACCTGGCCGTCGAGGTGACCGCGCCCATCGGAACACCGTTGGAGCGCATCCGGGCCAAAGTCTGCAAGCGGGGTGCGTGGATCCGGCAGGCGTGGCGTGAATTTGAGTGTTTCCACCCCCTTCAGTCTCCCCGGGAGTATGTCCCGGGCGAAACGCACCGTTACCTGGGGCGGCAATACCGCCTGCGGGCCATTCCCGGGCCGATCGCGGGAGTTGTTCTGCGGCGCGGGTATTTGGACGTCACGACGCCCGATCACCCGTCTCCGGCCGTTCTCGGCCACCTGGTGCGGACGTGGTATGCAGATCGAGCTGGAGAGGTGTTCGCAGAGCGCTTGAAGGCTTGCCATCGACTGGCAGCAGTGGAAGGCATCCCTCTCCCCACCCTGCTCGTCCGTCGCATGACCCACCGCTGGGGGAGTTGCACCCCGGCTGGTCGGATCATTCTCAATCTGGAGCTCCTCAAGGCCTCCCGCGAGTGCATCGACTACGTGGTGATGCATGAGCTCTGCCATCTCGCAGAACACAACCATTCACCAAAATTTTGGCGATTATTGCAGCGATTAATGCCGGATTGGGAAGATCGTAAGAAGCGGCTGAACGCGCTTGGTGAAGTATAATCTGAATGCCTAAGCTATATAGATTATCTTTGTCGGTTTCGTCGCTGTGTTATTCAGCAGCTTTGGTCCAGTATGGTCTAGATTTCCCCTAAAAAACGCCTCTGGCTCCTCGCGGCATCGGGGATGCGTGGCCACCTGTATGGGTGGCTTTCGTCATTTTAAGGAATGATCCCCGGGGCTAGCCCAGTGAAAAACACCATCAAACCCCCAAAACACAAAGCCCCTGCAACCACTTAGATTGCAGGGGCTTATCATGGTGCGCGATCTAGGACTCGAACCTAGGACCCAGGGATTAAGAATTCACGACACGGGGGATTGCAGGGGATCGCTGAGGATCGATAAAATGACGTTAAGTCATTGTTCAGTCGGCTATAATGGCCGACGGCCCCCACTGGCTGCGATCCCGAGCGGACCTCAGAAATTCCTCGGGATGGTGGTCTATGGTGGGACACTGAGCTATCCACGGCCTATCCACGGCCCTACCCTTAAGGACGATCCCATGCCCAAGCTCGCCAACTCAGGAATCCGAGGCGTCATTATCCGGGACATCTGGAAAAAACGCGGAATTCGGGAAGGGGCTCGCTATGAAGTCCAGGTTCGGGATCCCACGACCAATCGGCGGGTGAGCCGTTCCTTTGCAGATGGGCAGATAGCCGATGCCCGCCGCTGGGGCCAGATGACCAGTGCCCGTTTCACGACTGGGTTGGATTCGGCCACAGATGCCGACTGGCGCACGGTCGGAATGGAACTGGTCGAAAATTTGAGGTCGGCACAACGCTCAGAGCCCTACGTCCGCGAGCACGAGCGCCTGATCCAGGCCCTTGCAGACCTTGGGGCTAGGGACATGAAGTCTCCGATCTTCCCGTCCCTGGTCCGCCGGTTCCTTGATTCGGGCAAGACTTTTGCCGAAGACCGGATCGATGTGCTGACCGTAACGGCTCACACGCGCAATCGTTGGCTCCAGGAGATTCGTTCGGTGGTCCGCCATGCTATCAACACAAGGCGTCTGACCTTCAATCCGATCGCGGGCATCAAGCGGACAACGGTGATTCAGAAGAATAAAGCCGTCTTCAATGTGGACGAGTTGCGGGCTCTTCTGGCACGCGATCGAGAGTCCGATCCCTATTTCCTGCGTTTTGCCTTGCTCGCATACACGGGATGTCGGATTGGTGAGGCGATGCACCTGCGCTGGTCTGATATCCGTTGGGAGGCCAAGGTTATTGAGGTCTGCCATCAACCAGGGGTCTATAAACTGAAACGAGGCAAAGAGCGGTTCCTTCCCCTACAGGAGGAGTTGGCTGAGATCCTCCGTGCTCGCGCAAAGCTGTCGGGCTTTATTGCGGCGGATCCCGACGACCGTGACTGTGACGGGAAGCGCCATGGACTCCGCTTTAAGTCGTATCTGAAGCGCTGTGGAGTAGATCCTCAAGGCCGAACTCCTCATAGCACAAGGCACACCTGGATTTCCATGCTGCTTGCCGCCGACGTCAACGCTATCCAGGTCGCTGCGTGGGCCGGACATGAGTCGTTGTTGACGACCCAAGGTTACTCTCGTCAGCAAATGATCTTTCGTCACGCGGTCTCAGAGTGGCCGCGGGGGGCATTCATTTTGCGTCAATTAGCGCCGGCAAGTGCAGCTCAGCGGCAGCCAATCCAGGAGGTAGTGGCGACGGCTTAATCCTTAAGAAGTCTGGGGAAGTCACGGGAAGTCTAAAATGATCAGCGAGAGTCTGAGCCGGTCATAGGCTAGGCAGCCATTATGCGACCGTCCATCCTTCGCGCCGTTCTGGCTCCTGACATCCCTGGCACTCGCGCAACCATCGGCGTAGCGCTCGGCCTGATCAACACCCTGTCTGCAGGTCTGGCCAAAGATCTCGCCAGTGCGCAGCAGTCATTGGGACAGCGGCGACGGCAGCAGCACGATGAGATCCTCGCTGAGGCCGTTTCGCAGGCTGAGTCCCTGGCTTACGTTGCTCGGTGGATATCCACGAGAATTCGTCCAGCAAAATCCGGTGATGACGAGCCTGTTGTCATCACCGGATTGGACGATGGGCCGCAGTTGCCGTCACCGCAACGCGCACCTCAGCTCGATGATCAAGCGCCATGAGCGTTCGGCTCAAGCTCCAGGCAACGGCAACGGGTAGGCTGCCTTCACGACGACGCCTGACCACTCTCCCGTCCTGTCCGCAGCGGTGTCTCCGCTCGGCAGCCCACGGCATGCGCCAAAGGCGCCTGTCGTGGGCTGCCGTCGCTACGCCACCGCGCGTCCAGACCGGTCGAGTGGTCAGGCGTCGTCGTGAAGGCGAGCAAGCTGTGCACCGCTCAAGCTTAAGCCTAACGGCTCTGCTTGTCGGTGCGCTTGGCAAGGGGGCTTCGCCGCCCCTTGCATCCCCCTGGTTGAGCAAATTCCCCGGCTCGATCACCCCCAACCAGCGGTGGCAGTACCAGCGCTGGTTCATTGCAGGCCTTTGACAGATGCCCCGTATCGTTCGTGACCGAAATCCCCGCAAGAAAACCGCCGGCTTCGGTGTCAATGACGCTGAGCTGGCCGACCTTAATACCAAGGCTGCTATAGCGGGCTACGCCACGCTCGGTGCCTGGATTCGCGATGTTGTGTTCGAGGTCCAGGTCAGCCCGCCCCCGGCCCGGATTGACCAGGACACGAACGCCCAGCTCAGGGGGATCGGGGCGAACCTCAATCAGGCCCTCAAGCGCATCAACGGGGGACAGGGTCACGAAGCCGACTGGGAGACCGTGCGCGAGGCCTCCCGGGCTGTGATCCAACTGCGCCGAAGACTGGTCGGCCAGGATCCTGGCCAACCCTTCACGGACCGATTCGCCGGCATCCCTGCGCAGGTCGAGGCGGTCTTGCAACCCAAGCCCCATCCTTCAGAAAAACCGGGATCTTGGGATGTCTGATGATCACCAAGCAGCATCGAGGCGGGAAGAGTGTTAGGCAGCTCCTGGACTACTGTTTTAGGAAGGATCAGGCCCCGGAAATTGTGGGCGGCACGATGAGCGGGAGGAGTGCCCGGGAATTGGCTCGGGAGTTCGCTGCCAGTCGTGCCGCAGCTGCCCACCTCTCCCATCCAGTGCTGCATTGGTCGATCAGTTACCAGCAGGCTGACATGGACGCGGGCCTGACGGCAGAGCGCCGCGGCGAGGTCGCCCGCGAGGTCATGCGCAGCCACCTGGAGGACGACTGGGCCAAGCTCAACAAACAACGAGTTAAGCGAGGCTTGGATCCCTTCCCCAAGCCAGATGTCGACCAATGGGATTTTGTGGTGGTCGCTCATCGGGCGGCAGACGGGAAGGCCAATCCACACGACCACCTGGTGGCCATTCGGGTTAACAGAGATGGCTATGTCTACCATGCCAAGCACAGCCATCGTGCCGCCCCCGGCATCGATCGAGATCTCGAACGTAGGTTCGGCTTGGCGTCATTGCCAGATCGTGAACACCAGCCATCTCGCCCTCGTATTCGGCCTACCGACCGGACGGGGTATGTGGCTCATCAACGGGATCGGGTGACCGTTAAAGACACAGTCGCTCGGGATGCTCGGGTTATCCTCGATGGACTTCCTCCGACCCAGCTGTCCGTCGAGGGCTATGCCAGTGCCCTCGCTGAATCAGGGCTCTGCCTGTATCGCGAGCACTCTAACTGCGGAAGGCCTCGGTATTATATCGGCAAGTCCAACGGTGAGCGCTGGCGTGCTGATCGCCTTGGGTTCAAGGGCCATGATGACCTCGGACGGCTGGAAGTACCTCAAAACGAGCGCCACCGAAACCATCACCCGCATTGGGATCGCTAGCCATGACCGAAGCCGTGTATCTGTTGAGGCTATGCCTCTATTCGCTGTCTTTCCTCCTGGTCGGCCTCATGGCCGGGATCGTGATGGCGCTGCCCGAGGGTCGGAGGCTATGTGGGCTACCAGATGACGCAGTGGAACGGTCCATTTCGGCGGAGGTGGCCTTTGCGATGGCCTGCCCGGGTCAGCAAGCCTTTGCGCAAGCTTGGGCCAGGCGGCGAGAATCCACGCCATTGCCGGATAAGGCCAAGGAAAAATCCCACGATCTGTTCGTAGCCCTGACGGTCTCATGCGAGACCCTTCATGACAGGATAATAAGGTCGGTGAGGCCCTGGTTGGTGCTCGTTGGACTCAGGGGGAACGTTTTCCTGGCCGTTTTGCTGGCGTCGAGTCCGCAGCTGCTGGTCGCGTGGCTGCTCGGTCGCCGCCAATCCTGGCTCCTGTTCCGACGTGGTGAGCCGGCGACCGATGCCCAGCGGGTGACCTGGGCCTGGATGGCAGGCATGACCATGTGCCTCATGGGAGTGCTGATTTCGGCTCCGGTGGCCGCGCCCTTGTCCCCGTGGCTCCTACCTGCTGTCCTGCTGGTCGTAGCCCTGCTGTATCCCCTGCGTGCCGCGACCGCGGCGAGGATGTGACCCATGTCTAAGCAGATCCCAACATTTTTCGCTCCAGCGGTTATCTCCACGGTCGGTGCAGTGGTGGCGCCGTGCTCGCTCTTGGTCACGCAGGCTTTCCCGATCGGACAGGTGGTGGTGGGCATGGTCTCTGCCGGTGTGGCAGTCTGCTGTTGGCGTCAGGTCCGGCGGGACCATCGCCATTGGCAAGAGCTAGGCCGGTGCCGCTGGTCACGGATGACCGTCCCACAACTGTTGGCCGCAGCCCCTGCCGGGCAGCTCTACCTGGGAGAAGGTGCGGCCTGGCAGCGACGGCATGCCGTGGATCTGGCCGAACTCGGAGGCATGGATGGTGATGCCGTCGATCAGGATCCACGGACGAAGGGCGACAACCGCATCCAGGGTGTGCAGTGGAGGGAGATTGGGCCCGTCTGCATCGATGAATCAGATCTGAATGTTCACATGCTCATCTACGGGATGACAAAGCGGGGGAAGACGCGCATCGCAGAACTGCTGGCATTGCAGGCTGTCCACAAGGTGAAGGCCCCGGTCATCATTATTGATCCCAAGGGCGATCCCACCTTGCTTCAGCGGATGGAGCGTGCCGCCAAGCTAGAGGGAGTCCCTTTCTATTGCGTGGATTTCGCCAATCCCGCAGGATCCCACACCTACAATCCCTTGTTCGGATTCACCGATCCCGACCAGGTAGGCGACCGCATTGCCGGCCTAGTTGCTGGGGATGGCAAGGGCGACGGCGCCTATTTCAGAGGACGAGCAGCGGGCACGGCTAAGATAGTTGCTCGGGTCATGGACGCAGTTCGTGAATACCTGGAAGCCATGGGTGGCAACGGTACCACTCCGCCGGCAGCGCTGACGGCATTGGAGGCCGCCAAGGGCTTCCAGCCCCTACCTCCCTGGTTTGCCCCGTCCTGGTGGCGCCCTCGACTGTCGGTTCTGGATATATTCGGCGTGACGGCGGTTCATCGGCTGCTGGCGACGGCGTTGCGGGTGGTCTACGCCCATGCTCTTACGAACAGTCCCGAAGCTCCGGAATCGGTGAACCGGGATGCCGTCTTAAAATGGTGGCAGGCCTACCTGGACGCGCCGGGCCATCCATCCGAGGCGGATCCCGTCATCGGGCCTCGACTCTTCCACCTCCGCTCGCAGCTCATTCGGCTGAGGGATCTGCTCGACATGGAGCAGGAGCACCTCCAGAAAGCCAACAGCAGTCTGACCGAAGCCTTGGAGCGTTTCCGTGGACGAGTAGGCCAGATCACCGATGCGGCACATCCCGATGTGATCTGGGTCAAGATCGCCGATGAGAGGGCCGTGGTCTACTTCAGTCTTACCGCCCAAGAATATCGAGATCTCGCCGAGGGCTTTGCCCGCGCCCTTTGTGAAGACCTCTCGGCGTGGCTTGGTCTGCGTTCCCGAACCGGGGACCAGCGGCCGGTGTATCTGGTCGCAGACGAGGTGGCATCATGGATTCCATCAAGTTTTATTGATTTTCTCGCTCGCGGCCGAAGTGCTGGACTGCGCTGCATCGCCATCGGACAAACCCGCGCCGATTTCCGGGCTCGTTTAGGCCCAGAGGGGGCCCGCAGCATCAACGGGAACGCGGGCACCATTGTGCAGTTCTGCTCTAAGGACCGAGATGAAGCAGAGGCAGCAGCCAAGATGGCGGCCTCCGTCCGCCTGGATGAGCGTTCGGAATCCGCGAGCACGACGGCTGCGTATGGGGAGACCGGTAACCAATTGATCGGTGGGCACAGCACCAGCCACTCCAGCTCCCAAAGCGAACGCGAAAAAGATGCGTTCCCAAGCTGGGGGGTGCAGGGATTGCCGACAGGCACCTGCTTGGTGAGCCTTCTCGCTGGGCCGGCGGTGCTGACCTGCCCAGAAATCATGGATCATTAGGAATTCGGACCTCGGACACGCGACGATGCTAAAGGTCAGACTTAAACGCCCCCTGCGTATGCGCTCATCCAACCCGTTCCGCATCACATTCTCCACCTGAGATCTTGCGTTCTCAAGATCTCAAGATCTCAAGAACGCGCGATCTCAAGACTCACGCCGCGAGTGAATTTTTCCGCCTGAGGGCGTACGCTGCGGGCGTCAGTTTCAGCGGGTCAACATCCCCCGCGATGCACGCCGGCATGATGTCCTGCAGATAAGCCAGGGCGTCAACCTGTTGTAGCCGGCACGTCTGGAAAATTCCCAGGAGGACGCTGGCCCAGGCTCCACCGTCTTCACTGGCAACAAACAGCCAGTTCTTCCGACCGATGGCGATGGGGCGCTGCTGGCGTTCAGCGGCGTTGTTGTCGAGTGGGATCCGCCCGTCATCGAGGAAACGGGTGAGGGCTGCCCAGTGGTTGCGAAGGTACGCCGCCCCTTCGGCGAGTGCAGACTGAGTAACCGGCCCTGTCAGCAGGATGTCGCGGCGTCGCCGAATCTCGTCGAGGATCAACGGGGCCTGGGCCCGCCGGAGGCGGGTTCGTTCCGTAACGGGGTCCGTACCGCGGGCGGTGGCCAGGGTCGCCGCCACATTATCGATACGATACAGGCCCTGAATCAGCAGAAGCAGGTCGAGAGCCTCCGGCAATTCCGCATGTTCATGGAAGGGGCGGCGAGCGTGAGCCCAGCATCCCGCTTCTGTGGCGCCGCCACCACGCAGCGGATCGAACAGCCGGTCATGGCCACCATAGGCGTCCGCGACGATGGTCCCACGGTAGCCGCGCAGGAGATCGGCTGGCCAATGCCCAGCTCGGGAATCGGTGAAATCGAAGAACACCTGATTCCCGGCCGTATAGCACCACATGCGATCCAGATGACAGGATCCTCGTCTCGCCCGGTCCCAGCGTTTCAGCGGGGTGTCGTCCAGATGGAGGATCGGCTGATCGAGAATCTGTTGCCGGATCGCTCCGGCGACACCGGTCAGGCGGGCGCCCAGATGCCGCATCCACGAGCAGGCGGTCTGCGTGCTGAGATCGACACCCTGACGAACCCAGTCCCGTCGTTGGCGATACAGCGGCAGGCCCAGGTCATATTTTGCCTGGGCAATGTGCAGAACCAGGGCGTCACCACCCAAGCCCTTGGGCACGATGGCTGGCGGAATTGGTGCCGTGACCACCGCCTCGCGCGTATCGCGGGTACCATAACGGGTCCGTAGGGTGACCCGACGGATGAATCGGCCCGGCTCCCAGTCGAGCCGTTCGGCGCGCTCGTGGCCGACCGGAACCAGCATCGAGCCATCGGACTGGGTAAGTTCTGTATCCGGAATGGTGACGCGCTCGGTGATCACTTCCAGGTGATCAGGCAGCGTGGTCCGACCACGACCGCGAGGAGATTTCGGCTTGGCTGGTAACCCCTGCGCCGTGGCAGCGATGGCTGCCGTTACCGTCGCAATCGGATCGGATGCCGCTTCGGTGGTGGTATCTGAACCGCCGATGCTGGTGCCCTCGGAAGCCGTGGCGGTGCAGGCGAGTTCCTGGTGCAACAGCGCCGTGGTGTGCGCCAGCACCTCTGGGATCACCGTCTGCCCGATTTCCGGGATGGTCTCGGCGGCAGGGCGGAACAGACGTCGAACCAACCTCCGGAGTTGAGCGTCCAAAGCGACGATCCGGGCACGTAGGTCAGCATTCTCTTGCCGCTGGGCGGCAATGATCAGCAGGGCTTCTTCGAGCGTGTTCGGTTGCTGCTGAGCGACAGGCAGGTTCACGCCCTTCAAGACGTAGATCGCCGCAGAATCTTACGGACATCAATGTCTCTGAAGACGCGGCACGGCCGCGTGCAGGAGCGCAGCCACCTCAGTCGGACTCAGCGGGATGCCCGTGGCTCCCGTCCCGGACCACGCCCCCGGTGGCACCAAACGGGTCGTCTCCAACCGACGCATCGCCACCCAGAAGCCGTCGCCTTCCCACACCAGCATTTTCAATCGCTGTCGGTCACGACCGATGAACAGGAACACATCGCCCAGGAACGGATCCATGCCCAGATGCAGGCGCACCACATCTGCCAGCGAGTCAAATGACTTGCGCATATCCACCGGGCCACGACTCAGGAACACGCGACGACCAGCAAGGTTCAGCATGGCGGAAGCTCTTCGAGAAACCGCACGACCTCACCCAATAACGCACGATCGAAACCGGGGCCGACCACCAGGCTTCGGTTGCCACAACGGATTTCGATACCAACCCCGGCACTGACTCGAGGGAGTCTCGGTGCCACGGGTTCGGTCATCGTCATCGGAACGGGCGAGGGATCGCGAACCGGAGTGATCGCGCCTTCAGGGCCAAGATTGGCTATGTGTACCAATGATGGGGCAGGTCGTGGTGCGGGTGCCGAGGGCAGGCCATGGGCGGACATACGCAAAGTCCTGACCCGGCGTACCCAGTACGACATCGATTTGTCAGAGACCCCATGCCGACGGGCATAGGCGGCCTGCGTCAGGCCGCTTTGCTCGAGGTCTGCGACCAACCGCATCCCCTCGACGATGGTTCGATTGACGGGGGGCTTTGCTTCAGTGGTGGTACCCATGCCGATGACTGTCGGCATGAGGGACCGCCTGGGCTAATCGGGATGGATGAGCGGATACCCCCCTGCAGCCCTCGGAGACCGCTGAGCGGACACCTCGGGCGCTTGCGAGTCAGCAAGGGGAACAGGGGCCAGCCCCAGTTCCCCTCTCGGCTGCGCCGTTCACCTCTCCCCCGCTCGGGCGACCCCGAGACCCCGTAGAGCAAGCACTGCGAAATTCGATGCCGTCCTTGAGGAGTCGGGCAGATCGGGGCGGTCTGCATGGGTTTGGATAAATACAATTCCGTTTTCCGGAATAAGGAACTGTAATGATGTCCGGTAGTCGCTTGCAGTCAGGTAAAGCTTCTTAATTTCAGAAAGCGGAATGCTTAAAGCCCAAGACCTCGTCTGCGCCCTGGCCATTCGCCTGGTCCCCCAGGCCTGGAGCTACAACAGCTTGTCGGCCTATACGGGCCTATCGACTTCGCAGAGTCACATATCCTGTAAACGATTAGGTGACGCCAAGCTACTACGCCAAGATGCGGGGGCTGCTTGGCAGGTGCCGGGCCTCAACCTGGCTGAATTTTTGATCCATGGGGTGCCCTATGTGTTCCCTGCCCGCTTGGGCGAGGCGACCCGGGGCATTCCCACAGCCCACTCTGCGGCATTTGTTACTAGTGCATTCGCAGCAAGTGAGAGCACGAATGCACTGGTCTGGCCGACCATGGATGGCGAGATGAAGGGCAACAGCCTGGAACCGCTCCACCCCTGCCAGTTGCGCTGTATTGCCAAGCCAGGCGGCGAGCCCATCTACCGAGCATTGGTCTGTGTCGATCTCCTACGCGTCGGTCAATCCCGCGAACGTGCCTGGGCCGCAGACACCCTGAACGAATTGCTGCAGCATGCCGAGCGCTGACGACATCGCTGCTGTCGCCCAGGCGCTGGGCGATCTGAAGGACCGCTGTCTGCTCACCGGAGGGGCTAGTATCCCCTTCTATTGCACCGAGCGATTGGAGGAGCTGCCCCGCGCGACCCGTGATGTGGATGTCATCCTGCAGGTTCGCACCCGCGGCGTTTTCGAGGAAGTCGAGAACCAGTTGCGGCAGCGTGGCTTCAGCAATGACCCTCGCGAGGGTGCTCCTATCTGCCGCTGGATCTTGCGTGCGCCGGTGGGCGAGATCACCGTCGATATCATGCCGCTGGATGGCTCCGTGCTCGGTTTCACCAATCCCTGGTATGAGGCTGGCTGGGATCTGTCGATTCCCGTCCAGCTCACCTCAGCCTGCCAGTGGCGCATGCTGTCGCCACCCTTCGTGCTGGCAGCCAAATGCGTCGCCTACGCCAATCGTGGTGCAGGGGATCCCCAAAGCAGCCACGATCTCGAAGACATTATCCGTCTGGTCAACGCTCGCCCAACCCTGCCGCGCGAAGTCGCCGACGCTCCGGTCGCATGCCAGGGCTTCCTTGCCGGATTCGTCGCCGATCTGCTCGCCCATCCCGACCTGGCCACCATTATCAGCGGCCACCTGAATGGTGATCCCAGCAGCCAGGCCCGCCTTCCGCTGGTCCACGAACGCCTTAAGCAACTTGCCCAACCTGATCGAATCCCTGTGGAACTATCTGTGCCTACTGCCGCCGATCTTCAGCATCTCCTCGACCTCGTGCCTGCAGATGGCGCAGCTATTGGCAACCAATCGCTCCGCACAGCGGTAGGCTGGGCGGAGGATCGCTATGAAGCGGTGCGCGACGCGCTGATCATCGCAGGCAAGCTGCGCAAATCACCGGGACGCGGTGGTGCGGTAAAGCGCGCGAAGGTAGATCCCACCGCTGGGCCGACGCCAACTCCGGTCGTCGAAAAGCCAGCCCAGCCGGAGGCCCAGGCCCCGACCATCGAGCCCGCCCCCATCCACCGTCACGTCGGCAAGCTCACCCTGCCGCGCCTAGAAAAGCTGCTCTTCGCCGCCTGCGACGATCTGCGCGGCAGCATGGATGCGTCGGAGTACAAGGAATTCATCTTCGGCATGCTGTTTCTCAAGCGGGCCAGCGATCTCTTCGACCAGAAGAAAGCCGAGCTGGAAGCCGATTTCCGGGCGCGTGGCCTGGCCCCGGCGCTCATCGCCACTGAACTGAAGAACCCTGACCGTTACACCAGTCCGTTCTTCTTCGTCCCGGATGATTATGTCGAGGTGAAAGGTCCGGACGGCAAGCCGGTTATCGAGGACGGCCAGCCCAAGTTGGAATACGCCGGCGCCCACTGGTCGAAGCTGCGGCACATGAAGACCAATGTCGGCCCGTCGCTGAACAAGGCGCTGCACGCTCTGGAAGACGCCAATGAGGACGCCCTCGAAGACGTCCTCCAGCACATCAACTTCAACCGCAAGATCGGCCAGCGTACCTTAGACGACGACACTCTGGCCAGCTTCATTCAGAACTTTGAAAAAATTCCCCTGCGCGACGAGGATTTCGAGTTCCCCGACCTGCTCGGTGCGACCTACGAGGCCCTGATCGAGTGGTTCGCCGACAAGGCCGGCAAGAAGGGCGGCGAGTTCTACACCCCCCATGAGGTGGTCCGCGTCCTGGTCGAAATTGTCGAGCCCAAGGAGGGAAAGAGCGTCTACGACCCCACCTGCGGCTCGGGCGGTATGCTCATCCAGGCCCGGGACTACATTGCCGAGTGTGGTGGCGATCCGCGCAATCTGACCCTGGCCGGCCAGGAGAGCATCGGCACCACCTGGTCGATCTGCAAAATGAACATGCTGCTGCATGGCATCGACCACGCCGACATCCGCCAGGGCGACACCCTGCGCAATCCCCTGCACATGGATCCGGATCCAAACAAGACCGGTGAATTACGTCGTTTCGATCGTATCCTTGCGAATCCGCCATTCAGCCAGAACTACATCAAGAACGGATCCAGTCACCTGAGTCGATTCTCGGTTTTCATGCCTGAGAAGGGCAGGAAGGCCGATCTGATGTTCGTCCAGCACATGTTGTCGGTGCTGACCGCCGACGGCAAGGCGGCCACCATCATGCCGCACGGCGTGCTGTTCCGTGGCGGCGAGGAACGCGAGTGCCGCAAACTGTTCATCGAGCGCGGCGTTCTGGAGGCGGTTATCGGTCTGCCCGCCGGCCTGTTCTACGGCACTGGCATCCCGGCCTGCGTGCTGGTGCTGAACAAGCTGGGTGCGGCCGACCGCAAGCACGTCCTGTTCATCAACGCCGACCGTGAATTCCGCGAAGAAAAGGCCCAGACCCGCCTGCGCCCCGAGGACATCGCCAAGATCGTCGAGGTCTACCGCCAGGGCCAGGATGTGGACCGCTACGCCCGGCGGGTGCCGGTCGAGGAGATCGCCCGCGAGGACTTCAACTGCAACATCCGTCGCTACGTCGACAATGCCCCGCCGCCCGAGCCCCACGACGTGCGTGCCCACTTGCATGGCGGCGTGCCCCTGCGCGAGATTGAGGACGAGCGCATGCGCCGCTGGTGGACGAACTACCCCGGTCTGCGCGAACGCTGCTTCCAGCCCCGTGACGCGGTCTATGGCGATTTCACCGCAGTTCTGGCCGATCAGGCAACCGGCCGCCGCGCAATTGCGCCGCTGGTGACGGGCCACGACGGGGTGAAGACCTGCCACGATCGCATCCTCGCCCAGCTCGACGCCTGGTGGCAGGCCAACCTGCCGGCCATTGATGCCCTGGCCCCCCACGCCGGTCGGCCCATGGGCAACGTCTACGACCTGCGCCAGCGCATGATGCGCTCGATCGACACGGCTCTACGTGACCAGTTGGTTCTAACACCATTCCAGGTGCGTGGCGCCCTGGCCAATTGGCTCAGTGGACTGCGCGCCGATCTCAAATCCATCGCCGCCAGCGGCTGGGGTGCCGAACTCATCCCCGACTCCGAGATCGTCGCCAGCCAGTATCCCGAGGTGCTGGCCGACCAGGAGCGCCTGCGCGTCCGCCTGGCCGAACTCCAGGCGCTGTTCGCCGCCGCCGATGAAGAAGATTACGAGGACGCCGACGACAGCGGCATCCTAGCCAGCGATCAGGCCAGGACCCTGAAGGACGAAGTGAAGGCAGCCAACGCTACGTGGCGCCAGGCGCTCAAGGACCTCAAAGTCCTGACCACCGACCTCTACACACTGATCAAGACTGCCGGCGGCCTGCCCGCCGACGCCGAGACCAAGGCCCACTACACCGAGGGTTTCACCACCGGCGACGCACAGTTCGCCAACGCCGCGCGCATCGTCGCCCTGGCGCGACGGGTGCGCATCGAGAGCGACGCGCCCACTAAGATTGAGCGTTTCCAGGCTGAGGGTGAGGCAGCCTGGAAACAGGCCCAGGCGATCGATGCCCGGTTAGTCCGGCATCGCACCCTGGACGAGGAGAAGAAAGCCTGCACTC
>CAIUVD010000090.1 GCA_903902515.1 uncultured Planctomycetota bacterium | reverse complement strand
TGACCATAAATTGATATACTCATTGGTGCCTTCTGGTCTATTCACCTTTTTGAACAGATCTTTTGCTTCTTTCCTGTCAATTACGAAGCCATGGCAGGGGTAAGAGGCAATAAGCCGTTCGAGTGCTTCCTCGTCAAGATTGCCGGACATTTTACCCAGGCGCTGCCCGTATTCCAGTGCAATTTGCATTGCCCTTTGGTGCTCGCCAAGGGTTAAGGGGTCAATTTTTGATGCAATAGGACCGATGCATTTTTCTGTCAATTGGGCGGCGAGTTCGGCGGACATCTTTGTCCGCAACCGGGCGCCGCTTCTAATGTCTACCATGTATCGCCTAAACGACTTGAGTGCCTGTACTTCTATTGCATTAATTGCTTGAATAATGTCAAGTCCGGACATGCTTTCGTTTAGCTCATCTGGCTTAGAAAGTTGGATGTCGAGGGGGCCGAGTTCACCTCTGTCTGCAATCGTAATTTCGTGTGCGGAAATTGCTAAAAGTGTTCCGGCTGATTTACAGAGACCGGGAATCATTATCTCAATGTTATTGTAGTAATGATGTAGCGATCGTCCCATTCTGTATGCGGCATCGGGGTCTCCGCCGCGTGTAGAAAGAACAAGGCAAACGGAAGGCTTCTTATTTTTAATTCTTTCGATCTCGTCCGTTAGGGCATTATATCCTGCTCTAGAAATATCCCCGCGATAAAGCAGGCAATCCTTATTATACCCAGCTAATGGATGGATTTTATTTCCAGCCGATTTATCCTCTTTTTTCTCGGGAATTGCTTGAATGGTTTGGTCAGCATCATCTTCGGGTGAATCGTAAATCTTTGGTTTTGTTTTTGCCATGGTTGAGTATGTGGGCTTGTAGTTTAATGGGATTGCATTTGTACTATGCAGTGGGCAGAACTATCACACTGTATTTGTGTGGTCAAGGCTTGTGATTAACCGTTAAGTCTGCCATATGTGTGGGGTGAGTCGGAGGGTGGCGTGCTCCCATAGGGATCCGTTAACACTTAAAATCTCCTGTTAGCTTTGGCGCCTGGTTTAGTTTGGCTAAAAGTCGAGGTATGCCTCGCACCGTCGTCATGTCCAACCCGCTCCCTCTCGGAGGTCTTGAACTGGCCATCCTGGGAAATCCCGGGCCGAAACGGGCGAAGGCCTCCACCCGTCGGAATGCCTCCATGAAGAAGTCGCCCACCAAGGCAGGCCGCGCCAAGCGTGCTCGCCGCCGTGCCCCGGTTCGTGCCCGGGCCGCTGCCTCCACCCCTGCTGTGCGTCGTCGTCATCGTCGGCCGCACCTCGACATCATCCCCGTCAGCCCCAAATCGGCGACGGTGCGCGTGAATCCGTGACGGAGGGTGAAGCGTAACCCGCTGGCCTTTGCTTCGCCCCAGGGCATCGCGGCCAATCCCGCGCCCCTGGCGGTCGGCGTCATGGCCGTGCCCACGGGCATCATGGTGGCCAAAATCGTGGGTCGGATCACCCGGAAGATCCCGGGCATGATCGATGCCGCTGGGCAGCCGACCATGATCGGGCGCATCGTGACGGGTATCAGCGCCGCTGCTGCGCCCGTGGCCCTTGGCGTGGCCCTCCGCAAGAAGGAGCCCGCCATGTCCACGGCCCTGATGGTGGGCGGTGCCGCTGCCGGTCTGTGGTCTGCCTGGAAGGAGGCTCCCCGTCTGGTCTCCTTTGCTGCTGTCGGTGCGCCTACCGGTGCCTCGCGTCTCGCGGGCCTGGAGGGGACCGCCGAGGTCGCCGCCGCTGCCAAGGAGGCCGCCGCCAAGGATGCGGAACTTCGCCAGCGCCTTGTTGCTGCCACCACGCCCGATGAGGCTCGCGCTATCGCCAACGAGGCCAACGCCGCTGCCGACCGTGCGGCAGGCGTGTACGGCCTCGGTGCCGAGGGCGACCAGGACGTGGCCGGTTTCCTGGCCGATGACGACCAGGAGGTGGCCGGTTTCCTGGTTGATGCCGGGGATGGGGACGAGATGGCCGGAGATGACGACGCCGCCGACATGGCGGGATTGTCGGGTATCGTCCGTCGCCTCCCGGCCCGCCTGCCGTCGCAGACCAAGTTCGCCTACGCGAACATCAATGCCTGACGTCCCGGGGCCCGTGAGGCCCCGGGGCTTCGGCTCCTCACCATCCAGCTACCAACCAGCTTTCGCCCTTGAGGTCCTTTCTTCAAAGGGCGCACCATGCGTTTCGTCGTCAATCAGGACTACATCACCTCTTCGGGAGATGCCTGATGCCCAGCCCCCGGTTTGGTGGTGCGCCTGCAGGTGGTCACGCTGGCGGGGAATGGTCAGCGGTTGGATGTGACCTGGAGCCGGGGGTGGTGAGGTGGGTCCGCGTGAGGGGGTGGACCTGGCCGCTGCACCATGTCGGAGGCTGGATGAGTCTCATGCAAGCTGTCCCTTGGATCGGACTGAATTTGGTCAGAATTTCGTCTCAGGGGAACCGCCATGATCATGGATGTCAAATCGATCAGCGCACTTAAGGCCGATATGCCCTCTATTCTGCGTGGTATCCAGACCTCACGGTCACCGTTGCTGGTGGTCAGTAATGGCCATCCTCAAGCGGTGTTGCAGGACGTTGCCTCCTACCAGAACACGCAGGACGCCATCGCATTGCTGAAGATGATGCTCCAATCCGAGCAGAGTGTTGTTCAGGACAAGGGTTCATCGACCAAAGAGGTTGGGGCTCGTTTGCGGGCGCGTCTTTCCGCCAGGAAATCAGCCCCGTGACCAATGGCTATATCGTCCGCTGGACGCCCGAAGCCGAAGAAGATGCGGCGATCATCGTCGATTGGTTTGATGACGACATCAACGCCTTGAAGGTTATCGTGCAGTTGGAAGAGCGGGCCGAGGCGCTTGCGTCATTTCCAGAACGTGGTCGTGTGGTTCCTGAGTTGCGGCAAATTGGCGTCGTTGGTTATCGAGAGGTCTTACATAAGCCTTGGCGAATGATTTACGCCATTCGTGGTACAACGGTATGGATCATGGCGGTGGTGGATGGCCGGCGAAAATTGGAAGACCTCCTTTTCGAACGTTTGGGTCGCTCCGGGTGATGTTGGACTAGGGGAATCGTCAATCCTGGGAACCCCGTCCTCAACAAGCGAAGACCTCCAGCCGTCGTGATACCGCCATAATGAAGTCACCCACGAAGGCGGGCCGCACGTAGTGGGCTCGCCGTCGTGCCCTGGTTTGGGCCCAGGCCGCTTACGGAGCTCTCGCCGACCTCGGGTAAGGTTACTTGGCTACCTTCACCATGGCCAACGACCGGCGAATGACGCCGAAGCGTTCACGCTTTGTTGAGTCGGGTCACCGGTGGTGGCCCGACAAGTCAGGGCGCCTCCCCGCCATCCGCTGCTAGTCTCGGAATGGTTGCCATGCGTATTGTGCATGAACGAAGCTGTTGACCGCTGAATCGGTGATCGAGTCCTTGCGACTGACACAGCGGGTCAATGCTGTTTTTCCGACCTACCCCGGAGACGCTATGGTCTTCCATCCTGATCGCGGAACTTCCAGTGTGGCGAGCAACGCCATTCCTCGTCAACTTGGCGGTTCGTACCGCTGGTTTACGGGCAGTCTCGCCTATGTCCTGCACCGCGTGACGGGCATTGCCCTGCTCGTCTTCCTGTTCTTCCACATCATGTCGATCACCAAGGCCAATGCGACGCCCGAGGCCTACGACCTGATGATCAGGCGTATGCAGGAACCGGATTTCAAACTCGGGGAACTGGCCCTGTTTGCGGCTCTGCTGTTCCACGGTCTCAATGGCCTGCGCATTCTGCATGTGGATTTCGCCGGGGTTACCACCCGCAGCCATAAGGTGCTCTTCTGGGCCATGGGCCTGCTGACGGGCGGCCTGCTGATCCTGGGCGCTATCCCCCTGGTGCTGCACTGGAATGTGCTGCCCATCACCGCTGATACCCTCCCCGGTGCGACCTATGCCCCGGCGGCTCCCGTGGGAGTCAAATAAGATGGCCTCGTTCTACGTTTCCCGCCGTACCGGTTCGACCCAATGGTTGTTGCAGCGCGTCAGCGCCGCCCTCCTCGTGGTCCTGGCCTTTGGCCACTTTGCGCTCCAGCATTTCACCAGCGATGCGGTGTCCACCGGCCTGACGGTGGCCCACCGTTTGAATGACCCGTGGTGGCAGAGTTACTACGTGGTGTTCATTGGCCTGGCGCTGTTCCACGGCACCAACGGCCTGATCGGCATCCTGCGGGACTATGCTCCGCCGGCCAAGCTGCGGTTCCTGGCCGAGATCGTCATTTGGACGGCGGTGGCCGCCTTCGGTGGCCGGGCCGTGATCAACATCGCGACGCCCATCGCCGAGACCGAGGTCAAGGTGATGTACGCCAGCCGGGGTTTCCCCGCCGGTGAGACTCGGGGCAATCCGCCGACCCTGGCCATGACCTTCGACTTCCGCGATCAGGTTCGGGAATTGCGCCTGTTCGAGTACTACCTGGTCCAGCACACCCACCGCACGGAAGCCATGCCCGTGGTGCAGGTGTTCGGCCACAAGCCCGGTGAGGAAGCCACGGAAGCCAATCTCAGCGTCGTCTCGGCGGCCTTTGATGCCTGGGTGGAATCGACCATCGCCGCCCGTGCGACGACGGCCCTGACTCCCGACCGCTCCAAGATTTTCTCGACCTCCTACGAGTTCGCCGTCTGGGCGCGCGATGTGCGCCGGGCCAACGCCGCCGGCCGCGCCGGTGTCGTCCCGCCCCAGCCCACCTACGCCGCCACGCTGCACTGAGGACTCCGACCCATGATCATCAACCACGACGTCGTGATTGTCGGTGCTGGCGCGGCGGGCCTCTACGCCGCCTATTGGTCCAGCACCAAGGCCGATGTGGCCGTCATCTCCAAGCTGTTTCCGACCCGTAGCCACACCGGCGCCGCCCAGGGCGGCATCGGTTCCGCGCTCGGCAACGAGGAGGAAGACCATCCTCTTTGGCACTGGTACGACACCATCAAGGGTGGCGACTACCTCGGTGACCAGGATGCTCAAAAGATCCTGACCTACGACGCGCCCCAGACGATTTACGAGTTGGAAAAGCTCGGCGTGCCCTTCAGCCGTACCAAGGACGGCAAGATCGCCCAGCGTCCCTTCGGCGGACACACCCGCAATTTCGGCGAGCGCCCGGTGCGCCGCGCTTGCTACGCGGCGGCCCGCACCGGCCACGCCATCCTGCACACGCTGTACGAGAACTGCGTCAAGCAGAACGTCAATTTCTACAATGAGTTCCAGGTCCTCGACCTGGTCCTCACCGAGGACAAGTCCAAGGTCCTCGGCGTGGTGGCCTACGACCTCCTCTCGGGCGAAACCCACACGGTCCACGCCAAGGTGGTGGTCTTCGCCACCGGTGGCGCCGGTCGGAACTACGCCATCACTTCCAACTGCCAGGCCAACACCGGCGATGCCCTGGGCATCTTCCTGCGCCAGGGCCTGCCCTTGGAAGATTTGGAGTTCGTCCAGTTCCACCCCACGGGCCTGGCCGGTCTGGGTATCCTCGTCACCGAGGGTGCGCGTGGTGAGGGTGGCTACCTGACCAACAGCAACGGCGAGCGGTTCATGGAGCGCTACGCGCCGACCGTGAAGGACCTCGCCCCCCGCGACATGATCTCCCAGTGCATGTACAAGGAGGTCCTCGAAGGACGCGGCATCAACAAGACGGGCCGCATCTGCAATGAGGACTACGTCCTTCTGCACTTGGAGCACATTCCTAAGGCGGAACTGATCAAGAAGCTCGAAGAAATCGTCGACTTCGCGACCACCTACCTCGGCATCAAGCCGTGGGAGCAGCCCGTCCCGGTCATGCCGACCTGCCACTATTACATGGGCGGCATCCCCACGGACAGCGACGGACGCGTGCGTCGCAGCCACAAGGACGGCGACTTCGTCGAGGGCCTGTACGCCGCCGGTGAAGTTGCCTGCGTGTCGGTCCATGGCGCCAATCGCCTTGGCACCAACTCCCTCCTCGATCTGGTGGTGTTCGGTCGCCGCGTGGGCCTCCATGTGGCCAAAAACGTCGATGCGGTGAAACTTGGCAAACTGCACGACGACGCCGACAAGCCCCTCAAAGATGTGGTGGTCGCCCTTAAGGCCTCCACCGGCAAGGAACGGGCCGGCCAGCTCCGCAAGGAACTGTCCGAGATCATGATGACCTACGTGGCCATCCGCCGGACCACTGACGGTATGTCCAAGGCTCGGGACATGGTCCGGGCCCTGCGCGTGCGGGCCATGGATCTGGGCCTCGACGACAAGGGCGAGGTGTTCAACACCGACCTCATGGAAGCCCTCGAAGTCGGCCACATGATCGACTACTCCTTGGCCTTGATCGAGGGTGCGGTGACCCGCAAGGAGAGCCGTGGCGCCCACCTGTACATGGAGAACGAGAGCTTCGATGCCCCGTCCCTCCCCCGCGATGATGCGAACTGGCTGAAGCACACCTTCGCCTACCTGAAGGACGATGGCACCATCGACCTCCAGTTCCGCTCGGTGTACCTGATCCATGAGCACCCGGAGGACGGCTGGTCCCCCGAGCTGATGGAGAAGATGAAGCCCAAGGTCCGCAAGTACTGAGCTCCGGAAGGAACCCGACCATGACCACGAACACCGTGATAAAGACCTTCCGCATCCACCGCTACAATCCCGCCAAGGATTCGGAGCCGGTGGTCAAGGAGTTCAAGCTCTCCTGCGACCCCATGGAGCGCGTGCTGACCGCCCTCAACCGCATCAAGTGGGAGCAGGACGGCAGCCTCACCTACCGTCGTTCCTGCGGCCACGCGGTGTGCGGCTCCTGCGGCATGACCATCCAGGGCGCTTCGCGACTGGCGTGCAAGACCCTGGTCAAGGACATCGACGGCGATGTCATCGAAGTGGCACCCCTCAAGGGCTTCCCGGTCATCAAGGACCTGGTGGTCGATATGAGCCACTTCTACCACAACCTGCGCTCGGTGTTGCCGTACTTCATCACCAAGGCCCCCAAGCCGGCCAAGGAATTCTACCAGTCTCCCGAGGACTACGACCTCATCGATGATGCCACCAAGTGCATCCTCTGCGGTTGCTGCACCTCGTCCTGCCCGAGCTTCTGGAAGAACGAGGGCTACCTCGGCCCCGCCGCCCTCCTCAAGGCCTGGCGCTTCATCGGCGACAGCCGCGACGAAGCCAAGGCCGAGCGCATCGACGCCGTCAACGGCGCTGATGGCGTGTGGCGTTGCCACACCATCTTCAACTGCAAGGAAGCCTGCCCGAAGGACATCGACATCCCGGCCAGCCTTTCGAAGTTGAAGCGGGCGGTGGTGTTCGGGAAGATTGGATAAGGGCTGTTACGAGTCTGGCGTCTGGCGTCTGGCGTCGAAAGACAGGATCGCTTGCCGATCCCGGGACGCAGTCCATGCCAGACGCCAGACGCCAGCCCCCCATGACTGTCAAAGACTTCGACTTTGCGCCCCGGTCCGCGTCCGTTAGACCACCGTCCATGGTAAACAAGGTGAGCTGGTGAACGGTCCTGTTCCGGGCGATCTCCATATCGCGGGCATTCGTAAATCCTTCGGGCCCGTGCAGGTGCTGCATGGGGTATCCGTGGATATCCCCGATGGCCAGTTCACGACCCTTCTCGGGCCCTCGGGCTGCGGCAAGACGACCCTCCTGCGCATCGTGGCCGGTTTTGAGGCTCCGGATGCCGGGACCGTGCGTTTGGGTACCACGGACCTGCTGCCCCTGCCGGCCAATCAACGGCCGGTGAATACGGTCTTTCAAAGTTACGCCCTGTTCCCCCACCTGACCGTGCGGGACAACGTGGCTTTTGGCCTACGGGCCCGCCGGGTCCCCGAGGCTGACGTCAAACGCCGAGCGGATGCCATGCTGGCGTCGGTCCGCATCGAGGCCCTGGCCGCCCGTCGGCCCCATGAGTTGTCTGGTGGTCAGCGCCAGCGGGTGGCCCTGGCCCGGGCTCTGGTCAATGAACCGGAGGTCCTGCTCCTGGACGAACCGATGTCGGCCCTCGACGCCAAGCTTCGCCATGACGTGCAGCTCGAACTCAAGCGCATCCAACGCGAGTGCGGCATCACCTTTGTGCTGGTGACCCACGACCAGGACGAGGCCATCGCCGTCAGCGACCGCATCCTGATCATGAACCAGGGCCGGATCGAGCAGGACGGCACCCCTGAAGAAGTCTACGAACGGCCCCTCAGTCGCTTCGTCGCCAACTTCATGGGCTCGGCGAACGTCCTGGATGCCCGCCGCCTGGCCGCCGACCAGGTGGTCACGGCCCTGGGTGACTTGGTGGTGGCCTCCAATCCCGTGTGGGAGCAAGGCTCCGTGGCCATCCGCCCCGAAGACATTGAAATTCGTACCACGGGGGAAGGGATCAATCACCTCCCCGGCCGGATCTCCGATCGTTTGTTTCGCGGCGACCATTGGGAGGTCATCGTTGATGTCCGGGGTCAATCCCTGCGGGTCAAAACGGAGCCAGATCAGTACCATGCCGTGGACCAAGCGGTGTTCGTGGAGTTGCCCAAAGATGACCTCCTGGTGCTTCGGGATTGAGCGCGAACTGTCATCACATGCAGCGCCCCTGACGGGTTGCGGTGCCCCACGACCAACCACACTCCGCCCCCGTGCCCGCCATGCGGATCATTGATGGCAAGCCGACCACTCGGCTGAAACAGTGGATCACCGGTCTCGCTCTGGCCGGGACCGGCATGTTGTGGCTGGTGTGCTTTCTGGCCGGGCCCCTGGCGGCCATCGGTGCCCTCGCCTTTGCCCAACGCGGAGATTACGGGGAACTGATTTGGCAGTTCACCACCGACAATTTCTGGCGGATGCTGGGGTACACATCCTTCGGCTGGACGCCTGATCACCTGTGGATCATTGCCCGCAGCATTATCCTCGCCGGGGTGACCACGGTGCTGTGCCTGCTCTTGGGATTCCCCTTGGCGTTTTGGGTGGCCGCGCGCTCGCCCTCCTGGCGGACCCTGCTGCTGGCCTTGGTTATGCTGCCGACGTGCGTCAACCTGGTCATCCGTACCTACGCGTGGCAGTTGATCCTGGGCGCCAATGCGCCGCCCTCGTGGATTGCTGCCTGGTGCGGATTCATCGACCCGGGGGGCAGCCTGTACCCCAGTTCCGGGGCGGTCTATCTGGGCATGATTTCGGCCATGCTGCCGTTTGCGGCATTGCCCCTCTATACCAGCGTTGAGCGTTTGGATTGGTCCCTGGTGGAGGCCGCCCGCGACCTTTACGCCGGTCGTTGGGCGACCTTCCGCCATGGCATCCTGCCCCAGGTGATGCCGGGCTTGGTGGCGGCCACCATCCTGACGGCCATTCCGAGCCTCGGGATGTTCGTGGTCAGCGACCTTTTGGGCGGGGCGAAATACATGCTGATCGGCAATCTGATTCAGCAGCAGTTTGGCGCGGCCAGCGACTGGCCCTTTGGGGCGATGCTCGGCCTCAGTCTGATCATCGCGACCTTGGCCTCCCTGGCGGTCCTCATCCGTTGGGGTCAGCAGGAGGGCGCACGATGAGGCCTCTGCCGCGCACGGTTTCGGTGACCGCCCTCAGCTGTCTGGCCCTGCTCTATGTCCCGCTCGTCGCCGTGGCGGTCCTATCTTTTAACAAGACGCGCCTGGGAACCGCCTGGGGTGGCTTCACCACCGGGTGGTACGAGCGCCTGCTGTCCAACACCACGGTGCTGACGGCGGCCAAGAACAGCCTGATCGTGGCCTGCGTATCGACGTTGGTGGCGACCGTCATCGGCACCCTGCTGGCCATCGGGCTGCGGCGCCTGCCCTTGGGCCGCCGGGGGCGCCTCCTGGGCGAGATGGCGACCACGCTTCCCACCGTGACCCCGGATGTGCTTTTGGCGGCGGCGCTGGTCGTTTCCTACGGCTTATTCCGCACGGTTTCCTCGGTTTTTGATCCGGGTTTGGTGACGTTGATCATCGGCCATATCACCTTCCAGATCAGTTTTGTGGCGGTGGTGGTCGGCAGTCGCCTGGCGGCCATCGGTACCGACCAGATTGAAGCTGCCCGGGATTTGTATGCCTCCACGGGTCTGCTGTGGCGCCGGGTGCTGTTGCCGCAGCTCGCCCCCGGGATCGTCGCTGGCGGACTCTTGGCCTTTACCCTCAGCCTTGATGACTTCGTGGTCTCGTTCTTCGTTTCGGGACCGTCGTCCACGACCCTGCCGATCCTCATCTACGCCTCGGTCAAACGTGGCGTGACGCCCGAGATTCATGCTCTTTCGACCCTGATCGTCGCCGCCACCATGCTTACCATCCTCGGCATCGCCCTGCTCGATCGCCGTAACCCCCGGAGCTCCCGTCCATGACCACCACCCTCCGTCTCTCCGGCCTCCTCCTGGCCGGCGCTTGCCTTTTCTCGGCCGAGAAGGGCACCGTCACCATGTACATGTACTCCGAGTACATCGACCCGGCGATCGCCGAGCAGTTCCTTAAGGACACGGGCTACAAGCTCGACGTCCAGGTTTACGAGTCCCAGGACGAGATGGTCAGCAAGCTGCGCGCCGGGGCTGGCAACCAGTACGACGTGCTGATCGGTACCGACGTGATCGTCACCAAGATGATCAAACTCGGCCTGGTGAAGCCCCTTGATCAGGGCCTGATCCCCAAGGCCGTGGGCGTTGACGAAAAGTTCCGCAACCCGCCCTTCGACCCCAATAATCAGTACTCCTGGCCCTACCTCTGGGGTACCATCGGCATCGCCTACGATACGACCAAGGCGCCCAAGACGCCCGCCACCTGGGCCTGGCTGCTCGATGAAAAGCAGCAGTTCGGCAGCTTCGTGTTCATGGATGAGCAGCGCTCGATGCTCGGCACCGTGCTGGTCTCCCAGGGCAAGAGCATCAACAGTCGCGATCCGGCCGAGATCAAGGCCGCTGCGGATGCCCTGATCGCCGCCAAGAAGACCAAGAACTGCGTTGGCTTCGATGGCGGTGTGGGTGGCTTGGCCAAGGTGTCCGGCGGCGAAGCCGCTGCTGCCGTCGTCTACAATGGCGATGCGGCCCGTGCCATCGCGGATAAGCCGACCATTGGCTACGCGGTGCCCAAGGAAGGCGGGAACCTGTGGGTCGATGTGATGTTGATTTCAGCCCAGGCGCCCAACAGCGATGGTGCCCATGCCCTGATCAACTACCTGCTGGACCCCAAGATCGCGGCCCAGAACACCAATGTCATGAAGTACGCCAACGGCGTCGCCAGCGCCACTCCGCTGGTGGAAGAGGCGATCCGCACCAACGTGGTCATCTATCCCGATGCCGAGACCATGAAGACCCTGCAGGTCATGGGCGATGTCGGTAAAGAGAACCGGCTGTACGACGAAGCCTGGACGGCCGTCAAGGCGCAGTAACGGATTGGCAGAGGCGGTGGTCCTCCGGTCTGGGTGACGGGGGCCACGGCTTGTTTCATCCCAAAAACCGCAGTTGCGGCCCATCTCCCGCGTTGCGTGACCCTCGACATGGCGCTGCCATGCCGTCGCATCACGCGCCTTGGAGCTGGACCACACCTGCGGTTTTT
>CAIUVD010000089.1 GCA_903902515.1 uncultured Planctomycetota bacterium | reverse complement strand
GCCCGCACCGCCGCCCGCCGGATGGTCATCGACCGTCCGGTGCCGGTCTGTGGCGGAGGCCCGGATGTCCCTGGCCTCAAGAGACCAGATGCCCTGTTCGAGCGCACGGCCTGCAAGCGAAATCCCCAGCGGCCCCGGAAACATCTCGGGAAAGAGGGTCAGCACCGTGGCCTTGAAGCTCATGGCTGCGCCTCCGCGTCGAGATAGCCTTCGGGCAGCTCGACCACGACCTTGCTCCCATCCACTTCCAGCACATACTGGCTGGCGAAGGGGATCAGCACCGTGTCCTTCCGGCCTTCGACCTTCACGTCGATCAGGTCGCCCGCGCCATAATCCGCAACATCCACGATCTCGCCGAGGAGCGATCCATCAGCGAGATGAACCGGAAGCCCGATCAGGTCATGCACATAGACCTCGTCGTCGTCCGTTTCCGGAAGCCGCTCGCGCGGCACGAACAGCTCCGTGCCTCTCAGCGCCTCCGCTGCATTGCGGTCCGTGACCCCTTTCAGACTGGCGATGAAGCCGTCCTTCTGGAGCCTGAGCTTCGTGATCTCGACCTTCGCCCCCTTCGCCGTTTCGAGCGGCGAATAGCTGGCGATTGCCGCGGGGTCGGCGGTGAAGCTCCGAAGCTTCACCTCGCCCCGGATGCCATGTGCACCGGTGATGGCGCCGACGAGAATCATGTCCCTTTTCATTCCTCGCCCCCACGCAGTGGGGGAGAGCGACTGTCTTGAGTGTCAAGTTGCATTTGCGAACTGAGCACGCGTTTCGCGTGCTTTTGCATTGAGGCGGACGAGGAGTTTGTGTGCGACGGCGACGCGGATGACCATGCGTGGTTTTCCTGCGGCGGTGAGCCTGCGGGCGAACTCGGCGAGGCTGGGGTCGTGTTTTTTGGCGACAGCGGCGACAAGGACGAGGATGGAGCGCACGTTGCAGCGGCCGCCGCGGATGGAGCGGCGGCCTGCCATTTTGCCGCTGTCGTTGGCGAGGGGTGCGAGGCCGACGAGCTTGGTGATGGCCTTGTTGCCGAAGGTTCCGATCTCCGGCAGGTCGGCCATGAGACGGGCCACGGTGCGGCCTGCCACCCCCTTCACGGAGCGGAAGGCCTTGTCGAGGGCGGCCCACAACGGGTCGTCGTCGATCAGGGAGGCGATCTCGCCTTCGAGCTGGCGCGCCTGGCGCTTGAGGAGGCGGATGACCTCCTCGATGCTTGTCCTGATCCCGGCGTCTTCGAGGCGGCTGAGGCGCTGCTTGTTGATGGTGATATCCTCGGTAACCTGCCTGAGCCTGCCGGCCAGGCCCTTGAGGCGGCTCTGCTTTTCGCTGGCGGGCGGGGTGGGCTTGAGGTCCTTGCTGAGCGCGAAGCGTGCGATGACGATGGCATCGATGCGGTCGGTCTTCTCGAGGAAGCCCATCGCGCTGGCATAGTGGCGGACACTTCTGGGATTGGCCAGGGCACAGGTAAGGCCGTGCTCCCAGAGAAGGCCGAAGGCCATGCGCTCGAGGCCGCCGGTGGCCTCCATCGCCACCAGCTCCACCTCATGGCCGGTACAGAAGGCAGCGAGTGCCGCAATGCCCCCGGCATCATTGGCGAAGCGCTCAAAGGCGCCGCCCGGCCATATGGCGGCATCGAGGTGTTTCTTGGAAATATCCACTCCACAGATGATCTTGGTCACGGTAACCTGCCTTGTTCTTGCGTTCGCGTGAACGAGCGACTGTTCGGTTGTGCGTGAGAACAGCGAAGATCCCAAGCTCTCCCACGGTTGAAGCCGGAGGACGGACGGGCGACATCGCCGAGCATGGGTCCTGGCGGCCGCCAGGACCCATGCTACGCCGATCCCATCAGGATCAGGCGGTGCAGTCTAGATACAAGGGCAGGGTGAGGGGGTGGTGCAGCTCGTGCTGCCGTTGGCGTTTGGTGTGGCAGCGTC
>CAIUVD010000088.1 GCA_903902515.1 uncultured Planctomycetota bacterium | reverse complement strand
TTTTTTTCATCGCCATGAACGATGCCGTCCGGGTGTGGAACCCGGACACCTACCGTCGCTGGGCCGGTCTGCCGGAGGACGGCGCCGTCGCTCCCTACACCCCCGCCCTCGACGACTACCTCTTCTGACGGACTCCCCCATGCGCGATCCCCTCCTCGCCGAACTCGTCAGTGCCCTCGATGCCGCCCCGGTCCGCCCGGCGCCGGTGCCCGCCCCGGCCCTGGTGGCCGCCCAGGCCCGCCTGGCAGCCGCCAGGGCCCTGCTCGGCAACGCCGTGGCCGAGAGCGCCTACCTGGCCTTCGCCCGCCACCTCGCGCCGGTGCCGACCCGCACCGCGCCCTTCGCTGCCAGCGCGTAAGGCCGGCCATGATCACTCCGGACCCCGCCGGGCTGCATATCCCGGTGCTGTTGCATGAGGTCCTGGAGCACCTGCGCCCCGTCCCCGGGGCCCGCTTCCTGGACCTGACCCTGGGCATGGGCGGGCACAGCGCCGCCTTCCTGGCGGCCGGTGCCACCGTGACCGGAGTCGATCGTGATCCGGCCGCCCGTGCCCTGGCGGCCACCCGGTTGGCGGCGTACGCCGATCGGGTCTCCATCATCAGTGGCACCTTCGCCGATGCGGCCGAGGAGTTCGTGCGTACCGGAACCCGTTTCGATGGCGTGTTGGCCGACATCGGCGTATCGAGCCTCCAGCTCGATGACGAGGGTCGCGGCTTCTCGTTACGCTCGGAATCCTCCGCCGACATGCGGATGGGCGACGGCTGCCCGGAAAGCGCCCTCGACCTCATCGACCGCCTGGATGCCGAGGAGCTGGCGGATGTCCTCTACCAGCTGGGCGAAGAACGCCTGTCCCGCCGCATCGCCCGCTTCATCAAGCAGGCCCGGGCCGAGGGTCGCCTGACCAGTGGCGTCGAACTGGCGGCCGCCGTCCGCCGGGCCGTTCCTGGCCATCAGCAGCGCCACCCGGCCATGCGGACCTTCCAGGCCCTGCGCATCGCCGTGAACGACGAACTGGGCCAACTCGACCGCCTGCTGGCGGCCCTGCCCGCCTTGTGCGCCCCCGGCGGCCGGGCGGCCATCATCAGTTTCCAGAGCCTGGAGGACCGCCGCGTGAAGGAGTCCTTCCGCGATGGCCGCAAGGCCGGCACCTGGGCCGACGCCGCCCGCCATGTGGTGGTCGCCTCCGAGGCCGAACAGGCTGCCAATCCCCGCTCTGCCCCCGCTAAACTCCGTTGGGCCCTCGCACCATGACCAGCACCAAGCTGCACATCGTCATCGCCGCCGTGTGGATCCCCCTGGCGCTGTTCCTGGGCATCAAGATCGCCCTCCTCGGCAACGAGGAGTCGGCCTTGGCCCGGGCCCGGGGTGCGGACCTCAAGACGCGCACCGACCTCGACTACGACATCGACCGGCTCAAGGGGCAGCTCGAGTACGAGTCCTCGGCGGCGACCATTGATGTCGCCCTGCGGAAACTCGGCCTGACGCTCCAGCCACCCGTGAAGATTGCCTCCCGTTGATCCCCAGGTCGATCCCGTGCCCTCCGCCCCTGTTCAACGCCAGCCGATCCGCTTTGGCCTGACCTTCGCCGTGTTTGCGGCCCTGGTCGGGGTCATTGGCTGGCGGCTGTACGACCTCCAGGTGGTCCAGGGCGACGACCTGCGGGAGATGGGCGAACGCCAGGTCCGCCGGACCTGGACTCTTCACGCCCCCCGGGGCGGCATCTACGACGCCGACAACACTCCGCTGGTGGAATCCCTGGGCTCCTGGGCCATTTCCTGTGATCCCCGGTACATGGATGACAAACTGACGGCCACCGTCGAATTGTCCAGGATCCTTGGCGTATCGCGGGAGGAGCTGCGCCAGAAGTTTGAGAATCCCCGCAACGGCCAGGTGCTGGCCCGCAACGTCGCCGATGCCCAGGCCGACGCGATCAAGGCCCTCAAGTTCTCGGGCATGTATGTGCGTCGTGAATTTGTCCGCACTTACCGCGAGGGGGCCCTGGCGGGCCACGTCTTCGGCTTCTGCCAGGCCGACGGCAAGGGTGCGGCCGGAATCGAGCAGGAGTTCAACGACCGCCTCGCGGGCAAACCCGGCAAGGAGATGCTCAAGGTCGATGCCCTGGGCAAGCCGGTGCTGACCAGTTTCGACCGCATCCCGCCTCAGCCCGGGGCCAACATCCAGGTCACCATCGACCTGTTCATTCAGCGCAGCTTGGAAACCCACCTCAAGGCTGCCGTGGACAAGCACGCCCCCAAGCGGGCCGCCGGGGTCATCGTCCGCCCGGCGACCGGCGAGATCGTGGCCATGGCCTCGTGGCCGACCTACGACCCCGCCACCCGCCAGGGCGTCGATGGCGAGGCCCTGCGCAACAATGTGATGCAACTCGTCTATGAACCGGGTTCCACCTTCAAACCCCTGATCGCCGGGGCGGCGGTGGCCGATCGAAAGGCGACCTTCACTGAAACGATTTTCTGTGAACGCGGCCGCTGGACCTACCGCGAAGGCAAGGCCGCCCGCACCATCACTGACCATAGCCTCAAGGAGGGGGGGCACGGCAACCTGACGATCATTCAGGGCATCGCCAAGTCCGACAACATCCTGATGGCCAAACTCGGCCTGCGCCTGGGCCCCGATCGTTTGTGGGAATGGTGCACCCGTCTGGGTTTCGGTCGCCGCAGCGGCGTCTGCCTTCCGGGCGAAGAAATCGGCATCATGGCCGCCCGGAAGCACTGGAAGGCCATGGACCAGGGCATGTCGGTTCCCATGGGTCACAATATTTCGGTCACCCCCCTGCAGTTGGTGATGGCCCACGCCGCCGTGGCCAATCGTGGGATGTGGAACCCGCCCCGCCTCGTTCGGCGGATCTGGACCGACCCCGCCGAGGGTCAGCCGGGTAAGGACCTGTCCCTGCCGCCGGTCCAGGCCCCGGTGCGGATGTTTGAGGAACAGGACGCCCTGGCGATTCAGGAAGCCATGACCCACACCATGACCGAGGGCACCGGCAAGAAGGCCGAGCTCGATGGCTATTCCTCGGCCGGCAAAACCGGTACGGCGGAAAAACTGGTCAATGGTCGGTACTCCAAAGAAAACCACGTCGGCTCGTTCGTGTGCTGGGCCCCCGCCCAGCCAGATCGCCGGGCTGAACTGTGCGCCTTGGTGGTCATCGATGACCCCAGCCGGGGCGGCCACTACGGTAGCGAAACCGCGGCCCCCGTGGTGGCGGCGGTGCTGCAGGAAAGCCTCGATTACCTACGGGTGCCCATCACCCATCCCAAGACCGAGGTGCCGACGGAGGTCGCCCTCGACGAAGGCGCTCCGAAACCCCCAGCCCCCAAGCGGAGGGCCCGGTGATCACCGCCCAACGCCTGTTCCGTGGCCAGCGCCTTGTGGGTGCTGGCCCGGAGGTTTTCACGGGGATCGTGCGGGATTCCCGCCAGGTCCGCTCGGGGGATGCCTACGTCGCCCTCGGCGGCCCCGACGAACGTTCAGGCCACATCGCCGAGGCCCGGGCCCGGGGCGCGGCGGCCATCATCGGGCCTGCCGGATCCGAGGCCGATTGGGTGTCGCCGGATCCCCGCTGGACCTTCGCCCGGGCCAGCGCCGCTTTCCACGGCCTGGATGAGGGCCGTCTGCCGGTCGCGGGAACCACCGGCACCAAGGGTAAATCCACCGTCACCCATCTGCTGTGGTGGTGCCTCGGGACCGGGGCCGCCCGCATCGGTACCATCGGCTGGCACGATGGCGTTGCCGAGCGCACCAACCGCCAGACCACTCCGCCGCCTGAGGAATTGCACGCCTTCCTGGCGGCCCTGCCCCTGTCCTGCCCCGGCGTGGCCCTGGAGGTCAGCAGCCATGGGGCCGACCAGCACCGCTTGGCGGGCGTGCCCCTGGCGGCCCTGGCGGTCACCGGCCTGGGCCACGACCACCTCGACTACCATGGCAGCGTGGGGTCTTACTTGGCGGCCAAACTGCGCGCCTGCGCCCTCGTCCGCCCCGGCGGGCTGGTGGTCATCAACGCCGACGATCCCCGGGCCCCGGCTTTTGCCACCGCCGCCCACGGTCGGCGGGTCCGGCTCCTGGGCCGCGACCAGGGCCTGACGGGTGCTGCCGACGTTTGGTCTTTGGATGGCCAGCCCCTGCCGACGCCCCTGCCGGGGGACTTCAACGCCTGGAATGCCGCTGCCGCCGTGCTGATGGCCGAGGAACTGGGCGTGCCCCGGGCGATCGCCTGCGCCCGCCTGGCCACCTGCCCCGGCGTCCCGGGCCGCTGCGAACGCTTGGCTGAGGCCCCGGCGACCTACGTCGATTACGCCCACACTCCGGAGTCCATCGGCCGGATCATCGGTGCCGTGCGGGACCTGCATCCCGGGGTACCCCTGGCCATCGTCTTCGGCTGTGGCGGCGACCGCGATGCCAGCAAGCGCGCGCCTATGGGGGCAGCGGCGTCAGCGGCCGACGTGGTGGTTTTGACCACCGACAACAGCCGCCGCGAAGCGCCCGCCGCTATCGCCGCCGAAATTCGTCGCGGGGTGATGGCCGGTCCCCAGGTGATCGAGGAGCCCGACCGCGCGGCGGCTATCCACGCCGCCCGCCAGGCCGTCGGCCCCGCCGGGGTGGTAATCGTCGCCGGCAAGGGCCACGAGACGACCCAGGACATCGGTGGCGTGGTGATGCCCTGGGACGACCGCGCCTTCGTCCGCAGCCTGGGAGCCCGGTCATGAATCCTGTCGCTATTCCCCTGATCGAGGCGGCGCCCTTTCACCTGACCCCCGCCACCGCCCAAGCCCTGACCGGCGGCACGTGGCACGGTTCTCAGCAGGCCGTGACCCTGCGCGGGGCGGCCCTCGACAGTCGGGCCGTGCGTCCGGGCAGCCTGTTCGTTGCGATTCGGGGCGAACGGGTGGATGGTCACGACTTCGCCGCCACCGCCGCCGGGGCCGGGGCGGCGCTGGTATTGGCCCAACGGCCCCTGGACCTGCCGGTGCCCGTGCTGGTGTGCGCCGATGTGCCCGGGGCCCTCCTGGCCCTGGCCGCCGAGTTCCGCCGCCGTTTCACCGGCGCTACCTGGATCGCCGTTGGGGGGGCCAACGGCAAGACCACCACCAAGGATCTGTTGGCGGCTGCTTGTCGGGGTTCCGGTCAGCCGGTCCATGTCACCGCCGGGAACTTGAATAACCACCTCGGGGTGCCGGTGACGATCCTCGCCACCCCCGCCGGGACCCGTTTTGCCGTGATCGAAGTCGGGACCAACCATCCCGGCGAGATCGCCCCCCTGGCGGCCGCCGTGGCCCCGGAGGTGGCGGTGGTGACCAGCATCGGCCCCGAGCATCTGGAGGGGTTTGGCGACCTCGCGGGGGTGGCCCGGGAGGAAGCCGCCCTTTTGGCAGCCCTTCCGCCCGGTGCCCCGTGTTTCGCTGGTCTCCACGGCCTGGCGGGGCACGCCGCCGCCCATGGCACCACGGTCCCGGCCCTGGTCGCCCTGCTGACGGCTCCGGCCGCCGGTCGTCGCCTGGAACTCCTGGATGATGTTGTCCATCCGACCGGCCATGGCCACGTTCCGACCGGCCGGGTGGCGAGTCTCTCGATCCGCCTCGACACGCCGGAAGGCTCGGCGGAACTGCCCCTGCCCGGGGCCCACAATCTGTCCAACGCCACCCTCGCCTACCGGGCGGCGGTGGCTGCCGGAGTCGCCCCCCAGGAGGCCCTGGCCGGTCTGTCCCGGGCGGTGCCCTCGGCCGGTCGTTGCCAGCCCAAGCCCTGGGGCCACCACCTCGTCATCGACGACACCTACAACGCCAACCCGGCGAGCATGATCGCGGGCTTGGCGGTGCTGGCCAACTGCCCCGGCGAACGCCTGGCGGTCCTCGGCCGGATGGGGGAACTCGGCACCAATGAGGCCGAGGGCCACCGCCAGGTCGGGGCCGAAGCCGCCCGCCTGGGCCTGCCCCTGATCTCCGTCCGGGCCCCGGAGATGGCGGCCGGCTACCGCGCCGCCGGCGGTTCCCGCCTGGTGGAGGCCGCCGACCACCAGGCGGCCACCGCCGCCGTCCGTGCCCACCTTGCCCATCCCACGACCATCCTCATCAAGGCCAGCCGCTCCCAGGCCCTGGAGCGGGTGGTCGAAGCCCTGTTGTTGTCCCCATGCTGATGCTCCTCGGTGGTCCCTTCGCGTTCGTCTCCTCCCGCGCCGTGGGCGCGGCGATGACCGCTTTCATCCTCATGCTGGTGGTGATGCCGCCGCTGATCGCGTGGTTGAAACGCAAGAAGTTCGGCGAATCCGGGGCCAAGAACCAGGGCGCGGCGGTGGTCGATGAGGCCCGCGAGCGCAAGAAGGGCACCCCGACCATGGGTGGCCTGGGGATCGTCGCCGTCACGGTGCTGACAGCCCTGCTGTGGTGCGATCCGACCTCCTACCGGGTCATGCTGCTGCTGTTCTGTCTGCTCGGTTTTGCGACCCTCGGGTTCCTCGACGACCGGACCAAGATTTTCGTCGGCTCGAAGGGCACGCCCCTGTTCGTCAAATTGGGGGTGCAGATCGGCACGGCCCTGGTGTGCGGCCTGGGGCTGTGGTGGATCGATGGCCATTACGCCACCATCCTCAACCCAACGGGGGCCGAGGCCTACACCAAGACCATCCAGGGCGTGGAGTATACCGTTCACCTCGGGACCCATGCCGTGACCCTGCCCTTCACCGCCCTGGAACACGCCCTGCACCTCGGGCTGTTCACCGTCCTGTGGTCCCTGTTCGTGACCATCGCCTGTGCCAACGGCGTGAATTTCACCGACGGCATGGACG
This sequence comes from uncultured Planctomycetota bacterium, assembly GCA_903902515.1. Taxonomy (GTDB): domain Bacteria; phylum Planctomycetota; class UBA11346; order UBA11346; family UBA11346; genus CAIUVD01. The sequence goes on along the minus strand of CAIUVD010000088.1, from coordinate 5,318 downwards.
GCCTCGCCGCGGGGACCATGGTCATCGCTGCCCTGGGTTTCTGCGTCATCGCCTACCTCACGGCCCGGGTCGATGCGGCCCAGTACCTGGGGACGTTCTTCGTCCCCGGGGGCGAAGAGGTGGCGGTGTTCCTGGCGGCGGTGGCCGGGGCCTGTCTCGGCTTTCTGTGGTTCAACGGCGCCCCGGCGGAAATCTTCATGGGCGACACCGGCAGCCAGGCCCTCGGCGGGACCCTCGGCCTCGCGGCCCTGATGACCAAGCAGGAGTTCCTGATCCTCCTCATCGGTATCATCTTCGTGGTCGAGGCCGGCAGCGTGGCCCTCCAGATCTTCTCCTACCGCTGCTTCAACAAGCGTCGCATCTTCCTCTGCGCGCCGATCCACCACCACTTCCAAATGAAGGGGTGGCCCGAGTCGAAGATCGTGGTTCGTTTTTGGATGGTCGCGGCTCTCGCGGCGTTGTTTGCCGTCGTTACGTTGAAGATCCGGTGATGGACATGACGATGATCTGGAGAGGGGAGAGGGGAGAGGGGAGAGGAGTGCATGACTCCTGTCTCGGGGATGCCTTGCGGGTGTCGCTGACCACCACCCCAGTTCCTGACCAGTTTCCCCCTCTCCCCTCTCCGTTCTGGCCAGGGGAGAGGAGTGCACGACTCCCGTGCCGGGGATGCCTTGCTGGTGTCGCTGACTACCACCCCGGTTCCCGACCAGTTTCCCCCTCTCTCTTCTCCCCTCTCCCCTCTCCCTGCCGGTCCATCCCATGACCCTCCGCCTGATGCTCTGGATGACGGTCGCGATCCTGTGCGGCTTCGGCCTGGTGGTGGTGGTGTCCGCCACGGCGGGCATGACCGGCTCGAACGCCACCGGCACCGTGACCTATGCCTTCCTGTGGAAGCAGATGCTGGCCATGGCCGGGGGCATTGCCGGGGCGGTCGCGATTTCGTGGTGGATCGGCACAGATCGTTTGCGCTCCACCGGCTGGACGGCCCTCGCCCTCGCGGCCACGGTGCTCAGCTTGCTGGCGGTGTTGGCGGTGGGCCGCACGGTCAATGGCGCCAAGCGCTGGATCGATCTGGGGCCAGTGAATCTTCAACCGGCGGAATTGGCGAAACTGTCGGTGGTGTTGGCGGCGGCCTGGTACTTCGCCCGCTACCCGCACCTGACGCGCACCTTCTGGCACGGCACCCTGCGGCCCCTGCTGGGCTTTGGCCTGGTGGCCGGGCTGGTCTATGCCACCAAGGACCTCGGTTCGGTGGTGGTCATGGGCGTGGTCTTCTCGGTCATGCTGTGGTACGCCGGGACGCGGATGCTGCCCTATCTGATGCTGGTGGCGGCGGCCTTGCCGATTCTGTTTTACACCGCGGCGTGGTCGGTCGGCTACCGCCGTGATCGCATGCTGTCGTTCATGGATCCCCTCAACAGCGACGGCCCCACCGCCTACCACCTCAAGCAGGGGTTCATCGCCATGGGCGGCGGCGGGTTGTGGGGCACCGGCCTGGGTCAGGGAACCGCGAAGCTCGGGTTTGTCCCGGAAAAACACACGGACTTCATCTTCGCTGTCATCTGCGAGGAGTTTGGGATGGTCGGCGGCACTGGGCTGGCAGCGCTCTACCTGGTATTCATCGGCATCGGCCTGCGGATCGCCGCCACCAGCCGCGACCTCCATCGCCGCCTCTTGGCGGTTGGCTGTACCACGGTCATCGGTTTTCAGGCGTTTGGCAATATGCTGGTGGTTACCGGCTGTGTGCCGACCAAGGGCATGACCCTGCCCTTCATCAGTTACGGCGGCACGTCGGTGGCGGTGTGCATCGTTTTCGCGGGCATCCTGGATGCCGTCGCCAAGGCCAATGCCCGGGACCGCCTCGATGGCGGGGTCGGCACCTCGGCGACTCGCGGGGCGGTCATCAAAACCCACAAGACCCTGTCGTGGAGCCACGGCACCACCACCAACCTGGGTTCGTCATGAGCGGCATCCTGTTTTGTGGTGGGGGTACCGGCGGCCATGTCCTGCCCGGCCTGGCGGTGGCCGAGGCCCTGCGGCGGCGGGGTATCCAGGATCTGCGGTGGATCGGCGATCCCGATCGTATCGAGGCGACCCTGGTGCCCGGGGCCGGCATTCCCCTCCTGGCCCTCGGGCTGTCCCGTCCGGCCCTGCGGTCCCCCGGCTGGTGGTTGCGCTCCCTGGGGATGGCCTGGCGGGTCCACCGCGAATTGGCTGCTCGGCCGCCCCGGGCGATCGTCGCCCTCGGTGGCTACGCCAGCCTCCTCCCGGCCCTGCTCGCCCCGCTCCACCGCATTCCCCTGGTGGTGATGGAGCAGAATGCCCATGCCGGGCGCACTAATCGCCTCACCGCCCGCCGGGCGGCGGCCATCGTCACCCAGTTCCCGGAGGCTTCCGCCCACCTGCCCGCCGATCGCGTGCGGATGCTTGGCAACCCGGTGCGCGCCATCGCCCCCCGGACCCGTGGTGAGGGACCGACCCTGAACGTTCTGGTGGTGGGTGGCAGTCTGTCGGCCAAGTCCCTCAATGATCTGCTGCTCGCGGCGGCCCCGGCCCTGGCCGCCATCCCCGGGCTGCATCTCATCCATCTCGCGGGGGATGACGACCGGGAGCGGGTGACGGGGGCCTATGCCGCCGTGGGCCTGTCGGCGGAAGTCTTTGGCTTCTACCGGGACATGCCTGGTCTCTATGAGCGGGTTGACCTCGCCATCACCCGCGCCGGGGCGACCACCGTCGCGGAACTGTGCGCTGCCGGCATCGGTGCCCTCTACATTCCCCTGCCCTGGGCCGCCGAGGACCACCAGACCGCCAACGCCCGTTCCATCGAGCGCATCGGCGGGGCCCTGGTCCTGCCCCAGGCCACCACCGGGGCCGAAGCCCTGGCGGCGGCGGTCGCCCGCCTGGTGAAGGACCGTTCCGCCGTCCGTTCCCTGGGGGAGCAGGCCCATACCTTGGCGCGACCCCAGGCGGCCGATGCCGTCGCTGACCTGGTCCTCCAATTGGCCCGCCCTGCCCCATGATCGATTTCGCCGGACAACGCGTACATTTGTTGGGTATTGGCGGGGCCGGCGTGTCGGCCCTGGTGCCATTGCTGCAGGCTGCTGGCGCGGTGGTGGATGGCTGCGATGGCGCGGCGTCGACCACCACCCGCCGCCTCCAGGCGGAGGGGGTTGCAGTCCGCCTGGGCCATGATCCCGCCCACGTTGCCGGGGTCGACGTCGTCGTCCACACGGCGGCCGTTCCTGCGGATCATCCGGAGCTGGTGGCTGCCCGGGCCGCCGGAGCCACGGTCCTGACCCGGGGCCAATGCCTGGTCGAGATCCTGGCCCGCCGTCGGACCATCGCCGTCGCCGGCAGCCACGGAAAAACCAGCACCACCTGGATGCTCGGCCACCTGTTGACGGCCTCGGGCGCTGATCCCCTGGTGATGGTCGGTGGTACCGTCGGTTCCCTCGGCGGCGGGGCGCGGGCCGGAACTTCGGGCCTGGCGGTGGCTGAGGTCGACGAGAGCGATGGCAGTTTTGCCCGCACCGCGCCCCAGGTGGCCATCGTCACCAACCTCGACGCGGAACACCTCCGCCACTACGGCACCTTCGCCGCTTTGGAGGAAGCCTTCAACGCCTGGCTGCGGACGGTCCCGGCCGACGGCCTAGTGGTCGTGCCCGCCACCGGCCTGTCGCCCCGGGTGCTGGCGGGGGTGACGGCCTCCATCGTCACCATTGGGCTCGACCGGGGCGACTGGCAGGTCCGGGATCTGCACCTTGGCCCCGATGGCAGCACCGGCCGGGTGCTGGCCGATGGCCAGGACCTCGGGTTTTTGACCGTCACCATTCCCGGGGTCCACATGGTCCTCAATGCGTTGATGGCCGCCGCGGCCGCCCGCTTTGTCCACCCGGCCACCGACCTCGGGACCCTGGCCACCTGCGAGCGCGTGAAGCGTCGCTTCACCGTCCATGGCCGAGTCGGCGGGGTGCGGATCGTCGAAGATTACGGCCACCACCCCGCCGAAATCCGGGCCACCATTGCCGCCGCCGCCCTGGGCGGGGGCACCGTGCGAGTCCTTTTCCAGCCCCACCGTCACAGCCGGACCGCCGACTGTTTTGAGGAGTTCATTACCGCCTTCGATCAGGCCGGGCACCTCAGCCTGCTGCCGATCTTCGGGGCCGGAGAGCCCGCGATCCCGGGGATCACCAGCGAGGCCCTGGCGATGGCCGTGGCCGCCCGCCGCCCGGCCATGACGGTCTTGGCCACCGCCGATCGCTCCCGGGCCCTGGCCCATGCCCTGGCGGGGGCGGCCCCCGGCGACACCCTCCTTATCCTCGGAGCCGGCGATGTCGGCGACTTGGCCCACGACGCCGTCCGTACTGAGTCCCATGCCCACGCCTGATCTCTTGTCCCGCAACCGCCTGGAGCGGGTCCGCCTGGCGGACCTCACGACCATGCGTATCGGTGGCCCCGCCGACCTCCTGTGGTTGGAGGACCGCCGCGACCTCCCCGAGGTTATCGAGCAGCCCCACCGCTGGCTCGGCAAGGGGGCCAATCTGCTGGTCGGCGACGACGGCGTGCCGGGTCTGGTGGTCAAGTTGGGCGCGGCCTTCGACACCATGGAAACCGTCGGCGTCGTCGGTGGCGTGACGACCGTCCGGGTCGGGGCCGCCTTCGACTTGGCGAAATTGATCGGGGCCACGGTGAAGGCCGGTCTCGCTGGTCCCGAGGGCCTGGCGGGGGTTCCTGCCACCGTCGGTGGTGCCCTGCGCATGAACGCCGGCACCAACACTACCTGGATCCTCGATCATGCGACTCGGGTCGAGGTGGTGCTGCCCGGCACGACCACCCCGCGCTGGATTGAGCGGGCCGACCTCCCCGCGGCCTACCGCACCTGCGGCCTGCCGTCCGGCGTGCTGTTCCTGTCCTGCGAGATGGCCCTGCCCTCCGAGGATCCCGCTGTTCTCCAGGCCACCGCCACGCGCCTTAAGCAGGCCAAGGCCGCCACCCAGCCCCTGGCCCAGCCCTCGGCCGGATGTGTCTTCAAAAATCCCCGTCCGGATCTTCCGGCGGGGAAGTTGATCGACGAACTGGGCCTCAAGGGCACCCGCATCGGCGGGGCGGAAATCAGCACCATTCACGGGAATTTCATCATCAACCCCGGCCGCAGTGCCTTCGCCGGCGATGTCGCCGCCCTGGTTCGCCTGATCCGCACCAAGGCGTGGAAGGAACGCGGTGTCGAGGTGAATATGGAGATCGAGACGTGGGCATGCCCGGCGGATTTGCATGTTCATCCGAAGGAGCTGGTATGAGCCGGGGTCCGGGGTCCGGGG
>CAIUVD010000087.1 GCA_903902515.1 uncultured Planctomycetota bacterium | reverse complement strand
GTTGAATCAAGCACGTGTATCCATCTGCAGCCATGTCTTGCTGTCGCATCATCAGCCCATGATGCGCCAGCTCTTACAATCGCCCTGGTGGATCTACCCAGTTGAGACAAGAGAGGCACCAATTTCGTCCCCCCCTGCCCCGTAAGCTTATACTGTCCCATAACATAGACGTGGCCGTTATGCATTTCAGCTCCTTTATAACCTCCGATTTCATCAGAGGAAACCGCAGAAACCCGATACCCGGTGTACAAACGGTTCCACTCCGAAGAAAATTTTTCGGTTCCATTGCTAATCACAAACGAATTGCCAATATACGAACTCTGGTAGATCCACGCAGAGGGCCCCCCTATTTTCAGCATGAACACCTGATCGTTTGGAGTTGGTGGATATATAGTCAAGTCTGGGTTAGGAGAGTAGTCGTCTTCATAGAAACTTGGATCATAATAAGGATCGGAAAACGCGTAGTTAATCGTGCGAGAATCCAATGCGGCTATCGCATCATTCACCGACAATTTTTCTGTGAAATCAACTCCAATGGGTGACTCCACGTTCATGCCTATACCCCCATACATTAAATGTGGTTTATCACCGATAATCTCGTTAACCAACTCCCCCCATCCCTCAGGCGCCGTTCCCGGATCACTCACCCCCACCACCTCTGCCCGCAATTTCGGCGGCACGATCAAGGTCCGATTTCCCGCAAGATCGACGATATTTTGCTCCGTCGGCCAGCCGGTCTGTTGATCATAAGTGTAACGAACGCCCCCGAGCACCATCGGCGGCTTTTGGCCCGCAAACTGGGGGATCACCGAGCCCCAGGGATACCAAGGCTTCCCCGGAGCCACCACATCACCATCCGCCAACATCCAATTTCTCGTCCACACATAGGTCAGATCGCGATCTTCGACGCGCAGGTCGGCAAAGGTTCCATCCTTCGGGATATACGCTAACGCAGCCTTAGGTTTCTTGGTTTTGACCCAGTACCAGGGCGCGGTAAAGACGGTCACATTGCCGCAGCGATCCTCCACGGGCACCTGCATGTGGTAGCGTCCTGCCTTGGGGGACCCACGGAAATCCGGGCCATAGGCCTCGGTGTCCTCCCAGGCATCAAAGCCGGAGATCGTCCAGGTACGCTTGGTCCACAAGGATCCCTCGGAGGAGACCGGCAACAGGATGGCCTCCTGCTTACGTTCGGCCTTCGTTGGCACCTGGCGGCGCCGCAGGGACTGGAACCCGAAACCGCGGGCATCCGTGGCGAGCAGGCGCACTGCGAAGGTATCACGACTGAAGCGATCGACCCGTGTTTGCCAAGCCGCGCCATCATTGGCGGTGTTCTCGGCCTCAGTCATGCCATTGAGATAACAGATGCTCACGGTGGGGACGGCGCTCTCGTCGGTGGGACGAATCTGCGTCACCTGGGGTGCCGTTCGATCCGACAGCACCTTCAGGCGGCCGACGATCCACGTGAGGGACTCCTGGGTTTCGACCCGACGGCACCGGGCGCGCACTACCAGCTCCGTCACGCCTTCCACGAGGGCGACCCGCTGGGCCCCTAAGGGACCGCTCATGAGGCCACCCGAACCGCCTTCGATCTCCACGGTCTCGACCGCCACGTTGCCACCCTCCCCGGTCACGGTGACTTCGACGGAGGATGCTTTCGTCAGGTAGGTGAGAACGCCATCAACAGTGTCGACCCGATCCCCCGTGAGGCCATCGGACACCACCACCGACATCTGGGGTGGCTCCATGCCTGGGGCCGTCCATGGCCCAGGAGTATAGGTGATGGCGGTCAGCAATCCCGCCATAGAGACCGTCACCGTCACCGGGCCAGGACCATTCGCCGTGACCACACCGTTGGTCACCGCACCACCCTGCACGGACCAGGTGGCCTGTTGCGGGTCGATGGCAACCGGGTTCCCCCAGGCATCCTTGGCCGACACCACCCATTTCCGCTGACTTGCTGGCAGACCATCAACCTGCTGCGGCACGAGCAACAATTGTGCCGGGACGCTGGCCAAGGTGACGGACTTGACGTAGGTGGCGGCCTGGCCGTCCGCATTCACGACCTTCAATGCCCAGGTGTAGGTTCCCGGAGATGGGGCATCGAGGAAGGCCAGGGCCCGTCCGGCGATGCCTTCGTTGCGGATTTTCGCCCCGGCAGGACCGCCCGTTATCGACCAGGCGATGGTTAACGGATCCGGGTCGCCCGGATCGGTGACCTCGGCCGTTAGCCAGGCACCCCTCCCGTCGAGCAGAGCGGTCAGACCGCTGGCACCGCCGACCACTGATGGCTGGGTGGCGGTGACCTCCACCATGGCCGAAGCGGACCGACCAGCGGAGGTCACCGTCAGGGGAAAGGCCCCCGAGATGGACCCCGCCGCTAAGCGGTGATGCGCGATCACCTGGCCGGCGGCGGTGGACCACACCGTGTCATCGGATGGTTCCATCGACTGACCAAACTGATCGAGCCCCTGGACCTGGATTGGCAAACTGCCACCGGCAGCGACACGACCCTCACCCACATCAAGCGTCAGCTGCGTGAGCCGGCGCGGAACATCGATGGTCACCGAATTGGTGGTCGATTCACCATCGCTTGCCGTCACGGCTACGGAGAAAAGCCATACACCCGGCCCCGGCACCCGCGCCACGGCTTGGTGGGCCGCCGGAGAGGCATTGGGTACCACGCTGACGGCATCAAAGCCATTTTCGCCAACTGACCATGTGTAGGTCAACGCACGACCATTCCCGTCAGCCGCGCCGGCCGTGAGCAACACCTGTCGAGGGTCCGTAGGATCCAACCTGATACGTGGGGTATTGGTCACCAGGCCTTGCGCGCCCACGTTTAGCACAGCACCGCCCTGCGCCGACGATCCGTTGGCCTGAGCCAAGACTTCGTAGGGGCCCCCGACGGCGGCGCCGGCGGTGAAAAGTCCATTGGCATTGATGGTGCCGCCACCATTCACGGACCACTGCCAGGTTGGCTGCGATGACAGCACTTGGCCAAATTGATCACGTCCGATAGCCGCCATGGCGCGCGTCGATCCGACGAGCATCACCGCCATTGATGGCTGCACATCGATGGTCGCCAGTGTGGCCTGCACCGTTACCGTGACCGCACTGTTGACAACTCGCCCACCATGATCGTACACCGAGCATAAAAGCGGGTAGACACCGGGCTTGGTAAACGTTGCCGTTGTCGTCTTCGCGGCATTGGTGCCATTGCTGGCGAACATCACAGGTGCAGGAACCGAACCCACCGTTGACCACAGGTACCGCAAGGCGGATTCACCCCTACCGTCGTTACCAGCGGCCAGGACCGAAAGCGTCGTCGTCAAACCGGTTACCAAGGACGGGAAGGCCGTGGCTGCCGTGACGATAGTCGGCGATTTATTGATTGTGAGCGTGGCCGATGACGAGGTCACCGAGCCAATCCTATTCGTCACCACCACACTGAAGACGGCGTCATCATCGGCCAAGACCGTTGCTGGGGTGGTATAGGTGGCATTTGTGGCACCGGGGATGGGCAGGCCGTTTTTGTGCCATTGATAGGTTGGCGTGGGGATGCCGGTGGCTACGACGGTGAAGGTCGCCGTTTGCCCCGAGACGACTGTTTTTGCGGTCGGTTGGGTAACGATCGCGGCTGGATCAAGCACAGCCAAAGTCACACCTGGCGCGGTGGTCAAACCATAGTCGTTCGACACCACCACATGGTACACAGCACCTTGATCCGCCATGGTAACCGGTGGGGTAACATAGCTGAATTGTCGGTAACTTTGCACTGGTCCTATGGCACCGGGAATTGGAGTGCCATTGCGATACCACTGACACATAGCGTCGGGAACTGCACGCACCATTGCCGTGAATGTAGCAGACTGGCCAATCATTGCTTCCTGAGGTGCTATTGAAACCACCAACTGCGGTGCCACCACTACATTAAACCCAACGAAATCAGAATACGTTTCGCCGAATTCATTCCATATTTTAACTCGATATGTATAGAAATTACTACCGTAGTCCCATGGATTCGGATTCACTGTCACCGAGGATGTATTTCCAATTATACCGGCGAAACCATATTGGATGTAAAATTCCCACTGATATGAGCATCCTGCTGGTTTACTGACCTCAACACTAAGAGTCACAGGGGCACCTTCTACCACGATTCCCCCTACCGGCTGCTTGGTGATTACCGGAGGTTCCGGAATGATTACCGTCAGCGAAACCCCGCTCGAAGTTACTGTACCGGCGCTATTCGTCACCACGACGCTAAACTGCGCTCCATTGTCAGCAGCCACGGTCACCGGCGTGACGTACGTCGCCGACGTTGCACCAGCAATCGCCACTCCGCCCTTACGCCACTGGAATGTCGGAGCTGGGGAACCTGTCGCCACCACGCTGAACGTCGCTGTCTGACCAGCGATTACCGAGGCTGCAGCTGGCTGGGTCGCAATCACCGGGGCCACGGTCACCGTCAAAGACGCCGTGGACGAAGTCACCGTCCCGGCACTGTTCGCCACCACGACGCTAAACTGTGCACCATTATCAGCAGCCAGCGTCGCCGGTGTGACATACGTCGCTGACGTTGCACCAATGATGTTGATACCGCCCCTGCGCCATTGATACGTCGGTGCGGGGGAACCTGTCGCCACCACGCTGAACGTCGCCGTCTGACCCGAGACGACCATTTTGGGGGTCGGTTGAGTCGTAATCTTCGGAGCCACCGTCACCGTCAAAGCCGCAATAGATGAGGTCACCGTCCCGGCGCTGTTTGTTACCGCGACGCTAAACTGCGCGCCATTATCCGCCGCCACCGTCGCCGGTGTGACATAGGTCGCCGATGTTGCCCCAACGATGTTGATACCGCCCTTGCGCCACTGGTACGTCGGCGCAGGGGAACCCGTCGCCACTACGTTGAAGGTCGCTGTTTGACCAGAGACGACCGTTTTGGGGGTCGGTTGGGTCGTAATTGCCGGAGCAATGGCTGATGTCACGGTCAAAGCCGCATTCGACGAGGTCACCGTCCCGGCACTGTTCGTCACCACCACGTTGAACTGTGCACCATTATCAGCCACAACAGTCACTGGCGTAACATACGTCGCCGATGTTGCCCCAGCGATATTGATACCGCCCTTGCGCCATTGGTATGATGGCGCAGGGGAACCCGTCGCCACCACGCTGAACGTCGCCGTCTGGCCAGCGATTACCGAGGCTGCGGCTGGCTGGGTCGCAATCACCGGGGCCACGGTCACCGTCAAAGACGCCGTGGACGAAGTCACCGTCCCGGCACTATTCGCCACCACGACGCTGAACTGTGCGCCATTGTCAGCAGCCACGGTCACCGGCGTGACGTACGTCGCCGAGGTTGCCCCAACGATATTGATACCGCCCTTGCGCCACTGGTACGTTGGCGCGGGGGAACCCGTCGCCACCACGCTAAACGTCGCCGTTTGACCCAAGACGACCGATTTTGCGGTCGGCTGGGTCGTTATCGTCGGAGCTACCG
>CAIUVD010000086.1 GCA_903902515.1 uncultured Planctomycetota bacterium | reverse complement strand
TGTTCGTGGGGCTGAACCTCTCAGCCCTAGAGGTCCCCGCCAGAGCCACCGCCCATCAGGTGGCCGTGTGGCGAGTCCCCGAAGCCCCCGCCGCCACGCTGACCTTTGATGGCCTGCGCCGGGCCTCCTTTGCCGTTGGCGGCGGCTGCGAGATCCGTCACGCCCCTCGTCGTCCCGGGCTGCAGTCCTGGGTCCTCACGGCCGCCGATGGCCGGATCCTCGGCCAGGGTCAGGTGGAGGTCGCCCCCGGCGATGGCGGGCCGGTGCGGGTGGTCAAACGCCGGTTGGCCCTGCCGGATGGAACCCCGTTCCTGGCCCTTGGGCCGAACCTGGCGTGGATGGAAGGCGACGATCCCCTGCCCGGGTTCCGCCGGGCCTTTGAACGTCTGGCCCGCCACGGTGGGACCCATGCCCGGGTGTGGCTGTGCTCGTGGAGCCTTGGCCTGGGGGAGGACCTCGACCCCCGCCGAGCCGCCCAGGTGGATGCGGTGCTGGCCGAGGCCCGGGCCCGCCACCTGCGCCTGACCCTGGTCCTGGAAAACCACACGGACCTCCGCCGCCAACCCGGCTGGTCAGCGGTGCCCCTGACCCCGGCCATCGCCCGACGCTTGGATGTGGCGGTCGCCCGCTGGGGGGCCGACGACACGGTGCTGGCCTGGGAACTCGGCAATGAACTGGATCTGGCGGAAGCCAATCCCCACGCCCTTGACCGCTGGCTGATCGCCGCCGCCGCCCGGGTGCGGGCCCAGGACCCGGATCGTCGGCCCGTAATCTCCAGTTGGTGCGGCCCCGGGTGGGCGACTTCCTCGGCACCCCTCGACTGGTTCGGGGTCCATCCCTACGTCCATGAATTCACCGAGGCCGACGAAGGCTTCCGCGCCCCCAGTCGCGATGCCCTGCGGGAGTTCGAGGAAGCCGCCCACCAGGACCGCCTGTGGTGGGCCATGGAGGGGGGCTACCAGGGCCAGCACGACCACAACCCGGGGAACGACCTCGACCACGAGGGACTCCTCCTCCGTCAACAATTGTGGGCCGGATTCTGCCTCGGCCTGGCCCCGGCCATGACCTGGTGGTGGGACACGCACCTTGATGCTCGCAATTTGTGGCCGCTCTACGGCGCCCTCGGAAAAATTGCCGAACGACTGACCTGGCAGGACCAGGCCCTCCAACAGGTGGCACCGAATCCCCAGGGCCCCGTACGGGTGCTCGGCTGGGCCTCTCCTACTCAGGCCCTGCTCTGGCCCCAGGTTCGCGCAGATACCTGGTACCGGGCCTTGGTGAAGCAGCAGCCCCGCAGCGGCCTGGCCCAACGCCAACCTGTGCGCTTGGGGGGCTTCCGACCGGGCCAGGGCTACGCCTGGGAACGCTGGCAACCCGTCGATGGCTCGCCGGGGCCGGTGACCACCCTGAACGCCGACGCCCAGGGCGTGGTGACCCTGACCCTGGAACCCGGGACGGTTGACGAGGTCTGGGTTCTGCGCTTGACTGACGCTGAATTGAAATAGGTTTATAAAAACCCATGAGCGTCTACGAGATCCGCGATCCCATTCACCGCACCATCCTGATCACGGAGGACGAGCGGCGGGTCGTTGACCACCCGTGGGTCCAGCGCCTGCGCCACATCAAGCAACTGGGGTTCGTCAGCCTCGTCTACCCGGGGGCGGTCCATGACCGCTTTCAGCATTCCCTGGGAGTCATGCACCTGGCGGGGGATCGCTTCCGCCGCCTGGTGCCGTCCCTCCCGGATTTCGCCCAGGCAGACCTCGACCGGGCCTACCGCCTGGCCCGCCTCGGGGGGCTCCTCCACGATGTCGGCCATGGGCCCTACAGCCATTCGTTTGAGGAGTTCCTGCCCTCCGTCAGCCAAGTCCGCCTGCCGGATAGCTGGTACGCGGGGTTGCCCCCCGCTGCCCGCCAGGCCAAGCACGAAGACCTGTCCCTGGCCATCGTCCACGCCCTGGTGGGTGAGGGGGTCTTGGCCGAGGACGAGGCCCGGGATGTGGCGGCGGTCCTGTCCTCGACCATCAAGCCCTCCCGCTGGCTGGCGGCCCGGGCGCCGCTCCTCGGCATCCTCCGGGCCCTGGTCAGCGGCGAAATCGACGCCGACCGCTGCGACTACCTTCTGCGGGATTCCCACTTCAGCGGCGTGACCTACGGCATCTTCGACCTCCAGCGGCTGGTGGCCTGCGAAACCATCGTTCGCGGCCCCGATGGCCCGGAACTGGGTCTTGATGTCCATGGCGTTCACGCCCTGGAAGGCCTCCTTCTGGCCCGCTACCACATGTTCCACCAAGTGTACTTCCACAAGACCGCCCCGGCCTTCGAGTACTACCTGTCCCAGGCCCTGGCCGAGGGCGAGATCCGCTTCCCCATGGGGTCGTTGGCGGAACTCATCGACCTGCGCGACGACCACCTCATCGGCCAATTGCACGCTGCCCGGGCCCAGGGTGGCATCTGGAGCCACCGCATCCTCGACCGGGAACCGGCCAAACTGGTGCTCCGGGAACGGATCGGTGCCGAACAGCCCGAGAACCTCCTGTCCCAAGAACTCCACGAAGCCCTGAAAGTCGCCGGCTGCCACGTCTTCATCCGTCACGCCCGTCAGACCTTCTCCAACCTCGCCGGGCCCCAGAACCCCGACGGCCGCCGCCTGTTGTGCGAACGCCGCGTCCTCGGCCGCTCCCTGGTCGAACCCGTGACCCGCCACAGCGACCTCCTGGCCTCCTTCAACACCCCCATCGACCTCCGCCACACCTATGTGCTACGCCAGGATGCCGCCAAAGCGGTGACGGTCATGGATTCCTTGCGGACGTGGCTGTGAGCGGGTCCGGGGTCCGGGGTCCGGGGTCCGGGGTCCCGGTGGGGATTGTCGGTGATGGAGTTGAGGACCGGGGAGAAGTCGGCGATCTCCAGCCCCACCAGACCCCAGACCCCGGACCCCGGACCTCGGACGGCGGCCGCCCCGGCCGCTGCCTCATCCTCGGCTGCGGGGTGGTCGGCGCCCTGGTGGGCAACCGCTTGGTGGACCGGGGGTGGACGGTGGTGGGCTCCCGCCGTCGCCCGTGGGCCCGGGAATCCGGCGATCCCTGCCCGGCTTTTCCGGTCCTGGCGGGAAGCGTCCTGCCGGTCGGTCCGGCGGATGCCATTTTGGTAGCCGCCAATCCCGGCATCCGCCGGGGCCGCGATAACGGCGTGGCTGCCCTGGTCACCGCCGCCCGCCACCGTTGGCCAACGACGCGGCTGGTGCTGGTCTCCACCACCTCCCTCTACGGCGATGCGGAGGGGGGCGGCGTGGCCGAGGACGGTCCCCTCGGCCAGGATCCGGAATCCCTGGCCCTGCGAGCCATCGAACGGGCCGTCGAGGGCCACGTGGATGCCCTGGTCCTGCGGGCCACGGCCCTCGTGGGTCCCACCCGGACCTTCGCCCGCACCCGGGCCCGGGCCGCCCGGCTCGCCGGAACGCCTCTCACTATCAAAGGCGATCCCGACCGGCCGTTTTCCTACCTCCACGACGACGACCTGGCAGACCTCGCCGCCGATGCCCTGGGCGGGGATCTTGGGACCGGCATCCTCAATGCCGCCTGCCCCCACCGTTTGACCGTGCGGGCCTATTACCAACAGGCCGCCGAGGGCCCGCTGGAGGTGCTTGGCGACGGTAGCAACCAACCCCGACGGTGGATTGATGCGGGGCGACTGTGGGCCCAGCGGCCGGCATATTCTTGGCGGGTGCTTGACGGCCCCACCCGGGAGGGGTAAACACTTCTCCGCATCGCGCGGGTGTAGCTCAATGGTAGAGCGCCTGCTTCCCAAGCAGGACACGAGGGTTCGATTCCCTTCACCCGCTCCATTTTCCTTTTGGTCCGTCGCAATGCCTCTCTACGCCGTCCCAGTGGTTGTGCCCTACGCCCTGGATGACGATCCGGATGGGGCGTCCTACACCGTGTCGGTTCAAGCGGTGGGCACGACGCCCCAGGCGGGTCAGGCGGTGGCCCAGGTGTTGGTGAAGGCCTTGATTCAGGTCCGGCATCCCGGGGTCGGGGCGCACCTACTGACGGATCGGATCAAGGTCGGGCAGATGGGACCGGTGGTGGATGGGCCCTATGCCTATGTCATCACCCGGGGCAACCACCTGAATCATGTGGTCTTTGCGCCCCGCATCGACCAGAACCGTGGGTCGGAACTCGATCAGATTCTGGCCGGATTGGATGATGGATCCGTCCTAGG
>CAIUVD010000085.1 GCA_903902515.1 uncultured Planctomycetota bacterium | reverse complement strand
TCAGCAGGGGGTCTGGAATCCCCGCTTCAGCGAAGCCCTTGGCCCGCAGGAGGCAGGCCGGACAAGTCCCGCAGGGTGGGACCTGTCCATTGTAACAGGTGTGACTGAGGGCTAGCAGGTCGAGGCGGCCGAGGTCGCGCATCAGGACCACGGTTTCAGCCTTGGTCAGCCACATGAGGGGCGTGTGGATGGTCACGGGGGCATCGAGCCCAGCCCGTAGGGCGGCCTGGAGGGCGACCATCGTGTCTTGGCGGCAATCGGGATAACCGCTGTAATCCGTCTGGCAGACCCCAGTCACGATGTCAGTCATGCCCCGCTGGTAGCCGTAGGCTGCGGCTAAGGACAACAGAATCAGATTGCGGCCGGGCACGAAGGTGTTGGGCAGGCCGTTGGTCGCCGGGCCGTCCTGGACCGGCGCATCGCTGGTCAGGGCATTGCCGCCCAGGGCCCGGAAACTGTCGCAGGGGACGATGGCCTGGGGCACGCCGACGGCGGCGCAGATCCGGGCGGCGGCTTCGATTTCGACCCGATGGCGCTGACCATAGTCGATGGTGACCGCATGAACGGTGTCGTAGCGGGCCAGGGCCCAGGCCAGGCAGGTGGTGGAATCCTGGCCACCGGAAAACAGGACGACAGCACCGCGCATAGGGAGTTATTCCTGGGGGGTCGCTTCCGGGCCTGGAGGGGGGGTAGGCCGCTTGGGCTTCTTCGGCGCCGGGATGGATTCGGAGTCCTCAACGGCCTGCGTGCGGTCCTTTGGGACGGGGCCTTTGGGGGATTTCTCCCTTTCTTTTACCGATTTCTTGTCTTTCGCCGTCTCTTTGTTCTTGGCCGTCTCTTTGTTCTTGGCCGTCTCTTTGTCCTTACCGGGGGAATCCGCCGATTTCTTGGTCGACTTCTTCGGAGTGGCCTCGCCCTCGGTGGCCGTTTCGGAGGATGGGCTGATCAATTGGCGCAAGGTCTGGCCTGAGGAAAGCTCCGTCCACACGGTGGTATTGCCCTGCTCCACTCCGGTCAGTTCCCAGCCGACCAGGGTATCGCCGATGTTCAGCCAACGGGGCGTGCCGCCGTCCGGCGGGATGGTCAACACCGTGGTGGTCCCCTTGGCCGTCAACAGGCCGACGGCGACCGGCAGGCGGGCCGGGGCGGGAGCCAAGGTCGGCAGGGGGGTCGGCTTAGGGACTTCGGGTTGAACTTTTCGCGGGCCGGTAGTGGTCTTGGGCGCCTGGGCGCTGGTTTCGCGCTGGCGCTGCTGCCAGGGAACGAACGGGTTTTCCCGGTTGACGTTGTAGGACTCGAAGGGCGAAATGGTCGGCAAGGAGGCTTCGAGACCCTGGACAGGCTCGGCCTTGATCCGGGCCTTGCCCGGTTCTGCAATGCTGATGTCGGCCATCAGGGCCCAGGCCCAGGCGGCCAGGGCCAGCAGGAGGCAAAAGCCGGCGGTCCATTGGCTGGCGGAGGGCATCAGCGACCTCCCAGGCCACGGGTCGGCGGGCGGGCGGGGGTCGTGGTCCGTTCGGTATCCGACAGGAATTGCAGGCCGGCGACCTCAATCACCGCGTCCAATTGCTGAATCTCATCCTTAGGATCGGCGTTGGCGCTGGTCAGGGTGAAGCTCCGCACCGTCAGGGGATAGCCCCCCAGATCCTCGGTGTGGGCCAGCCGGTGGAGGATCCACAGAATGTCCGTCAGCCCTGCGCGAACCTCCAGGGTCAGGGGGTATTCCTTCAGCAGGGGCGGGCGATTGGCCGGCCCCGTGACCACGGCGGCCTTCTCGGGCTGCTTGATGGCGAACTTCAGAATCGGGGTCGGGGTCTTGAGGATGATGGTGCCGAGTTTCTCGGTCAGTTGCAGCATCGTCAGCAGGTAGGGTGCATCTTCGTTCTTGGGGACCGCCGCCTTGATGTCGAACCCGAGGCCCCGCTGGTAGGTGACGCTGCGTTCCTGCGCCAATGCCCGCAGGCGGTCCTGCACGGCCAGCAACTGATCATTAAAATACTGGCCCGGCTGGCGCTCTCCGGCCGGTACCAGATACGGGGGGACAACCGTGAAACCGACGCCCTTTTTGAGGGTCTCGATGGTGGTCGCCAGGTGGGCGTTGGCGGCGCGGGCTTCGGCGATGTGTTGGGCCAAGTCGACCGGACCACTGACGCTTTTTCCCGCACGTTCAGCGGTGGCCATCCGTTCCGGAAGGTCGCCGGGATTGAGGAGCCAGGCCAACAGACAACCGGTGACGACGAGGGTGGCGGCGAACACGCCCCAGGCCTTCAGGACGGGCGTCCGGATGTCGGGTTTCAGGATCATGGCGCGGTTGCGTCCTTGGCCGGACGCTTGGTGGTCAGGGGGGTCAGATCCGTCGGGGTGAAGACGAATTTGATGGTCAATTTGAAGGCCGTACCTTCACCTTTCCCACCTCGACCTGCGTCGGCTTCCGGCTCGAATTCCTCGTAGTTGGTTTTCGTTGGATCAAACAACAACGGAGCCTCGGGGGACGGCCGCCAGGCTTCGATGGCATCACTATAGGCTTTGGCGAAGGCCGCCCGTTCGACGCCCGTCGGGGCCGCGTCGAACTTGACCCGGGTTTTGACCAGCAGAGCTCCCCGATCGATGGCGGTGTCGGTGACACCCGATTTACTGGCTGTGTCGACCTTGGCCTTGCCATCCGCAGCGACGACCCGGTCGGTGGTCATGCTGGTGATCCACAGTTCTTTGGACTTGGGGGACTGCTCTTTCACGGCACGGACCGCCAGGAGGAGGTTTTCTCCGGCGGCGATTCGCCCGGCGATGGCCCGCAGGTCCTCGCCCAGGGCTTGTTTCTCGGCCGCGACCGCATCCAGGTCCGCTTTGAGTTTTTTGTGGTCCGCTGCGTAGGTCTCCCAGGCCGCCAGGCTGGCCTCGGTGGCGGCCTGCTCGCGCCAGGCGGTGACGCCCAGGGGAACGGCAGCCAGCACCACGAATCCGGCCGCCACCAGGGGGCCGATCAGGTGCCGCCGCCGCATTTCCTGCAGCAGCAGGGATTCGGGTCGCAGGTCGAGGGCCACGGCATGACGAAGACCGAGCCCCGGCAGGGCCAGACCGATGGCGCAAGTCCAGGCCGGGGCATCCTCAGGAATCGGCCCGGCCATCAGATCCGTCGGTCGGAAACGCTGGGCCGGGCACGAGAAACGACGGCCAAGGTACCGGTCAAGGCCCTCCATGGACGCCCCTTCCCCAGCCAGGTGGATCCCGGCCAAGGTCAAGGAGGGCAGCTTCAATTGTTGCCGGAACCACAGGACGCTGCTAGCAATTTGGCTGGCCAACTGTTCCGCAATGCGGGTGGCTTCCGGGCCTAGCTCCCGCTGAGCGGCGGTGAGGGTGGCTTCTCCCGGGGCTCCCATGTCGGACTCCGGGAGGGGGGCAGAGCCATCGTCCAGGACCAGTTCGTGATCGAGGTCGAGCTGCGACGACGTCGAGGCCGCTGCCACGGGTGGTGCAGGGGGCAGGTCTTCGAGTTCCAGGTCCAAGGACAGGGGACGGGTTTTCGGTCCGGGGGTGTCGTCCAGGCTCAGTCCATCCAGTTCCAACTCGCCCTCGAAGACGGGGGCCGGTGGCACAACTTTGGCCATTGGACGGGGAGGACGAGGGGCCGAGACGCGCTGGGTGTCCTGGCGCAAGGCCTCCGCGAACGCCTCGTGGCCGAGGCTGATGGTCCGACAGGCCAACAGCCGATCTTCGCCAAAAAGGGTCAGGGCGGTACTGGTTGGCCCCAGGTCGATCAGCAGGTGGAGGGCGTCGCCCCGTGCTGGTGAAGTGGGGATGGTGGCATTGAAGGAAGCCACCGGGCCCGACCCCAGGCGAGTCCCTTTCCAGCCGCCCTCCGCCAAATCGATCATCCCGGCGTAGAGATCCGTTGGTGAGGCCACGGCGCAGCCATGGATGACCTCATCCCCGGGCAGGGACAGGGTCCAGGCATCGGCGGCCAAGTCGCCGTCTTCCGCCGTGTGGGAAGCCAACTCTAAACGCAGAACCTTGGCTGTGCGATCCGCCGCCAGGGGCATGGTGGCAATGAACCGGAACAGGACCTTGGCGTCCGCGAGGTGGACCGCCGTGGTCCCCCGGACGCGCAGCATCTCCTGCACCTCGGCCAGCACCGCCGGCAGGGGCTTGGGGTGACCATCCTGGGTCAGGCGGGTAACGGCGGCCGTGGCCACGATCCGCGCCACCTGCCCGGCGGACCGCTCCGCCCGGGAGGGAGCCGCCAGGGCAATGGCACGCACCGTCCGCGTCCCGACCTCAAGACCGATGGAAACCCGAGCCATGGGAATCAGCGGTTGCCCCGGTAGTTCGGCGGAACGACCTGGGGACCGGAAACCCCCGTGGGGGTTGGGGTGGTGACGGCGGGCGTAGTGGCCAATTCCGGACCCGCCATTTCTCCCGCCGAAATGGTGTCGAGCGGCGGCAGGAGGATGCGCGCGGTATCCCGCAGCTTTTCGATCTCATCGCCGACATGGGCTCCGGAGGGATCGACAATGTCAGCGGTAATGATGATGACGAGGTTCGAGCGTTTATTACTGGACTTATCGTGGCGGAAAAGTCGGCCGAGGACAGGGAGATCGCTCAGGAACGGGGTTCCGCTTTGCGAAGATGAGTCCCGTTCCTTGATCAGTCCACCCATGGCTACGCCTTCACCGTTCTTGATGTGTAGCGTGGTTTCGAGGGATCGCTTGGAGATGATCGGAGTAACGATGTTTTTGGGGGTTCCGTCCGGGCCGGTGAAGCCCGATGGGTTGTCCTTCAGATCGATGAGATCCTGAATGGTGGGAATGACGTGGAGGGTAATAATGTCTGAATTACGGGCGATGCTTGGACGGATCTTCAACTCGTAGCCACTGTCGACGGTCTCGATCACTGGGGTGGCGACTACGGTCTGGTTGACGATGGTGCCGGTGTTCGGGTTGGTGACGGCGTTATTATTGTAGGATTGGGTGGTGTAGTTGGCGATATAAGGCGTGCTCGTGGTGATTGAGATCAGGCCCTCCTGGTTGTTTAAGGCAAGGATTTTGGGTTCCGCCAGCGTGTTGCTCTTGCCCTGTCCTTCCAGCGCCGTCAGGGTCGCCTTAATGCCGGTCTTACCGGAGCTGAAAATTCCCGTGATCAGACCGCCATCCTGCCCGGCATTTTGTGCAACTCCCTTGGGATTTGCCCCCAGAAGGCCAAAAGCACCTCCAACGACGGGAGTGGTCGCCGAGCCACCGTATTGACCACCCCAGTCAACCCCGAGTTCCCGCAAGGCATCTTCTTCGACCTCGACAAAGCGCGCCTGGATGAGGACTTGGACGTTATTGTAGTCGATAGCAGCCAACAGGCGTTTGAGTTCGCTGAGTCCCCAAGGGGTCGAACGAATGTAAAGAGTGTTGGACTTGCGGTCGAGGAAAATCTTTCCGTTATCGGGCCAGCCGACGATGATTTCCGGGGCTTTGGCCAAGAACTTTTCCAGGTCGCTCTGTCCGCCGTCTGCACCGGCTCCGCCACCACCGCCACCATTGCCAGCAGCGGTGGATGCATTGCCCCCAGCTCCGGTGCCGTTCGTGTTCCTGCGGGTAGGATTAGGATTATTGGGATTCGTGCCGTTGGTGGAGCCATTATTGCCGGTCGACGAGGAGCCAGACCCTGCTCCGCTGCTGCCATCGAATGAACTCCCACTGGCACTCTGATCGACGTTGGTGAGTCCGGATTGTAGACGGATGATTTCCGTCACGAGCGATTCATCAGCGTCATTGCTGATGAAGACCGTGCCCCGGTTGTAGGCGAATCGCACTTGGGCCATCTTGCCGATCGCCTCCAGGGCGGTCTGGATGGTGTCGTTCTGGATGTTGAGGCTGATGGTCTCCTCGCCGATGGCGCTATCGAGGACCACGTAGTTGATCCCGGCCACGCTGAACAACTGCTGCATGACATCCCAGACCTTGGCCTTGTCGTGGGTCAGACTGATTTTTTCCTGGAGTCGGTGGGTAACCCGAGCACGTTCTAGCTCGTCAATGTCCTCGTCGAACACGAAGACCTGTCGGCGGATTTTGGGCTTATCGGCCGGCAGGGTGTTACGCTCAATAATGGTATTGATGCCATTCTCGCGGGCTGCGGCGCGGTTACGCTCCATGGCTTCCCGCTGCTTCTTAGACAGATGCTCCAACAGACGGATCTTAATCCGCATGCAGGCCGGCTCGTCGGGATGGTCGCGGAGGATGCGATTCACACTTTCCAGGGCGTCCGCGTGGCGGTTCTGATTGATCAGGTACTCGGCCGCCCGCAGGCGCTGGGCGACATCCACGGAAGCTTTTTTGCGGGCGTCCTCGTATTCCTGATCGGCCATCATCAGATCGCGTTCATCAGCCTGCTGGCGGACGAGTTCGCGGATTTCGGCCTCCTTGGCGAGCACCTGGAGGCTGAGGAGCCGTCGCCGGGCGGCGGTGTCCTCGGGATGTTCCTGGGTCCAGGCGGTTAACAG
>CAIUVD010000084.1 GCA_903902515.1 uncultured Planctomycetota bacterium | reverse complement strand
TAAAGCCCCCATTATTAGAGTGAGCCAAAGCCAATCCCAAGTCCAATCCCAGCCAAGCAAAGTCCAATGACTCTTTAATCATCATATTAATATATCCAGTAAATTCTATACGCGCACCCTTCCCAAATTTTTTAAACTTTTCATAAAGATCGCCGTCAGTGTGTCTTAGATGCTCACTAAACATCGACAGCAAAAACTTTTCCGCTGCTCCTTCATTTGCATCGCGCTCATTTTTCGTTCTTGTTTTTTGCAAAACTATCGATTGTAATATTTTCAATTTTTCATCCATTGAAATTTCAATGTCTCCGTACCTGTAATTTGATATCAGTTTTCCAATAATTGGATCCAGGTAATTCTCAATTTCTGTTATAACACCCTCCACTAAATGATCTCCATAAAAGAAATTACCACATGCTTGTGATTTTATCGAAGCATTTACTCTAAACGAATTTTCGTCTATCAGATAAACATCGATTGTTTTTGGGTTATCGGAGAAATTTCGAAAATATTTTTTTGGTATAAAATGCTGGTTTTTATATTTAGACATGTTTTCCCCATCTGCCCAACAGTCTTATCGGGCCGACGGTGTTGTTGCTTTAGTCGTCCTAATGTCGGATCTATGACTCATTACGGCAAGGCTAGTTGTCTGCCGGAATTCGTCAAGGATTCCTAAGTTTTTGTCGAGTAAGATGTCCCGTATGGTCCGTCGGCCTGATCCAGTGTTTGGCGGATTGGCTTATTCCTTTGCAATTCGTCCGCAGGGACTGATGCCGTCGTCGGTGGGCATTAATACTCCGCCTCCCCCTCCGCCGGCCCCTTCCCGCGCAAAGCAGGAATGCCGGTGAGGATAGTTTCCGCCAAGCGCAGGCCGTCGAGGGCGGCGCTGATGATGCCGCCAGCGTAACCCGCGCCCTCGCCCGCCAGGTAGAGGCCGGGGAGGCTGCTGGAGAGGTCCTCGGGGCGGCGGCTGAAACGGACGGGGCTGCTGACGCGGGCTTCGACGCCCACCAGGGTGCCGTGGGTCAGGAAGCCGGGGATGACGCGCTCGAAATGCTTGAGGGCTTCCCGGAGGGCCGTGACCGTGGCCGGGGGCAGGATGCGGTCGAGGCGACCGGGGCGCAGGCCGAAGTGGTAGCTGGTGTCCTTGGGGACTTTGCCGGTTTCACCGCGCAGGAAGGCCATGGCCGACTGGGCGGGGCAGGCGTAGTCGCCACCACCGGCTTGGAAGCAGGCTTTTTCCAGTTCGTCGACGAAGTCGAAGCCGGCGAGGGGGTTCGATTTGTCGAAGGGCTGGTTGACGATCAGGCCCGCGTTGGCGAAGGGGCTGGCGCGGGCGAAGCGGCTCATGCCATTGGTGGAGAGTTGCCCCGCGTCGGAGGTGGCGGCGATGATTTCGCCGCCAGGACACATGCAAAAGGTGGTGGTGCTGCCGCCCCGGCCCGCTGGGGGGCGGGAGACGAGGTTGTATTCCGCCGCGCCGATCAGGTGCTTGGGCAGGTCGACGCCGGGTAGGCAGCCGAGCTGGCCTTGGTTGATCAGGCGCTGGTCGTGCTCGATGCGGCAGCCGAGCTGGAAGCCCTTGGCCTGGTGTTCGATGCCCCGGGTGATGAGGGTGCCGATCAGGCCCCGGGCGCTGTGGCCGGGGGCGATCAGGGTCAGGGGGGCGCGCAGGGTCTCGCCGTTTTTGAGGACCACGCCGCCACAGTGGCCATTTTCGACGATCAGGTCCGTGACTTCGGCGTCCCAGCGGAATTGACCGCCGTGGTCCTCGATGAAGGCCCGCAGGCGCTTGCACATGTGGGGCAGGATGTCGCTGCCGACGTGGGGGTGGTGCCGCCACAGGATGTGCTTGGGGGCGCGGGCGGCGACGAAGGCCTCCAGCAGGAAGCGCATCCGGCGATCTTTGACCCGGGTATAGAGTTTGCCGTCGGAGTAGGTGCCGGCACCGCCTTCGCCGAACAGGTAGTTGCTGTCCGGGTCGAGGTGGCGGGTGTCGTGGAAGCGCTTGAGGTCGGCGGTGCGGCGGTCGGCGTCCCGGCCCCGGTCGATGATCAGGGGTTTGCAGCCGTGGAGGGCCAGGAGGTAGGCCGCCATCAGGCCGGCGGGGCCGGTGCCGACCACCAGGGGGTGCATGGGCAGGTCGTCCCGCAGGGCCAAGTCGTGCAGACTGGTATCTTGGGCGGCGGGTTGGGTGCGGACGCGGACGCCGCCGCTTTCCGTCACCGGGCTGTCGTCGCGGACTTCGACCGCCAGGCGGTAGAGGTAGGTGAGGTCCGGCTTGTGCCGGGCATCCAGGCTGCGGCGGTCGATGTGGTAACCGAGGATGTCGCTTTCCGGCACCTTGAGCAGCCGGGCGATCCACGGCTGGAGGTGGTGGTCCAGGGACTGCACGGGGCCGCGGGCCGCCTGGGTCAGGGGGACCGTCAGGGCATCGACATCGACAAAGGGCATGGCGCGGAAGTCCGGAAGTCCGGAAGTCCGGAAGTCCGGAAGTCCGTAGGGGGGAACCGTGGGCGTTCGCCTGGGGCGTCAAACGACAGAAGCCAGGCGCTAGGCGCCTGGCTTCTGGAGGGATCGACGTCGATCAGGCCTGGGGAGCGGCTTCGGCAGCGGCAGGAACCGCAGCAGCAGCGGCGGCCTTGGCGGCAGCCTTCAGCTTGGCGGCGTGGGCGCGCTTGGAGCGGCGGGTCGCCGGAACGAACTTCTTGCCGTCCTTGGTGGGCTTGGCGGCAGCGGCCTTGGCAGCGGCCTTCTTGGCACCGGCACCGATGGTCGGCACTTCGTACTTGAAGTGCTTCAGCAGGCTGATGAGGGCCGAGCTGATGTGAGCGCCACGAGCGACCCAGGCCTTCAGGGCCTCGGTGTCGACCGTGAGGGCCTTTTCGCCGAGGAGGGGATCGTAGGTGCCGAGGATCTCGTTAGCGATGCCTTCGCGATGGACGCGCTTATCGCACGCGACGACGCGGAAGAAGGGACGATGCAGACGGCCAAAACGGGACAGACGGATACGGACAGCCATGGATTCCTCGGATACGGAACGGTAGGGCGCGAGATGGTATGGTGGAAATGGGATTGACAAGCGGGTACCAATAGTGGTCGGCCGCTTGGACTCTACTAGGGATGGGATTTCCGGCGATAGAGCTGCCGCTGCTACTACGCCGGAGGCCACATCCCCAGGGGCTCTAGGTAGGAACGGAGGCTGCTGGGCAGGCGGCCGAGGAGGTCCAGGGCGTCATAGCAGGGTCCCCGTTCAGCCCACAGGTGGTCCCCGGCGGTGGTCGCCCACAGGACCGCCATCCGTGCGGCGTCGAAACTGCTCGCGCCCCGGGCCACCAGGCCCGCGGTCAGTCCCGCCAGGACATCCCCGGTGCCACCGACAGCCATGCGGGGATTTCCCCGGATGTTGCGTTGCCAGCGTTGGCCGTCGCTGATCAGGTCCAGGCGGCCCTTGGCCAACACCACCCGGTGCGGGCGGGCGAAGGCATGGAGGGCGGCATCGGAGGGCGGCCCGCCGAGGAGCGTTCGGGCCTCGCCACCGTGGGGGGTGAGGATGACTCGCCCGTCTCCGGGCTTGATGGCGCGGATGGTGTCGGTGGTCGCGGTGATGCCGTCGGCATCAAGGATCACCGGCACCCCGAGTTCCAGGGCCAGGGACAGGGCTTGGTGGGCGGCTTCGTCGGTGAGGGAGGCCCGGCCCAGGCCAGGACCGATCAAAACCGCCGAGGCCCGGACCAACAGGGGTGTGAGGTCCCCGGGGGTGGCGGGGGTCAGGATCGCGCCATCTTGGCGATGGACGACAATGGTGGGCGGCAGATTCGGGGTACCGGCGGTCCATGCCCGAACCAGATCGCAGCCGGTCATCAGGGCGGCTCGGCAGGCGAATTCGAGGGCCCCGGGGAAGCGGCCGCCGCCGATCACTAACAGCTCGCCATGGGCGCCCTTGTGGCCGTCGCGCTTGAGCAGGGGGAAGCGGGCGAAGCAGGTCGGCTGGACCTCCTGAATTGCCCGTGGGTCGATGCCGATGTCGGCGACCTGGAAGCGGTCCGCGAGCAGCGGATCGGCCAGGACTTCCGCCTTGGCCACCTGGAGGCTGATGATCCGGGTTGGCACCAGGCACAGGGCGCTGCCGATGCCCGAGGGGACATCCGCCGCCAGGATCATCGGGCACCCGAGGCCGCGCAGGTGCTGCAGGGCCCGGGCGACGACGCCCCGGGGCAATCCCCGGGTACCAGCCCCCAGAATGGCGTCGATCAACAGGGGAAACGGCTTCGCGGGGGCTTCCTCCAGGCGACGCACCGAGGGCGGCAGGGCCGTAGCGGCCCGCTGGCAGAGGGCGGACACCGGGGATGCCACCGGCCATACCGTCACCTCCCGTCCCCGCTCGGCCAGGAGGCGCGCGGCCACGTAGCCGTCACCGCCGTTATTGCCCGGCCCACAGGCCACCAGGATCGTTCCCTCGGGCGCCAGGCGTTCGGCCTCCCGGGCAATGACTTCGCCGGCCCGCTCCATCAGGCCCCCCAGGTCCTGGCCGAGGGCCACGGCGGCGGCATCGATCAGGGCGACCTCGTCCAGGGGAACCACGGGCGGGGGGAGGGCCATGGCCACAGCATCCGTGTCCTCCGCGCCCGTCGACCCCCGGAGGCGGGCTCCGGACTGGTGAGCTGGGGAGCCCCCGCTACCGTTGCCCCACCATGCGTGTCCCCTCCCTGTTGCTGGCGGCGGCCTTCGTCCCCGCTGCCCTCCCCGCCCTCGACCTGTTCGATTTCGCGGACCTCCGGGTCGGCGCGACGATGGTCGGCACGTCCGTGAAGGTGACCTCCGATAGCGGGACCACCAAGGACACCTCCAAGGAGGCCTGGGACCAGGCCACGCGCTTCAACGCCGATCTGCTGTTTGGCACCGATCTGGTGCTGGTCGGCATCGCCTATGGCGTTGGTGCGACTTTTGACCAGCGCAGCGGCGATGCCGTGAGTTCCGACACCACCATCGGCCGCGTTCAGGCCGGTCCCTACATCGACTTCACGATCTTTCAGTTGGAGCTGCTGCCTTTTGTCGGGGTCGGCACCTCGCGCATCCAGGACGAGGTCAACGACGCCGACGGCAAGGCCACGGCCCTCGAATACGGGGCCAACCTCAACCTCGTGGCGGCCATCAGTCACGTGGTAGTCGGGGCCTCGGCGGGGTACCTCAAGGTCGATTCCACCGCCTCCCTCGATGCCGGCGGCACCGCCTATGACTACACGGTGTCCGGCGGCGACTACACCCTCGGCGCCTTCGTCGGCTACCGCTTCTAGACCGTGGACCGTCTCCTGGGGGGCCTGGCGGTCCTCTTTCTTGTCCACCTGGCGACCTTCGCCGCCCTGCGCTGCCTGCCCGGGGACCCCTGGGGCGACCTGGCGGGGGACCGTGGTCTACCGGCCGCCGCCGTGGCCCGCCTGCAGGACCTGTACGGCCACGGTCGCCCCTGGATCCACCAATACCTGGACGAGGTCGGGGCCCGCCTGACGGGGGATTTCGGCGTTAGCCTGAAACTGGCCCGGGGCCTTCCGGTCACGGAGGTCCTGGCGTCCGCCGCTCCGGTGTCCATCGGCCTGGGGTGCGGGGCCCTGCTGGTGGGCCTGATCGTGGGCCTCACGGCGGGGGCCTGGGCTGCCTGGCGGGCCGGGTCGTGGCCCGACCGCCTGGTGCGGGTCGGGGCGACCATTGGCATCTCCCTGCCGGATTATGTCCTGGCCACCGGCCTCCTGCTGCTGTTTGCCCTGGTCCTCCATTGGTTGCCCGCGGGCGGCATGACGGGCCCGGCCAGTCTGGTGCTGCCGGTCCTGACCCTGGGCCTGCCCCTGGGCGCGGCCCTGGCCCGCCTGGTGCGCGCCGCCCTGGTGGAGGAACTCCAGGGCGGTTTCGTCCGCACCGCCCGGGCCAAGGGCGCCGGCGATCTCCGTCTGCTGGCCCACGCCCTGCGCCCGGCCCTGGGCCCGGTGCTGGCCTGGCTGGCCCAGGCGGCGGCCGGCGTCCTCACGGGCTCGATGGTGGTCGAGCAGGTTTTCGGCCTGCCCGGCCTCGGCGCCGCCTTCGTCACCGGTGCCCTGGCCCAGGATTGGACCGTGGTCAGCGGTGCCGCGCTGTTGTACACGGCGGTGCTGGTGGTGTTCAACGGCTTGGCCGACACGGCCTTGGTGACGTTGGATCCGCGGACGCGGTGATCGTTGGGCCGAGGGCGGTGATCCTGGCCACGAGCCATGTTATTTCTCTCTGGTGCCTGGCCCGTGTGGCCCCCGGCCTTTTGGCCTCCCCCGAGACCGTCTTGACGAAGACCGCGCCAGACGGCCTCGGAAAAGGCGCAGGCGTACTCAACATTTAGACAAGGTAGGGCCCTCTTTCATTGCATGAATGCCGTCTAGGCCAAGCCGGTCTTGGTCTCGAACAGATCGTCGCCCGAGGGACGCTGGAGGAGATCGCCAAGCGCCAGCCAAACAGGAGGATTCTTAAAGAACATGCTCGAAGCCCTTTCGACCAAAGAGTCAGGCGGCTGTTCGACGTTGATCGACCAGGGCCCAGCCCTCAAATTTCGTCGCCGACTTGACCTCCGTGCAATTATTGAGGACATTGAAGGTATTCCGGCCAGTGGTCGGGCGTATCTCGTTTCTTGCGACCCTAGCCCATGCCGTCCAGCAGTACCGCCATCACCCCACCGGCTCATGTTTCCCAGGCCACGCGATGGAGCGTTGTCCTTGCGGCGGGCGTGAACGATGCGCTTGGCCGCGAGGCCCTGGCGTGGCTGTTTCGTCAGTATTGGCCCGTCTTGGTTGCCCATGCAACGCGTCGCGGCTGGCGGGATGCCGATGATCAGATCCAGGAGTTTTTTGCCCACCTGCTGCAACGCGGCGCCCTGGCCCAGGTGGACCGCAGCCGGGGGCGGTTCCGCGCCTGGCTCTTCACCTGTCTGGACCACCACCTCGCCAATTACGCGGAAGCACAGGCCGCCCAGTGCCGGGGTGGCGGCATTCGGCATGAACCTGTCGAGGATGCGGTCGTAGAGGCTCCGGCCGTGGCTTTCGATCGGGAATGGGCCTTGGCGGTCCTGGCCGAAGCCCAGGGTCGCCTGGACCGAGAGGCGACCACTCCGGAACAGCGCCAGCGCCTGGATGTCCTGCGACCGTTCCTGGCTGCGCCCGGCGATCTGGCGGCCTATGTGGCGGCGGGGGTGACCTTGGGTATTCCCGAAGGAGCGGTAAAGGTCGCGGTCCATCGTTTGCGAGGTCGCTTCCGGACCCAGGTGGAAACGGTCATCGGTGAGACGTTGGCCACCGCAGATCCGGCGGCCATCGCCAGCGAGTTGGACGATCTCCTGGCGGCTCTGCGAAATAGTCCGTAACCGGTTGGCCCGGTTCCGGTATCATCAGTACGAGGAACGCATGAGATTTTTCCACATCGCGCTGAAAATTTTCGTCCTGCTCCTGGTTTTGTGCTTCGTTTCCTGGAGCCTGTGGGGCAACAACCAGCTCATTGCCATCAACATCAATCATCGTTCTGGCGCGCAAAACTCTGCCCCGGCGGTGCCGGAGGCCTCAGAAACGATTCCTTCGGAGGATCCCCCGCAGATCGAACAGCCCCTGGTCGGTACCTGCACCGACGTCGTAGTCAGTGGGGCGGTGAAGGTGTGGATCTACGATTCACCTCGGTCCAAGGTGGTCATTTGGAATTCCGCGGGGGTCGCCCCACTGCCCAGTCCTCGCATGGTGGACGGCACCTTGCTGATCCAGGGTGGAGCCATGGATCTCGCCGAGGACAAGATGCCGTGGGTTTCGGTCTTTTGCCGGGGTGTTGGTCAGGTCATCCACCGGGGCAAGGGCGATCTGACGGCCCACCACCTGACGGGGTCTCATCTGAGTGCGATCACCACCGGTGAAGCGAGTATCTACATCGGGGGCGAGGGTGATGATTGCCACCTGACCACCAGCGGATCCGGCGACATCGATACGAGCTGGCTACGCGTTTCTCGTCTCAGCATCACGATGAGCGGCTCTGGATATGTCGATTCGAACGGAGAATGGACCAACCTGGAGGTGAGCATGGACGGAACCGGTGATTTGACGGTGGATTCCATCAGGCCGGCGGAGGTGTCCGTACGCCTGACGGGCGGCAGCACCGCAGAGGTTGGTCAGGTCCAGGCGTTACATGCCACGATCCAGGGGGACGGCAAGATTATCGCCAACGGCTCGCCCACCATCCTGCACAAGGAGATCCTGGGTAAGGGGACGGTCGAGGTCAGGCCATGACCGATCCCTACCGCGCGGCTGCTGATCTGCTGGACGCCGTCCGAACGGATACCCTCGCGGGCTCCCCACCGGCCTCCCGGGGGGAATGGCAGCCGCCGACGCCTGCCGAGCTGCAAGGCCTGGTATCGAATCTGGTGGTCGAATCCCTGATTGGCAAAGGGGGGATGGGGGCCGTGTACCGGGCCCACCAGCCCCACTTGGGTCGGACCGTCGCCCTCAAGGTCCTACGTCCGGAATTAGCCCAAGACGCGGCGTTCGTTGCTCGTTTCGCCCGGGAATCCCGGGCTATGGCCCGCTTATCCCATCCGAATATCGTCGCCTTGTTTGATAGTGGCACGTCGGGTGGATACGCTTGGATGGTTTTGGAATACATCGCCGGCGCGACCCTGCGGACGGTGTTGGAAGAAGGGCGTTTATCACCCCAAGAAGCCATGCGCCTGGTGCCCCAGCTCTGTGCGGGCTTGCAATACGCCCACGACCAAGGCGTGATTCACCGGGATCTGAAGCCCGAAAATATTTTGATCGATGAAAATGGGGAGGCCCATCTGGCGGATTTCGGTCTGGCCAAGCTGGATGAATCTGTGGAACTTCCGGAAATAACCCAGCCGGGACAGGTGCTGGGCACGCTGCACTATATCGCCCCGGAACAGCTGGCCGGCGATGCGGCGGCGAATCATCGGGTGGACATTTATGCCCTGGGGGTGCTGATCTATGAAATGCTTACCGGCAACCTGCCGATGGGCCGTTTTGAGCCGCCGTCCCGGCGCATCGCCATCGACCTGCGGATGGATGAAGTGGTCCTTCGTTCGTTGGAACGGGACCCGGAACGGCGCTGGCAGCAGGTCGCGCAGATGACCCAAGTGATGGAGGATATCCGAACTTCGCCGACCACGATGGCGAAGTCCTCGGCGGGGGATTCGGCTCAAAAGGCTGTCCCCGAGCCGCCGCGGTCCCCCTGGTCACGGACCTGCGCTTGGCTGCGCCATTTCGAGCGGGAACGGCAAGGCGCCTACCTGGCCGGTATCTGCGCCGGATTAGGAAAAAATACCCCGGTGCCAGCTTGGTGCTGGCGGGTCATTCTCATTCTCGGTCTGATCGCCCATGGCCTAGATTTTAATGTGGGAGTCTGGTTTATCTCCCTCTATTTGTTGCTCTGGATCACGGTGCCAAAATCGACGCAAAAGACCGAGGGACATTAATCACCACGATCCCGAAATCGGGTTCATGCGGGCCCATCCTAGTGATCAAATGTCTCATTGGGATTTGCACAACTTCACCGGTACCCCCGCGCCAAACACGGCCACTCTCGTAGAAACTCGTCAAATCGTCGTCTTAGAGCCGTATGCCCGAACCTCTTGTTGTGGAGCGTGCCGATCTGGCCATCCACTATTCGCTTGCCGCTGCCCGTGGTTGTCGGCACTTGCGACTACGCGGAGCCTGAGGCCTTGCTGCGTCCCATGGATGACCTGTTGGTGTCGTCCGGTGCCGAGTCGGCCTTCATGGAATCGTGGGTGTTCGACGGAATTCAGGGGATTCGCCAGGGCATCAAGAGCGCGCCGAAGCCATTGAACGACTGTCGCCGGGCGTCGCTCCACCGGCAGTGCTCGACGGCCCTGCGCTGCATGGTGGCCCGGAACCTGACAATGAGCGTCATCGCTCATTGTCAGTCCAACTTGGCCGAATTCGTCTAAGCCGGAGGCAGATAATCCTCATGGCTAGGGTACCTTCCACCTGTCTGGACGTCAAAATTTTGCGATCGTTCTAGGCTAGGGCCCATTAGGAACGTCCGCCCGGAGCAACGGGCGCGTGCTGATGAAGATCCTCAGGCGGGAGACCCTCAGTCATGGGCTGCGCGGTAATCATCAACCAGCTGGCGTCGTCAGCCTGCGTGGGCTCGTCGTGGATTCCGCTCGGGGTACAGGTCAACAGGCGTGACATGAACGGGGGTACCAGCAAGCACTCATCGTGTCGCAGGTGCGTGGGACCCACGGGTGCTCCGGTCACCCGCACCTGTAGCTCCTCCCAGGTCAGCATCGTGTCGTGTTGAACTGCTGTTCGCTGGTGGCGGTTCAGCAGATCAACCAGCTGATTTTCAACGAGGGTGAGCTGAATTCCATCTCCCTCCGACTGGCAACGGTAAGACAGGCCAACGCCGGTCTCGAGCCGTTGGGTACGGGGTTCAAGACCATTGGGACCCCGGTGATACCCTGCGGTGTAACGGTCCTCTTCTCCGATTACGATACTGGCGGACTGATCCTGGCGCATCAGCACCTGGGGTGCTCCGTTCAGTTCAATGCCGGTGGTACGGCAATGTTCCTCCCAGGTGACGTGGCGCATCACCGAGGGGCGATCCTGGGGCACGGGAGGGCGTCCGACCCAGCGGAAAACCGAGGTCTTCACAAGAATCTGGACTGCCGAAGGGATCACCGCAGGAGCGATGTTGGATGCAACCGGGCTCCCCGTAGGAGCCTTACCCCTCCATGCCAGGGGAGCGTCGACATTCCGTTCCAGCAACCAAGGGTCCTGGTTAGGACTGACGGTGACCACGGTGCTAGGATAGGCCCACCACGCGCTGCCACTGGCCACTATCAAGGCGGCTGCTGCGGCTGCTGCCGGCCAATGATTCCGGATACGTCCCGTAAAGGCTCCGGTGGTCACCACCTCGGGCCAGGGAACGGTCGCCATCGGTGGTGCATCCAAGCCCTCCATGGCTGCCAGGGAACTCCGGCTGCCCAGGACCAATCCCGCCAACAACAGGCCGGCCCGTAATCGCTGCAATCCGCGCCACGCCCGGACACGGGCCGTGAGGGCCGTGCAGCCCTGGGCAACCCCAATGGCCCGGTAGTCGAGGTCGTGGTGGTAACGCAGCACCACCGCCTGACGAAGGGGCTCGGGCAGTTGCTCAAGACAGACGGTGAGGACGGCCCGTTGGTCATCGGCCTCTAGGCGCTCGATCGGATCCGGGGCAGGCGTCGGACTCGGTGCCCCCACACGGTGACGCTGTGAGGCCGCCTGATCCGCGCGTCGGCGATTGAGGGCGATCCGCAGGGCCACCTGACGCAGCCACGCGCGGGCATCGCCATCGGCGTCCGCCGTGCGCGGCTGAAATGACCACCCACCACGCAGCAGGGTGACCCATACCTCCTGGACTGCGTCTTCAGCCTGATCGTGATCCCGCAGGACGCGCCCCAGCCAGCCGGCGAGGGCGTGACCCTCAGAGGCGGCGACGTGGTTGATGGCGTTGGGGTGTGCTCCGGCCTTCAGGAGGGTTGCTAGAGCCGTGGTGCTGAGAGAGGTGTCGTGCATGCACCATGAACACCGCTGAGGTGGCAAATGTTACGGACCAGCCAATGGCCAGGCGGAACGGGTCAAGTTCCAGGCCTTTCTACCTCAGCGAATCGTGCCAAACGCGGAGAGGGACGGCCGAGACCTTCAACTTCTTGGGATTCACCCAACCTTGCGGGACGCGCCGGTCGGATGGTGGGTTGATCGTCTTGCGACCCATGGGTGGCCACCAGCGGGGACGGTTTTCAAGAGTGACCGACCGGCCCTGCCCGACCTGGAAATCGAAGCCGGATCGGCTGGTGTCGTTCAGCTCCGGTAATCCGCGTTCTCGCTGATGTACTCGTGGGTCCGGTCGGCCCCGAGGACCAACGCTTCGCCGGGGCCCATGCCCAGTTCGACGGTGATCTCGACGCTCCGTTCGTGGGGCGGCCAACTGACGGGCGGGCGGAAGGTCAGGCCGTCGGCCGGGGGCACGCTGGCGTAGAGTTCCGCCGCCTTCATGTGGGCGATGAGGGCTTTTTCCTTCACCGGGTCGAGGCGGAAGGCGCCACCGGCGAAGATTTCGATGCCGCCCATGGTCAGCCGGGTGCGGGCCGGATCGAGGGCGATGCCCTCGGCCCCGGCGTGCTTGCCGATGGCGGCGATCAGGCGGCCGACGTTGGGGTCGTTGCCGGCGATGGCGCACTGGAAGAGGGGGCTGTTGACAATGGATTTGCCAATCGACCGGGCGTTCCCGGCCGTTGGCGCACCCGTGACCCGGACCCGCAAAACGTGGTGCACGCCCTCGCCGTTGCGGACCACGTCCTCGGTGAGGTCGCGGCATACCTGGGCCAGGCCGGCGCGGAAGGCCGCCAGGTCTGGGCAGGGGACGGCGGCGGACGACAGGGCGACGATGGTGTCGCTGGTCGAGGTGTCGCTGTCGATGGACATGGCGTTGAAGGAGGCGTCCACCGCGTCTTTCAGGGCGGTCCGCAGATCCTCCCGCGACACGTCGAGATCCGTCAGGATGTACACCAACATCGTCGCCAGGTTGGGCTCGATCATGCCCGCGCCCTTGGCGATGCCGACGATGCTGCCGCCCGCCAGATCCACGCGGCGGATCTTCGGGTAAAGGTCGGTGGTGCAGATGCCCTCGGCGGCTGGCAGGATGCTGCCCGCCTGGAGGGTGGTGACGGCCGCCGGGACCGCGCCGACCATCGCCGCTACCGGCAAGGACCAGCCAATGACGCCGGTCGAGGACGGCAGGATTTGGCCCGGGGTCAGGCCGAGGGCGGTCGCGGTGGCGGCGCACACCGTCTCGCTGGCGGCCACGCCGTCCGGGGCGCAGACATTGCTGATCTTATTGTTGATGATCACCGCCCCGAGGGTCGGTTCCGCCAGCCGCTTCCGACCAACGAGGATCGGGGCTCCCGGAAACGAATTCTTGGTGAACATCGCGGCGAAACGCGAGGTCGGCTGGTCGAGGGCGATGATCGTCAGGGCCATCTTGGACGGCTTGGGCACCTCCACCGGCACGAATTCAAAACGTGACGTGCCGACCCGGAAACCCCGGGGCAGGGCCGCCTGGGACATGAGCCAGGCCCGGTGGGCCTCGCGGGACGGGAAGGACAGGTCAGTGGTGGGCATGGGCGAGAAGTGTCCGCACCACGCCGCAGCGCAATGGAGGATCAGCCCTCCACCGGTTCGATCTCCGCCGTCATGCTGCCCTGGGAGCGGGGCAGGCGGTGGTCCGGGCCGTAGGCGTGGATCTGCTCCTGCTTCAGTTCGGCCCGCTCGCGGGTCGTGACATCGACCACCACCCGGCCCGCGCGGTCAACTTCCTGGGCCATCAAGAAGGCGGCCTCGACCGGGTGGCCGAAGACGTTGCCCAGCATTTCGATGACGTATTCGTAGGTGTGGTCGTCGTCGTTGAGGAGGACCACCTGCCAGGGACGGGCGGTGTGGATCTTTGGGGCGATGAGGGGCTCGGCGACGGTCACGGGAAGGGTCTAGGGCACCTCACGCCCCAGCCAAGGCAGGGTTTTGTCGCGCGGGTGCTGGGCCAGGCCGTGGCCGTCCAGGGCCAGGACGTTGATGCGGTTCCGGTGACGTTCGTCGGTGACTGCGCTTTTCAGGCAATGACCCCACTGGCCCATGCCGGTCTCACCGGCCACGGCATCGATCAGTAGCACGACTTCGGCCTCCCGCGGTTCCCGGCCCTGGCGGTAAAACAGCGGGCGGCCGTCGTCGTCGAGGTAACTATTCATCTTCAGGCTTTTGGGCGAGGCGTTGGCCATCACCGTTGCCGCTTTGGGCCGCCAACCGGCGCATTGCAGCACTGAGCCCCGGGGCCGTTCGTCCTGCTCCAGGTAGTCCGGCAGGCGGTCAAACCACGCGGGCGAACGACTGGCCGGGGTGCCGGTCGGCAGGCGGTCGGCAGGGTAATGGCCGGACCAGTCGGAGGCATAGGCCAGGAAGCCCAGGCCGGCCTGGCGCAGATTGGCTT
>CAIUVD010000083.1 GCA_903902515.1 uncultured Planctomycetota bacterium | reverse complement strand
CGTTGGTCGGGCTGACCCCCGACGTCCCGGGAACTGCCGAACCCTCCCCGACCTGCGGTTCCTCCTCTCTCCTCTCCCCTCTCCCCTCTCCGGGGAGAACGACCTGCGGGTCCTCCTCTCCCCTCTCCCCTCTCCCCTCTCCTGGTAAAGGGAGAGGGGACAAGACAGGACCGTTGTCGTTGGTCGGGCTGACCCCCGACGTCCCGGGAACTGCCGAACCCTCCCCGACCTGCGGTTCCTCCTCTCTCCTCTCCCCTCTCCCCTCTCCGGTGAGAACGACCTGCGGTTCCTCCTCTCCCCTCTCCCCTCTCCCCTCTCCTGCGAAAGCAGAATTGACCACATCCTCCACAATCTTCCCATCCACAATCCGGATCATCCGGTCGGCCTGGGCGGCGACGCCGGGGTCGTGGGTCACGAGGACGATGGTGTGGCCCTGGCGGTGGAGGTCCCGGAACAGGGCCATGATCTCGGTGCCGGTTTTGCTATCGAGGTTGCCGGTCGGCTCGTCGGCCAAGAGCAGGTGAGGTTTTCCGGCCAAGCCGCGGGAGATGGCGACGCGCTGCATCTGGCCGCCGGACAGTTCGAGGGCGGTGTGGTCGAGGCGGTGGCCGAGGCCGAGGCGTTGGGCCAGTTCGTGGGCGCGGGCGGCGCGGGTGGCTTCGTCGGCACCGGCGTAGACGAGGCCGAGGCTGATGTTCTCCGTGACCGTCAGGTGGGGCAGGAGGTGGTAAGCCTGGAAGACGTAGCCGATGGTGCGGTTCCGCAGGCGCGAAAGGGTGGTGTCGTCGGCGCGGGCGATTTCTCGGCCCTCCAGCCGATAGCTGCCGGTGGTCGGGCGGTCGAGGAGCCCCAGGAGGTACATCAGGGTCGACTTGCCGCTGCCCGAGGGGCCGACGATGGCCACAAATTCGCCGGGCATGATCCGGAGGCTGACCCCGGCCAGGGCATGGACTTCGGTGCCGCCGACGAGGTAGGTGCGGTGGACGTCGGTGAGGTCGATCAGGGGCGTCATGGGGCGGTCCGTTCAATGACCACGGTCGCGCCCTCGTCCAGGCCGGAGCGGACCAGGAGGGCGTCGTCGCCCGCGGGCAGGAGGTCGACGGGGCTGGGGGTGGCCCCGGGTTGGCGGCGGACCAGCCAGCGGCCGGCGTCGTGGCGGGCGGCGGCCCGGGGCAGCCACAGGGCGTTCTCGTGGCGGGCCATCTCGATGGTGACGACCGCGCTCATGCCCTGGCGGAGGTCGGCGTCGCGGCCGTCGGCTTCCGGCGTCAGGGCGATGCGGACCTCGAACTGGGTGACGCCGGTGAAGACCGGGGTGGCCTCATTGCTCTGGGATTTGTCCCGGCCGACGCCGGAAACGCTGGCGATGGTGCCGCCCCGAACCAGGGGCTGAGCCGGACCGCCTGAGCCATTCGGGGGGGCGGCGAGGGCCGGGATGCGGATCGCCACGGGCATGCCGGCGGCGTAGCGCGAAACGGTGCTTTCGTTGACCCGGACCAGGACTTCGAGGTTTCCGGGGGGATGGACCTCGACCACCACATCGGCGGACCAGACCTGATCCCCTGCCTGGCGCGTGCGGCCCCCATCCCGGCGGAGGCGGGCGAGGCCGGCCACGGGGGCGGTGACGATATTGGGCGGCGTGGCCTTGGCCTGGGCCAGGTCCTGGCGGAGTTGGGCGATCGCCGCTTCCAGCGCCGGGCGGTCGCTCCCGGGTTGGGTCAGCTCGCGCTCCCGGGCATCCAGTTCGCCCTGGATGGTGGCGGGGAAACGACGGCTGCGCTGGGCAATCAGGGCCTCGCTGCGGCGGACCTTGGCGTCGGCAACGGCGATGGTCTGGTCGAGGATGGCGAGGGCCCGCTCCTGTTCGGCCCGGGCCGCGGCTTCGTCGGCCTCGGCCTTGGCCAGGCGGGCGGAGGCTTCGGCCACCACTTCCGGGGCCGGGGGGGCGGCGACCACTGCCAAGCGTTGTTCGAGGATCGCCAAGCGGGCGGTGGCGTCGGCCTGGGCGGATTCGAGATCGTCGAGGGCGGCCTTGGACAGGGCCCGGGCTGCGAAGGCCGCTTGGCCTTCCCGCAGGCGCCGGTCGGCCTCGACCAGATCAAGCCGCGCATTGTCGCGGTCGAGGGTCAAGGTGGTGGCGGGTAGGGCCCGGCGCTCGATCTCTAGGCGGAGGCGGAGGTCGAGGGTGGCGTCTTCAGCGGCCTGGAGCGCGGCGGCCGCCTGGTCCCGGGCCGGTCGCCGGCCTTCGGCTTCGACGCGGGCCTTTTCGACGGTGTGCCCCAGGTCGATGACCTGGGCTCGGGCGGTGGACAGTTCCGCGGCCGTGCGCTGGTGCAGGGCCACGGTATCTTCGGCGGTGACGCTGGCGGATTCGGTGGCGGCGCGGTCCCTTCGGCGGCGGTCGCGGGCGGCTTGGCCGGTATCGGCGACGCCACCGGTGGTGGTCACCGAGGTTGATGCCGGGGCGAGGTCGGCGAGGCGGGATTCCAGCCGCAGGACGTTGTCCTGGGCCTCCTGCCAGCGGCCGAGGGCGTCGAGGTGGAGATCCTGGGATTCCTGCCAGGCGGCTTGAGCGGTTTGGGCGGTGGTTCGCAGGCTCCGGATGTTGTCTTCGGAGGGGGCCAGCAGTTCCGCTAGGCGCACCAGTTCCTCGCCGCCGACGGCGGGTTCCGTGGCCACCCGATGACGGCCCCGTTCGAGGGCCGCCGAGCGACTGGCGAGGGCGACCTTGGCCGCCTGTTCATCAACTTCCTGGGCTCGGCGCAGGCGGTTGATGGCCACTTCCTGACGGGCGTCCTCCAACTGGCTGCGTTCATCGGCCAGGCGGCGCAGTTCCTCGTCATCGGCCAGGATCGCCAGGGGCGCACCCGCCTCGACCCAGGTGGCGTCCTCGACCAGCCACGACAGGCGGGCTTCGAAGGGGGCGGTGACCAGCACCGGGGTGCGGGGGGCAAGGGTGCCGGATTCATGACCGGATTCGACGACCAAGCCTCGACGGACGGTGATCACTTCCCAAGCGTTGACGGGATCACCGGGAGGCCGCCGCAGGATCAGCAAGGTGGCGATGAGGACCGTCAGGAGGACGACCAGCAAGATCAGGCGCGTAAGCATCAGGGACGGTCCCCGGGAGGGAGGGGGCTGGGGAATTCGACCAGGGCTCGCAGGCCAGGGGCCAGGGGTGGCTTCAAGGAGGGGACAGACTCAAGGCGGGCCCGGACCGTCACCACCCGGCTGTCGGCGACCACTAGGCCGGTCTGGTCGCGGCGGTCGGCGGGCGGTGCAAGGACGCCGCCAATGACGGTCACCACGGCCCCCAGGCGGAGGTCGCCGCGATCCGGGAGGGTGACTGTTAGGCGCTGCCCGATGGCCAGGTCGCCGTAGCGCTGTTCCGGCACCTCGACCACCAGGTCGAGGGCCGAGAGGTCGAGGATTTCGCCCAGGGGCATGCCGCCCCACACCGACAAGTCCCGGGCCATGACGCTCATGGTCCGGGTCTGCTCATTGTGGCCGTCGAGCCAGCGCAGGCGGCCGCTGGCCGGGGCGGTGATGCGGCGCAGGCGTTCGAAGTCGGCGGCGACCTCCAATTCCCATTGGCCTGAGGAGCGGCGGGCCTGGGCGCTGATCAAGGCACTGCGGGATTCTGCTGCGGCGATGGCATCCCGGCCGGGCCGCAGGCCGAGGGTGAACAGGGCCTTCTCCCAGGCGTTGCGGGCCTCGGCGACGGAGCGCCAGCCGGGAAAGCGTTTTTGGGCGGCTTCGAGGGTGCTGCGGGTGTCGGTGATCCGGGCCCGGGCGCGGGTCATCTCGGCGGCGGCTAGGGTTTCGCCGCCAATCGTGGCCAGGGCTTTGGCCCGGGCTTCCGCCCGCTCCAGCTCGGTGGCGGTTCGGGCCAAACGCGCGGGCAGACCGGCGCGGGATTCATCGGGTGGTGGGTCGGCGGCATCCAGGAAATCCTGTCGAGCCGTGCGTTCGGCCTCCCGTTCCTGGAGGCGGTCAGAGGCGATCGCTTCAGCGCGGGCATTCCGTTGCTGTTCCTCCCGGGCGGCTTCTTCGATGACGCGCCGTTGGGCATCGGCCCGTTCGCGGCTGCGGCCCTCTAGCCACGGATTGTAGAGGGACATGACCTGGTCCCCGGTTTTGACCTCGCTGCCATCGGGCAGCAGATCCTGGACCCGGCCCCAGGTTGCCGGCGCGGGGATCAGCACCCGAGAGCCGGCCGCGAGACGGCCGGTCAGGAGACCGTTGGCGGGGGGGGCGGACGGGTTCTCGGTTTCATCCGTGAGGGGCACAGGATAGAGGCGGTCCCCGGCTTTGAGGCCCTCGGTGACCAGCACCGCTGGGCCCACGGCATAGGCGGTGACGACCCGTCGGCCGAAGCCGGTGCGGACCCAGGTTTGGGTGGGATCCCGACGCACCAGGTGGGGGGGCACGGCCCAGGTGCCAGCTGGTAAGGCGATGGTCGCCCGGAGGGTCACGGAGGTGCGCGGCAGCAGGTGGACTCCGGCCTCGGGGGCCAGGGTCAGTTCCCGGGCTACGCCGTCATCCGGGGCCAGGACTTCCTGGTCATCCCAGCCATTGGCCGAGGCCCGGAGGCTGACCGGACGTTGACTGACTTCCTCGACCCGCGCGGGAAGGGCTGCGCTGCCATCCGGCGGCAGGATTTCGGCCCGGTGAACCGCCAGGGCCGCCAGGGGACCTTCGACTTTGGTCCCGGTCGAGAACAGGGGTTGGAGGGCGGCCGGGATGCGGACCGCGATGCGGACCGCGGCCGGATCGACCACCCAGGCCAGGGCTCGTCGGGACCACCCGGATTTG
Organism: uncultured Planctomycetota bacterium; assembly: GCA_903902515.1. GTDB lineage: Bacteria > Planctomycetota > UBA11346 > UBA11346 > UBA11346 > CAIUVD01. The sequence continues at coordinate 1,520 of CAIUVD010000083.1, read as the reverse complement.
CCACCGCGACGGCTGCCCGAGCCGTGGACCATCAGTCCATTGGTCAGGGCCCTGAGACCCCGGCCGGGTTCGTCGCCGAAGCGCAGGGTCACCGGTTCCCCAGCGACCCGCACCTGGGCCGTGACCGTCACCGGTTTATTGGCCTCGATCTCGTTGGCGACATGGACCACCCCCACACCGTCAATGGCGATCACCGATCCACTCCAGGGGAAATGGTCCCCCAGGCCGATGTCCAGCCGCCAGGTGCCCGGGGGGAGTTGCCAATGGAAGACGGCTGGGGCATCGAGGACCCGCACGGTCGACTCGGGGGTGGGGGTGGTGGGGAGTTCCCGGGGGGGGAGGCCCGCATCACCGGGGGGGGATTGCCAGCCGTAGCCGCGCCGGGTGTCCCACACCTCGCCCCGATCGGCCAGCCAACCGGGGGCTGGGGTGCCACCGACCTGGGGCAGCAGATCGATCCGGCGGGTTTCGCCGCCCTCAATGGGGGTGGCGGTCATCCACGCCAGGGGAACCGCATCGGCCACCTGGCGGCGGGCATCCTGAAGGCTGATGCGGGCGGCTTCGACTTGGCTCCGGGCCTGGTTTCGGGCCTGGTCTAGGTTGGCTTGGGCCCAGGCTATTTCCTTTTCCAGCCCTGCACCGGGATCCACCACCTCAGTGCCGTCTGGTCCGTCCTTCAATCCCAGGGACTCCTGCAGGTCAAGGATCCGCCGCAGCAGGCTCTTGCGGCGGGTGGGCGTGCCGGTGTGGGCCGCCTCCAAGGCCAGCTCGGCTTCCTGGCGGTCGAAGCCGGCAAGGCGATGACGGTGGTGGGCCTCCTCAGCCTCGTCCGTTGCCAAGTCCCCGACCTCGGCCCGGAGGGCGGCGGCCTTGGCCGCTCGCAGGGCGGTGGCTTCCGCTTGGCGGCTCTGGGCGAGCCGGGCCTCGGCCCGGGCGATGGCCACCTGCTGGCTTTGACCGAGGGCCGCCAACGCCGCCCGGGCCGTTGCCAGTTCCGCCCGGCGGCTGATTCGCCGGGCCTCTAGACTGGCGATCCGGCTCTCGGCTTCCAGGACCTGGCGGCGGGCCTGGGCCTCGGCGATTTCCAAGTCGTGGACGCGCACCGGCACCTGGGTCACGGTGCGAGTGGTGTCAAAGGTCACGACCCGCTGGCCCCGCACCACCCGCGCCCCCTGGGGGAGAAGGTCGCGGATCAGCAGATCCTTGGCCGGTGAGGTCATCTGATTGGCCCGGGTCCGCTGGGGCACGACAAACCCCGGAGCTTCAATAATCAGCGGCGCGGGCTGGGCGGGCACCGTCCAGGAATCCTCGGCCATCCCGTAGGCCGCCAGCAGGGCGATGAGCAGGAGGCGATGGCTCATCCACGACCACGGCGGTATTGGTCGTCCTGGCACCGCGCGTTGTTCGCTCATCAGGCTTCGGTCTCGGTCTCCCATCCTTCGGTCTCGGTCTCCCATCCTTCGGTCTCGGTCTCCCATCCTTCGGTCTCGGTCTCCCATCCTTCGGTCTCGGTCTCCCAT
>CAIUVD010000082.1 GCA_903902515.1 uncultured Planctomycetota bacterium | reverse complement strand
TGCAAAGTCGGGCTTCTCGGGTGTTCCCGAGGTCACCACGAATCCTGTCTTTTGACCCCGGACCCCGGACCCCGGACCCCGGACGTTCGCTTATTGCCCCAACGCCAACCGATCCGCCAACCGAGGGTCTAATTCAGGAATCGTTGTAAACATGCCCTGAACCGCAGCGACGTCGTAGGGGACGCGGCGCCAATAGACGGCATCGCCGGTGAAGACGGCGTAGCAGGCCCGGGCATCCCGGTCCCGGGGCTGGCCGACGCTGCCGATGTTAATGAAGTACTTCTGGCCGTCCGAGAGGTCGAAGCCGTCGGGCAGTTCGCTGGCCGGGAGGAAGGCCCGGTCGGAGGTGAAGACGCCGGGGCGATGGGTGTGACCGGCGAAACACAGACGGGGGATCTGCTCGAAGATTTCGTCCATCTTGGCGGGGTCCGAGCCGTCCCACAGGTCGCTTTCCAGGACGTACTCCATCACCGGGTCCCGGGGGCTACCGTGGACCAGGAGGATGTCATCGATGCGGTGGCGGACCGGCAGGTTGGTCAGGAGCTCCATCAGGGCCTTGCGGCGGGCGGTGGGATCCACCTCATCCATCTGCTTGCGGGTCCAATCGATGGCCCGCTTGGCACTGGCGTGGAAGCCAAAAGCCCCGTGGATCACCGCGTGTTCGTGGTTGCCCATCAGGATCAATTTGCAGCGCGAGGCCACCAGTTCGAGGGTCTCGACGGGCTGGGGGCCGTAGCCGATAACATCCCCCAGGCACAGCACCCGGTCGATGGTCCCGAGACTATCGATGTCCTTCAGGACGGCCTGCAGGGCCGGGAGATTGCCGTGGATGTCCGAGATGAAGGCGATCACTTGGCATTCCCCTTGGCGGGTGCGAGTTGGACCCGCAGGTGGTCAAAAGCGGCTTCAAGGGGCGTGGTGGCGTCGGCCTGGACGGCGACCCCGACGGCCAGGGTGGCCCCACTGCCGAGGGGCGCTTGGACCTCCTGGGGGGCGGCGTCTCCGGCTTGGACCCGGATACGGCCCCGTTCGAGCAGCATCGTGAGGCGGGTGGTGCCGTCGCCCGTCAGAGCCGTCCAGGGGCCCCAGGTGCCGACACTCAGGATTCGCCAGGCCGGACCGGCAGGGGTGAGGGCAACCATCAAACCATTTTTGCGATTGGCGTCGGCCAGCACCAGGCCGGCGGCTCCGCCGTTGATGGTCCCGACGGCGGTTTCGATCCGGCGCAGGCGCGAGGCGGGCCATTCGCGCCAGGCGATCGCCGGCAGCTCACTGCCGGTACCGTCGAAACGCAGGGCGCCCTTGGCTTGGCTGACCTGCAGGCCCGGTCCGCCGAGGGCCACTTGCCAGCCCTCGGGGTAGGGGCGGTCGCCATCGAAGCCTTCGACGGCAATTTCGTCCTGGGCCGCAGCAAATTCATTCATTAAGCGTTCGGCGTAGGCCGCGGGCACGTCCTTGGCCTTGCTTAGGCGAGCCAACAGGGCGCGGGCGGTGGTGTCGTCCTTGCGGTTGGAGGCCATCCAGATCCGGCAGCACAGGGCCCAGCCATCGTCCTCGGGGAGGGTCTTGAGGGCCTCTTCGGCCTCCCGGTCGCGCTCGGCCACCAAGTGGCCGTAGGCTTGCCACCGGCGGGCTTCCAGGGTGGCGGTGGCGGCCACGGCGTTGATGGCGGCTGGGCTGCCTTGGGTCTTGAGGAGGGCGGCGAGGTGGGTCAGGAACACCGCCCGGGGGCGATCGTCCCCATCTAGGGCCTTGAGTGCCGGGGCATAACGTCGGTTTTCCAGGTCGATCGCGGTTTGGTAGTCCTTGGCGAACCCCGCCATGGAAGCCGGAAGGTTGGTGGGCAGGGGCTTGCGGGTCCGCCAAGCCTTGGCCAGGTCCGCGTGGGGGGTCAGGTCGAACCACTGTTGGGCGGTGGCGTCTTGACCCTGACCGAGCGCCAAAACGCCCAGATTCCAGCGCACCGCCTGGAGGGTGGCGGGGTCGAGGTCCGTGGCTTGGGAGGCGGTCAGCAGCAGGGGGGCGGCGCGCTCCGCTTCTCCGGCCGAGAGCTGGGCAATGCCCAGCCAAGCGATTCCGGCGTTACCACCCTTGCCGGAGGTACCCAGGGCCTTGGCAACCCGGAGGGCTTCGTTGGTATCGCCGCGCCCGATAGCCGTTCGAATCGCGCCAAGGGCGGATTCGGGATCCTGGTGCAGGTCCCAACCCTTTCGCCACGACTCCCCGGCGGCTTTGAGATCACCGGTCGACTCCGCCATGGAGGCGCGGAATCGGTTGGCCAAAAAGGCGGTGGGTTGACGCTGCAGCCAGCGGTCCACCAGGCGGGCCATGCGCGCCTGATCGCCGGCAGCCTGGAGGATCTTGGCCTGGATCTCGTAGCCGGTCGTCCAATTAGGATCCGCCACCAGCCCACGATCGGCGGCGGCCAGGGCGGCCTCCGGCTGGCCCATAGCCTGGTAAAGGGTTACCGCGGACGCTGCGAGTTCCGGGGTTGGCTTGCGGTCGAGGGCCAGGGCGGCGACGGTCGCGGCGGCGGTTCGGACCTCAAGGGCCGTGGAGGCCGCCTGTTCCCCGGGCTTGAGGGTCCTGGGAGGCGGATCCGTCGCTTCGATGGCGAAACGCAGGGTCCGCTGCAAATCCGCCAGGTCGCCGGCCGCCAGGGCCTGGCGGGCGCGACGGCCCACGGCTTCGGCCAGGGTCAGGTGGTCGTCGATCCGGACGATCAGGTCCTTCTCGACCACGGTGGCCTGCCGACCGACCATTTGGAAACGCACGGCGCCATTGGAAAGGCGCTCAACCACCGTGCCCTTGAGATTCTCCCCGTTGGTCAGGGTCACGGTGTCGTAGGGGATGGACGTCAAGGGAACCCGATCCTCACCGAAGGCGGCGAAGACGAGCAGGGACAGGGCCAGGGGACGCAGGATCATGGCATCGTCCTCAGGGGCTCGTGGCCGGAACCTGGCGGAACGGCATGGTCGGCAAGGGTGGAAGGGTCACGGGCGGCGGCGGGGGAAAGGGCAGGCTGGCGCCGTGCCGTTCGCCGAGGCGATTCATGGTGAAGGGGTCGCTGGTCCAGGTGGTGCCGGCCACCACCGGGCCCAGGGCCCGCTGGGCCTCCAGCAGGACGGGGCGGGTGGTTTTGGCGGTGCGGGCATCCGTCGGGCCGGTCGGACCGGCCGTCGTCAGGCCAATGGCCAGGGTGGCGAGGCCGGCTACGAGGACCGCCGGCGTGGCGAGCTGGTGGAGGTTCATCGTCCGGCTCCCAGGCCTTTGGTGGTCTTGGCGGGCCCAGCCTTGGGCAGGGCCTCGGGCTGGAGTTTCCATTCCGGCTGATTGGTGGTCAGCAGGGTGATGGTGGCCTGAAGACGCTGAATGGCACCGGTTTTGTCACTCTCCAGGGCGACCTTGGCCAGGCCGAGGCCTGCGGTCGGCCGTTGGAGGTCCATCAGCAGGCTTTGGATCGACGCGGGACTGCCATCGGCCGCGATATCAATGGCGAAGCAGGCGAAGGTGCCCGAAGGATCCGACCACGCACGGCTGGTTTCCAACCGCGACACCTGGGCGATCCCCGCATCCAGCAGATGGTCAACGGATTGGCGGATCAGGGCCAGGAAGGCCAATTGGACCGCCCGGACATCCGGGTCGCTGTCGAGGCCACCCTCGTAGGGGAGGGCCTTCGGGAGCGAGATGCTCAGGCGGTCGGCCCGCAAGCGCAGAGCTTCCAGATCATCCCGGACCCGCTTGGCGGCCGAGGCCAGGTCCGTGGCCCGGTAGGCTTCCGGCAGGGGTTGCGCCAGGACGGCGGCTTCGGCCAGGGTATCGGTCTGGCGTTTGGCGTCCTCCTCGGCCTGGGTCACGAGGGCTGGTTCCGGGCCCCCCAGGCGGCTCAGTTCCGTGTGGGCCTGGGCGGCGGCGGCCAGGGCCTCGTCGGCGGCGGAGGACTGCCACCAGGCCCCCGCCAGGGCCAGGACGGTGATCGTGGATCCCGCCACGGCGATCAGTCCGGCGGGCTTCATGCGTCCTCCACGACGCGACGACGGGCCAGGGGCCACCAGGCTAAGATCCACAGGCCGGCAACCGCCAGGGCCGGGGCCATAATCTGGACCCCGAGGGGGCCGCCGGGTTCCTCGCGGTAGCGCAGGTCCGGGGTCATGGCCAGGCCGAGGAGCGCGAAGGCCAGGCCCATTTTCCAGGGGTAGCCGGGCCGGCCCTTGCGGGCCTGGAACGCCTGGGCCGGGACGCCCCACAACAACAGCACCGCCCCCAGCATCAGGAACTTGGCCGACAGGGATGGGCCGGCAAACAGCCACAGGAAGACGGATCCCATCACCAACAGGCCCCCCAGACGGACATCCGTCCGGCAGCCGGGATCGGTGACGGTCACCTGCCACCAGCGGGGCTTGGGGTCGATGGGGGCGGAAGTCAGGGTGGTATCGCTCACGGAAGTTCCCAGGCGGAGGTCCAGACCGCAGCTGCGGCAAGGGCGGCGGTTTCAATACGCAGAATCGGGCGGGCCAGGCGGACGCGGCCGGCCCCGGCGGTGGTCAAGGTGGCGATTTCCTCGTCGGTCAGGCCGCCCTCGGGCCCGATGACCAGGGTCACCGGGGCCGGAGGACCGGGATGGGCCGGGCCCCCCGCGGGATCGAGAAGGATCGTCGTCCCGCCCCGCAGGGCCAGGTCGGCTACCGGGATCGGCGGGGCCAGGTGGGGCAGGCAGCCGCGCCGACACTGTTTCAGGGCCTCGGCGGCAATGCGTTCCAGGCGGTCGAGGGAGGACGGCAGGCGCTCCCCCCGTTCGGTTTTGAGGAGTTGGATGGTCCCCACCCCGAGTTCCGTCAGGCCGCGCACGGTGTCGGCCAGGCGGTCGCCCTTGGGCGGGGCCAGGGCGACGGTGATCAGCCGCGCGGGGCCGTCCTCGACCGCCACCGGGACCTCGGCCTGGATCTCCAGGTGGTGGCGACCGACGGCGGTGATCACCCCTTCAGCGGCCTGCCCGGCGCCATCCGCCAGACGTAACCGGTCCCCAACGTCCAGGCGCAGGACGCTGCGGCCATGGTGGGCCTCATCGCCCTCGATGCGCAGGAGGCCGGCCACCAGGGGGCCGGGATGAACCAGCGTCCGCATCAGGTCCGTCCTGACATCGGCTGGAGCATGCTGCGGTTCAGCGCATTGCGGTGGGGGGGGACGCCAAGCATCCCGCCATGTTCGCCCAAGAGGGAGGGGTGCAACGATGGGAATCCCCTGGGGTCGGTGGTGCGTGCGTGTTGGGTCCGCAGCGATTTCGGTAGGAGGGGGATCATCACGACCCAGGTCCTCACGACAGGATGCGGAAACTCAGAGGATACCTCCAGACCTGACCGTCCATGGCCTTGACCCCGGCGATGATGCAAAACACCACCGAGGCGAGACCCAGGGCCAAGAGCAGGGGAATGCCGATGAGGATGAAGCACAGGGGGATCAGGACGATCGCCGCGATCGTGCTGGTGATGATCCAGTTGATGGCCTGACGACCTTGGGCGGCAAGGAACGGGCTTCGGTCCTTGAACACGGCCCAGATGACGATGGGAGCCACCAGGCCGAGGGGCGGGAGGACGAAGCTCAGCAGTTGCGACAGGTGGAGGACCATGCCGCAGGTTCGTTCATCCATCCCCCAGTAGCGGGGGGTGGCTGCGAGGAGTTTCTGTTTTTCCCGCAGATATTCCTCCTCGGTGATGGCCTCACGCTGCCGCAGGTCGTGAAGTTGAGCGAGGTGGTCGTAGTTCACGGGGGCTCTCGGAAGGAGGTGCCCACGCAGTCTACGTCCCGCTCGACGAGGGCCAATCCCGGAGGGCCTGATCCCTCATCGGGTCAGGACCATCGGACGGGTCCGATGGTTCCCAAACCGGTTCCGACGCCCTGCCCACCCTCCTCGGACGTCAACTCCCTCCTGTTCGAAAAAAATCAAATCGCTGACGGCTTTATGGAGCTTCACCGAAGCGAATCGGCCAAAAACGTCCGCATGGCCGCGCCGCTGGCGATTTCCGCCTGAGCATCGTGGCGGACCGCCTGGCTAAAGGGCACGCCCTCGGGGACGTTGGTCACGCCCTGACCCGCCGCAGGGTTCGAGAACGCGTGGACGGCAGATCCGTAGACTTCCATCGACCAGTCGGCCTTGACGGCGGTCATTTCCTGGAAGAAGGCCGCCACATCCGCCGGGGGCACGAAGGGGTCGGCGCCGCCGTGACAGACCAGGATACGGGCCTTGGGGGCAGCAGTTGCCGGGGCCCCGGTCTTGAGACCCGGGTGGAAGGCGACGACGGCCTTCAGGTCCATCCCCGACCGAGCAGCCTGGAGCACGGCGGACCCGCCGAAGCAGTAGCCGATGGCGGCGAGCCGTTGGCCATCAACCCCGGGCGTGGCCTTGAGGGCGGCGAGGAAGGGCTCCAGACGGCGGACGAACTGGGCGGGGTCCTGGTAAAAGGGCGTGGAGCGTTGGACGGCGGTCGGGAAGTCGTCGCTGGGGGCCTGGCCGTAAAGGTCCACGGCGATGGTGGCATAGCCTTCCAGGGCCAGTTCCCGGGCCCGGCGGTCGGCGTAGGGGTTGCGGCCCCACCATTCATGGACCACCAGCACGCCGGCCCGGGGGCCGTCACCCACGGGGGTGAAGGCCCGGCCCGTGAGGGTCACGCCGCCCTCGGTGACGGTCACGGGGGCTTCCCGAATGTCGACGGCGCTGGCGACGGTGGCGAGGAGGACGAGGAGGAGCAGACGCATGGGCGTGCTTTCGGATCAGGGCGCGGCCGGCTGGGCCACGCGGAGGAGGGGGGTGAGGTCAAATCCCGCGGCGACGGCGGCGGCTTCCATCGCGGTCCAGTCGGCAGCCGGGGCCTGGGGTTGGCGGTGGAGGAACCACAGGTAGGCCCGGGTCGAGGAGCCGACCACCGCCCAGCGGTAGGCGGGATCCAGGGCCAGCACCCGGTAATCCCCAGAAAATGGCCAGAAGAAGGTCACGGCCAGGGTGGCCGGCCCGGTGACCTCGGCCGAGGCCGTGGCCTGCTTGCGGGGGCCATCAAGGGTCTCCTTCCGCCCCGCATTGACGACGCCGATCTGGCCCTCGGGCAGGGCCGTGTAGGTGGCCGTGACGGCCACTAAACCGCGCTCGAAACCGTGGTCATAGCGGGCCAGTTCATGCCAGGTCCCGGCGTAGCGGGCCCAGTCCACCGTGAGGCCCGGAGGGGGTTGGGGAGCTCGGGCGGCGCACCCCATAAGAAGCAGGAGGTGGCCGAACAGGACGGTCTTCAGGAGGTTCGACATGGGGCCGGAGGGTACGCCCTTCCCGGCCCTGTCGATTGCCCCGCTCGGCCATGGCTCCCCGGGTCGCGGCCCTAGGGTGCCGCCCATGCCCGCCAGACCCCGGACCGTGAAGCCCGGTCTCCATGCCCGCAACCGCCATCGCCGGGGGTACGAACTGCCGCGCCTCGTGACGGCCTACCCCGCCCTGCGCCCCTTTGTGATCCGTACCCCCACGGGGGAGGCCACCGTCGATTTCGCCGATCCCCGGGCGGTCCTGGCCCTCAACACCGCCCTCCTGCGGGTGGATTATGGGGTTCGCCAGTGGGACCTGCCGCCGGGGTTCCTCTGCCCGCCGGTGCCCGGCCGGGCCGATTACCTCCATGTCCTGGCCGATCTTTTGGCCCGGGGTGCCGGCGGCGTGATCCCCCGGGGACCGACGGTGCGGATCCTCGACCTCGGGGTTGGCGCCAACCTCATTTACCCCCTGATCGGTCACCGGGAGTACGGCTGGTCCTTCATCGGCAGTGAGATCGTGCCCGAGGCCCTGGTCCATGGTCGCCGGATCTTGGCCGCCAATCCCGATCTGGCGGCGGTCATCGACCTGCGCTTCCAGGCCCGACCCATGGCCCTCTTGGAGGGCATCCTCGGGGCCGAGGAAACGGTCACCGCGGTCATCTGCAATCCGCCCTTCCACGTCTCTGCGGGCCAGGCCGCCGCCGGTACCCGCCGGAAACTCCAAAACCTCGGCCACGGGCGTGGGGGCCCCCCGGTGCTCAATTTCGGTGGCCAGGCCCCGGAACTGTGGTGCGCCGGGGGCGAACTCGGGTTCATCGGCCGGCTGATCGACGAAAGCGCCGCCCGGCCCCAGGCAGCCCGGTGGTTTACGACCCTGGTATCCCAGGACGCCCATCTGCCACCCCTGCGCGCCGCCCTGGCGGGCCACCGGGCCCAGGTCGAGGTCCTGCCCATGGCCCAGGGCAATAAACGTAGCCGCCTCCTCGCCTGGCGCTTCCCCGGCCCCGTTTGTTAAAGGATCCAGCACTCCCCGCCGGGGGACTGTCCTTCCGCAACCGTTCCCATTGACCAAGATGTTCCACATGGTTCTTTCCCCGAGGTTGGCCCGTTCGTGATCGCTCCCCTGCCCCGCACGGTCGTGCGTCTCCGTTTGACCATCACCCTCCCGTATCAGGTCGGTAATCCCGGCGGAGATTTCATCTTCTACTTGTTAGCGGCCCTCACGGACCAGCAGACGGTGGTCACGGAATCCCTCGACCTTGGCGGACGTGAGCCCCGCATCGACGTCGATCCCCTGACGGCCAATCGGCTTTTGCGGGTCCATGCCAACCCAGGGCCCTTCACCCTGGCCTACCAGGCGACCATCGACCTGCATCAGGTGTGGCACGACCCAACACGCCTTGCGGAAGTCCACGCCCGGGACCTGCCACCGGCGGTGCTTCCCTACCTCTACCCCAGCCGGTATTGCCCGAGCGACCGGCTCCAGGCCCTGGCCAATACGGAATTCGGCAATCTGCCCCAGGGATATGGCCGGGTCCTGGCGATCCGTGACTGGGTGCGCCGCAAGGTCCGCTTCGTCATGAACACCTCCAACAGTTACACCGGGGCCATCGAGACCCTGACGGACGGCGTGGGCGTGTGCCGCGATTTCGCCCACCTGATGATCGCCCTGTGCCGGGCCGTGAACATCCCCGCCCGTTTCACCACCGGCATCGACTACGGAGCCGACCCCGCCCTGGGCCCCACGGATTTCCACGCCTACGTCGAGGTCTTCCTCGGCGACCGCTGGTGGATTTTCGACCCATCGGGCACCGCCATCCCCATGGGCTTCGTCCGTTTGGCCTGCGGCCGGGACGCCGCCGACGCCGCCTTCGCCACTATTTTTGGCCCGGTGCAGTCCTTCCGTCCGGTGCTGACCATCAAAACCGCCCTCAGCCCCGAGGGCCTGCTGGTGGAACCCCGTCACCGCGACGAGGCCTTGTCGACGGCCATCGTCTGAGACGCTGCCCGCCCATGCGGCGAGCCCTGCTTCTGCTCCTCTTGGTCGCCGGTCTGGTTCAGGCCGAGGTCAGTCTGCCCCTGATCATCTCGGGTGGCACCCTGGCCTGCCGGGGCTCCATCGACGGCCACCGGGGCTTGTTGCTGATCGACTCCGGGTCCTCCGTGACCTGCCTGTTCCCGGCCCAGGTCGCCCAGCACTCCTACCGCTTCCGCAAGGTCCGCATGACCGCCCACACGGCGGCCGGCCCCCAGCGCATCCGCGAGGTCGTGCGCCGGGCCCGCTTCGTCGTCGGCGGCATCACCTACCGGGCCACGGACCTCGTGGTCCTCCCGGATTGTAACACCGAAGCTATCGGCCTCCTCGGCTGCGATTTTCTGACGGCCACGGGCGCCCGCATCGACCTGGCCCGCAAGCGCCTGGTCCTGACCCGGAAGCCCTGACCCCATACATACGGAGGGAGATCGACGACCCCTATTCCTTGGCAGCACGTCCATCAATGATGTGAT
>CAIUVD010000081.1 GCA_903902515.1 uncultured Planctomycetota bacterium | reverse complement strand
GGACCATCCCCATCGTTATGGTCCCGAGGCAGGGGATGTCTGGCACGAGCTTTTTGTGACCTTCACCGGGCCCATCGGCGACCTCTGGTATCGCCATGGATTGGACCAACGGCTACCCGTGTGGTCGGTCGGAGATCCCCAACCCTGGATTCGGAGATGGGAACGCCTCCTGCGTCCACCTCCACATCTGACGGCCGCCTGTCGACGGGTGGGGACCCTCCATGCCTTGCTGGCGGATTTGGCCGCTCTCAGGCCAGGGAATGGTGACCCCGCTTGGTTAGTCCAGGCGCGCCATGACCTGGGTCAGCCAGGTGCGGGATTATCCATGCCCGCCATTGCCCGGCGTGCGGGTTTGAGTGACGATGGCTTTCGCCGGGCTTTCCGCCGGGCCGTTGGCGAAACTCCGGCCGCCTTTCGCCGGCGCTGCCGCCTGGAGGCCGTGGGTCGACTTTTGGTCCGGCAGGAACTGACCCTCTCCCAGATCGCCGACGCCACGGGTTTTTCCGATGCGTTCCACCTGTCAAAGGTCTGGAAGCAGACCACCGGCAGCAGTCCTCGGGGAACGACCAGGAATTGAAACACGTCCGACACCCGCCTACCCCCGCAGATCGCCTTTGGGGCGGAATTTCCGAGGCTTGTCGCCCATGAAACGCATCGCCCTGTGCCTGAATCTGGGGCACCACTACCTGCAGCGCTGCCTGCTGGGCGTGCGGGAAACTGCCACGGCCCACGGCGAGGAGTGGATCTTCCACCACTTGCCTCCGACCGCCGCCGGGTTGGCGCGACTGCAGGAGTGGCGGCCGGACGGGGTGTTCGCCTCGGCCCCGGACCGCCAGGTGGGACGCCTGCTGGAGGCCTTGCCGATGCCGGTGGTCCACCTCGGCAACCGCCATGTCGCGCCGCACCTCCCCCAGGTCGGCCCGGACCATCACCGGATCGGTCGTCTGGCAGCCGATCATTTCCACGAGCGGGGGCTGCACTTCCTGGCTTTCATTGGTTGGCCCGGCCAACCCTTCAGCGATGCCCGGGGCCTGGGGTTCCAGGAACGGCTGGCGGAACTTGGCCTGCCTCTCCTGCGGCACGGCGGAGGCCGCCGACCGGCCCCAGGCCAGGATGACCGCCCCCCCGAGGAGGGCGCCGTCCTGACTTGGCTGCGATCCCTGCCTAGCCCCGTGGGAATCCTGGCCGCCAACGACTACCTGGCCTGGCAGGTGGCTGAATTGGCCCGCCAGGCCGGTCTCCGCATCCCCGAGGACATCGCCCTTCTGGGGGCAGACGATGACCCTCTGGTCGGGGGCCTGATTCACATTCCCCTGAGCAGCGTCCAGGTGAGCGCCCGCCACATTGGCCAGGAAGCGACCTGGATGTTGATCCGCCTCTTGGTGGGCGATGCCGGGCCCCGGGTCGTCGAAATCGCCCCGACCGGGGTGATGGCCCGGGCCTCAACAGACCTGACCTTACTAGCCGATCCCCTGGTGCGGGAGGCCGTGACGACCATCGCCGCCTGCGCCGGACGGGACTTAACGGTGGAAGTCCTGACCCGTCGCCTGCGCATCCCCCGGCGGACCCTCGAACGCCGCTTCATCCAGGTCCTCGGTCGAACCATCCTGGCCGAGATTCAACGGGTCCGCTTGGATCAGGCCAAGATCCTGCTCACCACCTCCGACCTCGCGATCACGGACATTTCCCGGCGCGCCGGGTTCGGAAGTCCGACCCATTTCACCGCCATCTTTAAGGCCCACTGCGGCCTGACCCCCAGCCGCTACCGGGACCACCACGGGTCGTGAGGCATGGCCAGGGGCGTGGCCTCCGGTCAGACCATCCATTCAATGTATAACTTGTTATACATTATTATAACCTGTTATCATGGCGCATTTTGAGGTGACGCTGTCGGAAGACCACCCATGGGCGCCTGACCGTCCCCGATCATGGGGGCATGATCCTCTGCGCGCGTTCCGGCTTGAGCCCCCGATGGGGCCAAGGCTTCTCCCTCATTGAGCTCTTGGTGGCGATGGCCGTGATCGGCGTCATCGCGGGCCTGTTGATGCCCGTCCTCGGCAGCATCCGGGCCAGTGCCGATGCGGTGTACTGCAAGAACAACCTGCGACAGGCCTATCTCGCCAACATCGGGTATTCTCAGGACCATAAGGGCCTCATCGCCCCCAGCGCCATGGCGTTTACCAACCGCCCCACGGTAGAACTGCCCTGGAGTTACTTCGTTGCCAGTTACGCCGATCGCACGGGCTACGGGGCGAGCACCAACCGGGAAATCGTGCCAGAAATCGCCATCTGCAAACCCTTCCTGAAGCGCTACCCCGGCTTGATGGACTGGTCGGACACCAGCGTTGGCAACGTCCGGGCCTGGGGTTATGTGCGCAATCCCCTCCTGGTTGCCAGCCATGGCAATTCCACCGGCACCACCTTTGGCCGCCAGGACTCCAGCACCTCCTGCGACTCGACCACCGGGGCGCAGTTAACCGCCAATTTCACCCAATTCCGCTGGAGTCAGGTGACCAACACCTCCTCCCGGCTGTTCTTGGGGGAGGGGTACTACGAAAGCAGTCAACAATCCCACGCCGTTATCATCCAAACGGGCATTTCGGCGTCAGCAGCGACGGTGAAGTACCAGTACACTTACCAGTGGGGCAGCACCCTGATGACCGCCAATGGCCCGATCACGATTGGGACCGGAACGCCCCAAACGCCCGGAGGGGCCACCTCCGATTTTCACCGCGGGAAGCGTGCCTACGTGATGTGCGATGGGAGTGTCCGCAACCTGACGGACCGCTACGACCAGACCACCAACCAGGTGGTGGTGAGCATCATCAATCCCCAGATCCTGCCCTAAGCAGCTCCAGCACTCCAAAACGCCAACGCCCTCCGTGAACCACGGAGGGCGTTGACGTTCCATCACTCCTGGAGCCGTGGCTCAGAGGCGGCCAGAGACCTTCATCTTGCTGAGCGTCTCGCCACCGGAGATGCGGTACAGCATGGGCTCCATGCGGTCGACGTTCTCGGTGAAGACGGGGGCGCCTTCCCACTTAAAGTTCAGGATGTTGGTGTAATCGCTGAAGTACTGCCAACGGCGGGTGGGCAGCTTTTGGACCATGTGCATGTGGTTCGCCGGGCAGCCGTACTTGGTGATGCTGGCGGGCACGTGCTTGAAGGTGATCCAGGTGTGGGGCCAGGAGTACGACGAGGCGTGGCAGAACGACTCGGCGATGGGCATCGGCAGCTCGACGGACTCCGCCTCGCCGCTGATCATGGTGAACATGCCAGTGAGGTCCGAGTAGGCCAGACGACCGGCCTGGCACTGCAGGCCCCCGGGGGAGACGTAACCGGTGGAGAAACCGCCGCCGGGGAAGTAGTGCTTATAAACCTCGAACAGGTAGGAGTCCTTGCACCAGTCCAGGGAGCCGGAACCGGAGTTGTCCATGTCGATGGTGCCGCGCAGCATGTAGGCGGCCTTGGGGTCCAGTTTGATGCCGAGTTCATCGGCCTTCTTCTGGATCTCCCAGGGCTCGTACACCTTGCGGTAGTCGGCGAACAGGACCGGCTCGCCACCCGTGAGGGCAGAGTAGGCGGTCATGGTCAGCAGACCCTGGATGTCGTTCTCGGTGGCGAAGGGCACGGCGCACTTCTTGCCGGTGTGGTCGAAGGTGCTGTTGAACAGGGCTTCGGCGATGTCGGCGCAGGCCATGGGCGTGCCGTTCTTGTCGCTGCCCCAAGCCAGCTGGCTGGTCCAGCCGCCGCCGATGGCGTTCATCGACTGCATGTAATTGCGGAGGATGAGGTACAGCTTCAGCTCTTCTTCGAGCTTGGCCTTATGCTCGGCGGTGAGGGCCTTGGGCTTCACCTTGCCGGGGTTCGAATAGATCGGCGACTTGTCGGCGCAGATGCCTTCGACGTCGGGATAGATCTTGCCCTTCCACTGCACATCGACGGTCCACTTGTAGAGCTCCTTGAGCTCCTTGTGGTCGTAGCCGCCGCCCTTGTTGATCATGTCGGCGAACAGCTTCATCGATTCGCGCACGGACTCGACACCCAGGAACTTGCGGGTGGCGTGGACGTGGTTGAGGGCCGTTTCCATCTGCATGGAATCGGTATCGCAGGCGACGATGCGCTTGCCCTTGAGCCACTGGGCGGCGACCATGGCCCACACCAGGTCGACGATTTCGGCCTTGGACTTGTCGTCAAAATCCGGGTTCTGGCCGTACTCGGGCATGTTACCGATCACGGCGTGGCACAGGCGGCCGGTCTGAGAGTAGGCACCGACCACGGCATCCACACCGACCACGCCCGGCTTGGGGGCGTTGTTGCCGGCGATGCAGCAGATCGGGGCGGCGGGGACGTGGCTGGTCAGGGCGATGGCGGTCTTGCCGGGGTAGAACCAGGTATCGGGAACGATGGCGATGACCTCGACGCCGTTCTTCTTGAACTCGGCGGCCACGGAGTCGGCATCGGCCTCGTTCTGGATGACCTTGCTGGCGACATAGATGCCGGGCTTCTCGCGCTTGCCGGCGAACAGGCCGGGCAGCGTGATGGCCTGCAGGATTTTGCCGGTCATGACGCAGATGTTCATGGCGCGTTCGCGGGCCGCGTCGTCGATGCGCGGGTCGCAGGGGGCGAACAGGCCGATGGTCACGGAGCGGTCGGAAGTGGGCTTCTGGATGAAGGCCATGGGGATAGTCCTTTCAAGGGGATCTGAGGACTCTAACACCCACCCACCCTCCGCTATGCCTGACGGCGCTTCATTTGTATCCACGAGCGTGATATTCCGTGGCATGTCCAGCGCATCCCCGGCCTGCCGCGTGTTGCTCGCCAGTTTGCTGGTCATTGACCAGAAGTGGGGTTGGCGCCTGTGCGATCCCTTTTGGCGGCTGTATTTCAACCGCGATCCCGGGGCTTCGGTGGCCAATGCCAAGCGACGGGTGCCCCTCGCTCCTCGGCAGGCGGTGTTGGTACCGGCGTGGTGCGACGCCCACGGCACCTGCATCAATCCCGTACGGCATTTCTACGTCCACTTTGAAACCCCGGGCCTGCCGGATGCCTGGATCCGCCGGGTCTGCCCCGACCCCCTCCTGCTGCCGGAGGACGGCGTATTAACCGACATGTTGGATACCCTGGCCGGGGATGACCCGGGGCAGGCGGGCTGGCACCTGCGGGTCCAGAGCGCCACGGCCTGGGCTCTGGCGCGTGGCCTGGAGCAGGTCGACCGCCAGGCCCTGGCGGAATTGGAGCGGCCCCAGGGCGACCTGGCGGTGGCTCTGGCCCTGCGGACCATCGACCAACGCCTTGCGGAGCCCCTGACGATCGCCGTCCTGGCCCATCCCAGCGGCCTCAGCGAGGATCACTTCGCCCGCCGCTTCCAGGCCGCCACCGGCAAGCCGGTGATGCGGTGGCTCCAGGAACGACGTATCGCCCAGGCCGCCGATCGCCTCCTCCACAGCGATGAGGGCCTCGAAGCCATCAGTCGGGCTTGTGGGTTTGCCAACCGTTTTCACTTCACCCGCGTTTTCACCCGGCTGGTAGGCACCCCCCCGGCCACCTACCGGCGGCAGCACGGCGGGTGATTCGCCCCTGGGCCGACGCCGTTCATCAGGAAGGAACCACCAAGCGACCCAGGAGCCGCCGGACGACCGCGATAACCTCGGGATCGCCGGTCATCTGCCGACGAATGATGGCACCCTCGATGATGATCAGGGCCTCGTCGGCAAGGCCGGACGCCGCCCGTGGCGGACATCGACCCTGCACCACCATCCGCAGGTCCTCCTTGTGGCGCCGGGCGGCCTCCACCAGGACCGGAGCCGAACGGCCCTCACAGACGGTATTGATGAAGGCACAGCCGCGGAAGTCGCCGTCCCGGAACCAGGGTTCCAGGGCATCCGCGAGCCCCACCAAACCCGGGGCTGCCTGCTCAAGATGGGCATGAAACCGAGTCATCCATGCGTTATGTCGCCATTCCAGAAAGGCTACGGCCAGGCCCTCCTTGGATCCGAAATGATGATAGAGCGTCATCTTCGCCACGCCGGCCTCGCGCAGCACCTCGTCGATGCCGGTGGCGGCAATGCCCTGGGCGTAAAACAGGCGGGCTGCGGCGACTAGCAGGCGGTCACGGGCATCGGTGGGGGGACGGGCCATGGGATTCCTGGACCGGAATTCTAGGTTTACAGACCGACCAGTCTAGGAATGACATACCCACCATGACTGACGCCCCCCGCCCGCCATTTCCGCCCTACACCTTGGAGACCGCCGCCCGCAAGGCCCGCGCCGCCGAAGATGCCTGGAATTCCCGGGATCCCCAGCGGGTGGCCCTGGCCTACACTCCAGATTCCCGGTGGCGAAACCGGAGTGAATTTCTGTCCGGACGAGACGAGATCGCCACCTTCCTGACCCGCAAATGGGCCAAGGAGCAGGACTACCGCCTGATCAAGGAGGTGTGGGCCACCAGCGGTAACCGCATCGCCGTGCGCTTTGCCTATGAATGGCACGATGAGACAGGGCAGTGGTGGCGGTCCTACGGTAACGAAAACTGGGAATTTGATGACCAGGGCTTCATGGCCCGGCGGCACGCCTCCATCAACGATGTGGCGATCACCGAGGACCAGCGTCGCTTCCACTGGCCCCTCGGACGGCGGCCCGACGACCATCCGGGACTGTCAGACCTGGGCCTGTGACGATCTCCCTTTCCCCGTCCCCGTGGACCAGGAGACGTCCGCATGGTGCGCCCATCGTTGGATCGCGTCCCATCATGACCGTTTAAAAGACTATTCTTTGAACCAAACGATAGCGATGATCACTCCATGCGCCTCACCGTTCCCCTGCTTGCTCTCCTTGGCACCCTGCTGACGGGATGCGCCCCAGCCCGCCCACCCCTGGTCACGGTGCCCCACGTGGACCTCGACCGCTATCTGGGCACCTGGTACGTGATCGCCAACATCCCGTACTTCCTTGAGGACGGCAAGGTCGCCACGGCGGATCGCTACGCCAAACGACCGGACGGCCGTTTTGAAAACACCTACCTGTTTCGGCGGGGCTCCTTCGACGCCCCCGAAGAGCAGTGGGATGGGGTGGCCTGGCTGCCAGATCCGGCCGACACCGCCCGCTGGAAGGTGCGCTTCCTGTGGCCGTTCTCCGTCGACTACCTAATCATCGACCTCGATCCCGATTATCGCTGGGCCGCCATTGGCCATCCATCCCGGGACTATTTCTGGATCCTGGCCCGGGAACGGAAACTGGAGGCCCCCGTTTACACCGGGATCCTCGCCCGGGCCCAGGCCCAGGGCTACGATACTACCCGGGTCAAGCCGGTGCCGCAGCCGTAAATGACACGGGGGACGCCGATTGGCGTCCCCCGTGCGATTCGTCTCGTGATCGCCAGAATTACTTCTGGGTCTCCTTCGAGTCGATCCACTTCATCATCTTGCGGAGCTTGCGACCGGTCTCTTCGATCTGGTGCTTGGGCTCATCCTTGCGCCACTTGGTCATGTTCGGCTTGCCAGCGGCGCACTCGGCGCGGAAGGCCTTGGCGAACTTGCCGGACTGGATGTCCTTCAGGATCTTCTTCATCTCGGCCTTCGTCTTGGGCGTGACGATCTTGGGGCCGGTGATGTAGTCGCCGTACTCAGCGGTGTTGCTGATGCTGTAGCGCATGTAGCTCAGGCCGCCCTGGTACATCAGGTCGACGATCAGCTTCACTTCGTGCATGCACTCGAAGTAGGCCATCTCGGGCGGGTAACCAGCCTCGACGAGGGTCTCGAAGCCAGCCTTGACGAGGGCCGACAGGCCGCCGCACAGGACAGCCTGCTCGCCGAACAGGTCGGTCTCGGTCTCGTCACGGAAGGTCGTCTCGATGATGCCAGCGCGGGCACCGCCAACGCCATTACCATAGGCCAGGGCGCGGCTCAGGGCCTTGCCGGTGGCATCCTGGTGGACGGCCACCAGGCAGGGCACGCCGCCGCCCTTGAGGTACTCGGAACGGACGGTGTGGCCGGGGCCCTTGGGGGCGATCAGGGCAACGTCGATGTCCTTGGGGGGCTTCACGAAGCCGAAGTGGATGTTGAAGCCGTGGGCGACCATCAGCATCATGCCGGGGCGGAGATTCGGAGCGATGTCCTTCTCGTAGGCCTCGGGGAAGAACTCGTCGGGGATGGTGCACATCACGACGTCGGCGGCCTTGACGGCGTCGGCCACCTTGAGGACCTCCATGCCGTGCTTCTTGGCCAGCTTGGCGGTGTCGCTCTTGGCGTTATGGGCGCCGACCACGACCTTGACGCCGCTGTCGCGCAGGTTCTGGGCGTGGGCGTGGCCCTGGCTGCCGTAGCCGATGATGGCGACGGTGCTCTTCTTCAGCGGGGTCAGCTTGGCGGTCTTCTCGTAGTGGACCTTGATGGCCATGGAATGTACCTGACGGGCAGGCGCGACGGGGTTAAGCCGGAGCGCGGGTGAAAAGTGAAGGGGAAGAGGTTAGTGGGCTGCGGTGGCCGCACCAGGGGCAAGCCGCTGGGCCCGCAGGCGTTCGGCCGTCGCCAGGTCGGCGGGGGTGTTGACCCCCAGGACCGAGGCCACGTCGTCCGTGACCACCAGTTCAACGCCTTTGCCCTCGCCCACCAGCATGCCGACCACGTCCGTCAGGTAGTATTCGCCCTGGGCATTGGTTGGCTTCACGGCCTTGAGGCAGCGGAACAGGTCGGTGCGGTTGAAGACGTAGATGCCGCTGTTGATGAGGTCAATCCGACGGGTCGCCTCGTCGGCATCCTTGTGTTCGACGATCTTGGTCAGGCGGCCCTGGGCGTCCGTAACCATCCGGCCGTAGCCGGTGGGATCGGCCATGCGCGCCGCCACGCCGGTGCAGGCGGCACCGGTGGCCAGGTGCTTGGCAATTAGTTCGATGAGCAGCGTGGCCGGGGTCAGGGGACAGTCCCCACACAGCACCAGCACCAGGTCGCTGGTGACCGCCTTCTCGGTAACCAGGACGGCGTGGCCGGTGCCCAGCTGGCGATCCTGAAGAACGCAGGTCGGCAGCCAAGGGGCCACCGCCATCTCCACGGCGTCACGCTGGTGGCCGACCACCACCACCTTCTGGTTCACCTTCAGTTCCAAGCAGGTGTCCAGCACATGCATCACCAACGGCCGACCGGCCAGCGGGTGGAGGACCTTCGCGAGGTCCGAGTTCATGCGGGTGCCCTTGCCGGCGGCGAGGATGACAGCGGTGACGGTCGTGGTGGACATGGGGGGCGGAGTCTTCAATCCCGAGTTGGGGCGCAATCCCCGCTTGTCGGCCGTTGGTAGGGGCGAAGGTCTGCCCACCGTGGACCATCCCGACCTCGCCTTCGTTATCGACCTCGCCCGCCGGGCGGGCGCCTTGGCCCTCGTCCATCAGGGCCATGTTGAACGGCAGGTAAAACGCGGCAGCGAGGCCGTGACCGCCGCCGACCGGGCCTGCCAGGCCCTGATCATCGACGGCCTGAAAAGCCGTTTCCCCGATGACGGCATCATTGGCGAGGAAAATGACGATGGCTCGGCCATCACCAACCAGGCCGCCCGTCACGGCCAACGGGTATGGGTCATCGACCCCATCGACGGCACCAATAACTACGTTACCGGCCTGGAACACTGCGCGGTGTGCATCGGGCTGTTGGATCGGGGGCAACCGGTGCTGGGGGTGGTGCATGACCTCTTTCCCGGCAAGACCTATGCCGCCGCCCAGGGCCATGGGGCCTGGATTCTTGGCCGGGGCGATGAACCGGCCCGGGCGATCCGGGCCAACCCAGCCCCCCTGGGACCCAGCAGCATCATCATGATGACGGCCAATCTGATGATCGATGGCCGCCTCGCCCCATGGGCCACCTGGTTATTCACCCAAACCGACTGGAAAATCCGGATGCTCGGGGCCTCGGCCCTGGAAACCGTCCAGGTGGCGGCCGGGACGGCCCATATCGCCGTGACCCTCAATGGAAAACTGTGGGATGTGGCGGCACCGGCGGCCATCCTCCTGGAAGCCGGGGGCCTCCTGACCACGGCGGACGGGAGGGATGTGTTCCCCTTTGATCTGACGGGTTACACCGGCGGCAAGGTGCCCTTCATCGCCGCCGCCCCGGCCGCCTCGGCCACCTTCTTGGCTGCCCTCCGGGCCTGACGCCATGGATGGCAAACGCCTCCTGATCCTGGCGATCTTCGGCATCCTGGGGATCGTGGCTCTGGAGGGCATCATGGCCCACGCCAATGGCACGGTGGTGGCCAAGGTCGAGCGGGATCGCCAGGTGTGGCGTCAGACCGCCGAGGCCTGCTTGGCGGTGATCCGGGCCACCGGCCAGCCCCCCCGCTCGTGGGAGGCTTTGCCGCCCATCCCGGACGGAGGGATGCCGTGGAAGGACGTCCGACGCCGGGTTGCCCTGGATTTCCGCTACCAGGTCAAGGACCTCCAAACCTCCGCCGAGGCCCGCCAAGCGTGGATCACCCTCACCCGCCCCAGCCCCCTGGACCTCGGCCCCGAGCGGGAACGCTTGGCCAAGGACCTTCAGGATCTGCCACCCCGCCCTTGAGCGGCCGAGCCCCCGGCCGACAACCTCCGCCCCATGCTCGCCTGGCACCTCGGTTGGCGTTATCTGTGCCGACGCCGCGCGGCGTGGTTGGCCTTCGCCGCCATCACCCTCACGGTTGCCATTCCCATCCTGGTTCTGTCGGTGGTGCAAGGGTTCGTTGAAGTCACCGCCCGCCAGGCCAGGGCCAATGAAAGCGATGTGACCGTCAGCGCCGGTTGGACGGGGGGCTCCCTGCCAGACCGGCCCGGGGTGCGAAAGATGCTCCTGGATCTTGACGGCGTCCGGGGCCTGGCCCCCTTCATCTCCGCCTACGCCCTGGCGGTGCCCCGGGTCAATGACCGCCAGGGTGATGGAGTGCCGGCCCTGGTGGACGCCCTCGACTGGGGCGCGGATGAGGCCCTCGGACGTCTTCACCCGGGCATCCTGCACCGTGCCCCGGTGACGGCCCTGGATGCTCCGCCTCTCACGCCCTCTCAACGGGGCACGGGCTTCCTGACCCCCGCTTGGCGGGATCATCTGGTGCTGACGGGCCTCGACCTTGGCGTGGGTCTGCCCCTGCCCCTACCACCCCGACCCCGACCGATTCCGGGCCTGGTGACCGGCAGTGAATTACTCTACGGCAGCGGCATTCGTCTCGGCATGCGCCTGACCCTGACCTCGGCGGCGGGCAATCGGGTAGCGGGGGAAGTCTCCGACACCCTGGCCACCGGCCTGATGGAAATTGACCGCTACGCCGTCCTCATGCCCCTGGCCCTGGGCCAGACCCTCCAGGGCTTTGACAGTCGCCAGGGCCGGGAACCCCAGGTCAGCGGGTACCGCCTCGCCCTCACCCCCGGTGCTGATGACCGTACCGTCGCCGACCGGATCAACGGCCGAGCCGGACTGCGGGCCGAAACCTGGATGGACCGCCGGGGTAACCTGGTCAAAAACTTCGAAATCAGCCGCAACATCATGGCCCTGGTCCTGGTGGCCATTCAGGCCATCGCCATCTTCATCGTCTACGCGGTGTTCAGCACCCTGGTGGCGGAGAAACGCCACGACATCGGCGTTCTCTTGGGCATCGGGGCCCGGCGCCGCGACATCGCCGGGGCTTTCATCCTCGCCGGGCTGGCGGCCTGTGTCCTTGGCGGCCTGTGTGGGTGGGCCCTGGGCTGGGGCGCCGTGGCCGCCCTGAACCCCCTATCGAAGGCCCTCGGCGTCCCCCTCTTCCCCCAAGATGTGATGTACCTGCCGGAGGCCCCCACCAGCTATAACCCCCTCATTCCCCTCTTTTTCATGGGCATCATGACCGTGGTCGGCCTGCTGGCGGTGGCCATCCCGGCCTGGCGCGCTAGCCGGGTAGTCCCGGTCGACATCCTGCGGGAGGGCGCATGAGGCTGGAAGTCCTGGGGTTGAAGAAGTCCTATCCGGGCTTGGAGGTCCTCACGGGGGTCGACTTGGCGGTGGCCGCCGGCGAAGTGGTGGCCATCCGGGGTCAGTCGGGAACCGGCAAAAGCACCCTCCTTCACTGCCTGGGACTTCTGGATCGGGCCGACGCGGGCGTGATCCGCCTTGATGGCCAGGACCTGGCGGGCCTAACTTCGGCCGCCGCCGCCGGGCACCGGGCACGGCGCATCGGCTTCGTCTTCCAGGCCTTTCATCTCCTACCGGAGTTCACGGTCCGGGAAAACATCCTGATGAGTGCCCGGACGGCGGGGATCGTGGATGGCGGGCCTCGGGCCGATGACCTGCTGGCCCGGGTCGGCCTGGCCGGACGTGGCTCCCAGTCCGTGACCACGCTTTCCGGGGGCGAACGCCAACGGGTCGCCCTCTGCCGAGCCCTATTGCCGCGCCCAGCGCTCCTGCTGGCCGATGAACCGACCGGCAACCTCGATCCGGCGACGGCGGAAACGGTGCTCGGTCTGCTCCTCGACCTGGCCCGGGCCGATGGGGCAGCTGTAGTCCTGGTCACCCACGATCCCCTCGTAGCCGCCCGAGCCGACCGACGCCTGGAATTAGCCCAAGGCCGCCTCCACCAACGCGGTTGAGTCGCAGAAACAGAATCGGTTTTTCACGGACTTGCCGCCTCCCCCGTCCCACGTAACCTGTCACTCCGAGAACCCTGGACTCCCATGCGCATCAAGACCCTGGCTTTCGTAATGGCGGGCGGCAAAGGCACCCGTCTGGAACCCCTCACCGCTGACCGGGCCAAGCCGGCTGTGCCCTTTGGTGGCAAGTACCGGATCATCGACTTTGTGCTGTCGAACCTGATCAATTCAGGGATCTACGGCATCTATGTCCTGACCCAGTTCAAAAGCCAAAGCCTGATGGAGCACCTCCACGATACGTGGAACATCGGCTCCATGCTGCGGTCCCACTTCATCACGGCGGTTCCCGCCCAGCAGCGCACGGGCGAGCATTGGTACCAGGGCACCGCCGATGCCATCTATCAAAACCTCAACCTCATCAAGGATCGCGACCCGGAGCTGGTGGCGATTTTCGGCGGCGATCACATCTTCAAGATGAACGTCGACGACATGACGGCCTTCCACGCCTCTGCCGAGGCGGACGTCACGATTGCCGCCATTCCGGTGCCGATTGCCGAGGCCACGGAATTCGGCGTCATCCAAGTCGATGCCAACTGGCGCATCACCGGCTTCCAGGAAAAGCCCAAAAATCCCACGCCCATCCCCGGCCACCCGGACCTGGCCCTAGCCAGCATGGGCAATTATCTCTTCAATCGAGCTGCCTTGACGGAAGCGTTGATTGCCGACGCCAAGGATCCCAAGAGCAGCCACGACTTTGGCAAGAACGTCCTGCCAAATCTCCTGGCCGGCGGTAAGCGCCTGTTTGCCTTTGATTTCCATAAGAATCGCATTCCGGGCAGCCGAAATCACGAGGACGACTGCTACTGGCGCGACGTGGGGACCCTGGATGCCTATTATGAGGCAAGCATGGACCTGCGGGCGGTCATGCCCCAACTCGACCTCTACAACACCCAATGGCCGATCCGTGCGGAATCCATCCAGCTCCCGCCCGCCAAGTTCGTCCATAACAGCGAAGGTCGTGTCGGTCAGGCCATCCAATCGGTGGTCTGCGAAGGCTCGATCATCAGCGGCTCGACGGTCATCGATTCGATCATTGGCCGCGAATGCCGCATCAACAGCTTTGCTGAAGTCCATTCCAGCGTGTTGATGGACGATGTCGAAGTCGGCCGCGGGGCTCGCTTGCGCCGGTGCATCATCGACAAACACGTCCGGATCCCCCCCAATGACGTGATCGGCTATAACCGCGACGAGGATGCCAAACGCTTCCATGTCACGGAATCCGGCTTGGTGGTCATCGCCAAGAACATGAATATTGTGAAACCCTAATGGCTGGCGACGGATCCCGTCTGCGCCTCTCGGAGCTTCCCGAAGGCCGTCTTCCTGCCGACTGGGAACGGCACGACGGGATCGTTGTCCATAGCCTGACGGCTCATGCCCTGGCCTCCATGGAGCGCCACAAGTGGATCGAAAGCGAGCGCGCTAACCAAGACCTCGGAGACGCCGCCCTCCTCGACTGGCTGGATCATTACTGGAAGGGGTACGTTCGCGCCAAGCTGATGGAACACCTCTATGGCTGGCGGTGCTGGGGGGCTTTTGAAGAGTCCGATTTTGGACTGCTGGCCCGTTCGACAGTGGAGTTCCATGTCCCGCTGCATATCCTCCACCAAGTTGCCGAACTTCTCGGCGATGGGGGAGAGAATCTGGATGTCATTGACTGGGTACTGGCCGAAAATGCCAAGGGCGTGGGGATCAATCTCGACGCCGTCCTCTGGCTTTTGGACCGGATCGACATCAACGCCAAGCGGCACCGCCTGCTGACGGATCACATCCGGCTCTTCATCGAAAGGAAGTCGCCATGACCCCTGACCAGTTGATGCGCATGACCGTCAAGGACCTGCGGGCCCTCGCTGAACGCCAGGGCCTCCCAGGGGTGGCCAAGATGCGAAAAGACGAACTGATCGGCCTGCTCGCGCCTTTACTCGTCCAAGACAAGGCCCCCGAAGTGGTGCCGGCCCCCGCAGCAGCCCCGGTCGGCAGCAGCCATCGGGAAGTCGCCCCCCCGGCTCCGGTCATGCACCAGGGTCCAGATCCCGGTCTGCCGATTCCCGATCGTTATGGCATCGACCGGATCGTTTTGCTGGTCCAGGATCCCCAACATCTTTATGTGTATTGGGAAATTGACGCCGCCACCTATCACCGGGTGGCTCAGGTCGCCGGGGAGGGTTGCCGCCCGGTGCTGGTCATTGATACCCCCCATGGACAGGAAAGTCGGGAGATCGACCTGCGTTCCGGGAACTATTACCTGACGGTCCAGGCCCAGGGCACGTTCCGAGCCCGCCTGGCCCTGCGCAGCCAGGATGGACGGCTGCATGCCCTGGCGGCCGATTCCAATACCGTCACCACCTCGGCCATGGGCCCCAGCGCCCGGCACGATGAAGCCTGGATGGAGGTCGACGAACATTTTGACCAATTGCTGGCTCGCGGTGGAAATCCGGCCCTTGGCGAAAGCTCCCTGGCTCGTTTCACCCGCCGCCGCCTTCAGACCCGGGAAGTGTCCCTCGACCAGGACGACCTGACGACGGACCTGACGATCGACCTGGGGGATGTGGATCAGACCGACCGCAGTAGTGCCGGTCTGGCCCGCCGCCGGGGCGACCAGTTCAGCAGCCATTCCCTGCTCTCCAGCACGGCGCTCACGGGCGGGCTGAGCTCCCATTCCCTGTCCAGCCACAGCCTGTCGAGCACCGTGTTTTCAAGCCACTCCCGGTATACCGTCCAAATACCCGTGGTTGACCAGGGGCCGAGCCCGGGCTTGACCACCGGCCCCATGGCAACGGCAGAAGCCCCTGCGCCGACCACAAGTCCTGCCGGAGCGGCTCCCATCGCCCCGGCGGCCACACCCGCCACTCCCACGGTTGCCCCCCCTGCACCGGCCCGCCCGGGTCAGATCGCTGGCGCCGACACGGTGAAACGCACTCCTGCCCCCCGCCGACGTCGCTGAGATCCGGACGGGTTGAGACGGGGCCCTTGCCCTGGATGCTCTCGCCCGTTCCCCGTCCCGACGCCCACACTCCCGCCTAGGATCCCATGCCAACCGGC
The DNA here is from genome assembly GCA_903902515.1 of uncultured Planctomycetota bacterium. Lineage (GTDB taxonomy): Bacteria > Planctomycetota > UBA11346 > UBA11346 > UBA11346 > CAIUVD01. The sequence continues at coordinate 17,955 of CAIUVD010000081.1, read as the reverse complement.
CACCTGATGTTGGTCCTCCACGCGCACCTGCCATTCGTGCGCCACCCGGAGGATCCGCATTTTCTTGAAGAACATTGGCTGGTCGAAGCGATCACCGAGACCTACATCCCCATCCTGCACCGGATGGAGACCCTGGCCAATGAGGGCGTGCGCGCCCGGCTGACCATGACCTGGTCCCCGCCCCTGTGCGAGATGCTGGCCGACCCCCTCCTCCAGGAGCGTTATCGCCACCGCACCGCGCGCCTGCTGGAACTCGCCGAACAGGAAGTTCCGGCCAAGGCCAATACGCCCTTCGCCGAGGCGGCGGTCATGTACCGCGACCACCTGCGGTTTTGCCTTCTCCAGGTGGAACGGTGGAGCGGCAACCTCCTCCATTGGGTGCGCCATCTGATGGAACGGGGTGTGGTGGAACCGATCACCTGCACGGCCACCCATGGCTTCCTGCCCCTGATGTTGACCCAGGAGGGTCGCCGGGCCCAGATCGAGATCGCGGTCGCCAACTATCAAAAACATTTCGGCAAACCGCCGGCGGGCATCTGGCTGGCGGAATGCGGCTTCGTGCCCGGGGTCGATGAACTGCTCGCCGAGGCTGGGATCCGCTACTTCTTCGTCGATACCCACGGTATCTATTTCGGCGAACCCCGGCCCCGCTACGGCGTCTACGCCCCGGTCTACACGCCTTCGGGCGTGGCCGTCTTCGGCCGGGATCCCGAAAGCAGCCGAAGCGTCTGGTCGTCGGAAACCGGCTACCCCGGTGACCCGAACTATCGGGAGTTCTACCGTGACCTGGGCTATGACGGCGATTACGACTATGTGCGGGGCTTCCTGCACCCGGATGGTGTACGCCGCAATCTAGGCCTGAAGTACCACAAAGTGACGGGCAAGATGCCCCTCCATGAAAAACAGGCCTACCAGCCGACGCCGGCCTTCGGCAAGGCCATGGAGCATGGGGCTGATTTCGTCCAGCAGCGCGTGATCCAAGCCCGGCACCTCGGGGAAATGATTCAGCGGACGCCGACCATCGTCAGCCCCTATGATGCGGAACTGTTCGGCCATTGGTGGTTCGAAGGGCCCCAGTTCATCGAGAGCATCTTCCGTGCCGCCCAGGCCGGTGGCCACGATCTGCTGCCGGTGACCGCCAGCGAAGTGCTGGCGGACAGCCCGGTGAACCAGGTCGTCATGCCCAGCGCCAGTTCCTGGGGCGATGCCGGTTACAACGGCGTGTGGCTCAATCCCACCAATGACTGGATTTACCGTCATCTGCACATGGCGGAATTGCGCATGGGGGACTTGGCCCGGCGCTTCCCGGATGCCACCGGGAATCTCAAGCGGGCCCTCGACCAGTGCGCCCGGGAATTGCTGCTGGCGCAGTCCTCGGACTGGGCCTTCATCATGACCACCGGCACCACCGTGCCCTACGCCGTGCGCCGGACCAAGGACCACCTCAACCGGTTCACCGGCCTCCACGACATGATCCTGGGCAACCGCATCGATTCCCAGGCCATCGATGCCATCGCCTGGCGGGACAACTGTTTCAGCGAGATCGACTACCGCGTCTATCGCTAGCGGTAACGGCCACCAAGGTTCAGCCGACTCACCGCAATTTGGCGAAGCAGGCCACGCCCGCCGTCAGGGCGATGAGGGCAGCCATGACTTCGAATTGGGCCAAGGCGCTAATCCAGCCGGCCAACATGGAGACCGCCAGGGTCGTTCCGACCAAGAAGATACACAGGCTGTGGGTCAGGCTCATCATCGTCCCGCCCCGGCCGGCCTCATTTTCGGCGGCAGCATTCTTCATGAACCGCGCGTCGAGGACATTCGCCCCGGCGGCAAAGCAGGCCCCGGTGATGGCGGCGAAGCAGGCGGCGGTCCAATATCCATCAACCGCCATGGGATAGGTGACGGTGATCGCCCCCCACAGGACAAAGGTCGCCACCACCCAGCGGCGGGACACGAGGTAATGGCTGAACAGGTTGCCGACGATGGCGCCGATACCGGGGAACACGACCAAGGACACGGCCTTCGTCTCCTCCAGGCCCAAACGTTGCACGGCATCCATGAAGATGGCGAGACTGGCGGCCGAGGCGATGCCCCAGGCCAACCCACCGCCAACCAGCAGGGGCCAGTGGCTGATGATCAAACGGAGGCTACCGCGTAGGAGGTCCTTCAGACCGGCCAGGACCGGGATCGCCGGCGGCTCCGGCGGTCGTACAAAAGCACCCGCCACCGCCGACATCAGCAGGGCCACCATGATGAGCGCGTGACGGATCCAGGTCGACTCGATCCAGTTGTAAAACAGCATGCCGCCCAGGGTTCCAAACAACAGACCAACCACCATCGAAGCATTGATGAGCCCCGAGACGAAGGTGTTGCTAAGGCCCGTGGCCTGGGCGATCAGCGGCACGCATTTGCCCCGGGCGGCACAGGCTGCGCCATAGGCGATGCCGACCAGGACCATAATGATCCACGGATTACCCAGGAGGACCGCGATCGAGCCGACGGCCACCAACAAACCGCTGATGGCAAACAACCGAGCACAGGACCAGGCCCCCGAGAGGGGCGAATTGATGAAATAGCCGAGGATCACCCCGAGGGTGATGACCGCTGCCAGGCCCTGGGTGATGGTTTCCTTAATAGACCCATGGGTGATGCAAATTTGCACCAGGTTTTCGAGCCAGGCCCACGGCAGGGGTTGATGGGTCTTCGGATCGAAATCGAGACCCAACTCCCCGATCAGGACGAACTTGAGGGCCGCGAAGCCGAAACTGGCACCGAAGGTTGCCAGGACCGCCGGGATGGCGGCCGCCAGGACACGGCTCCGGGGCACAGCGACGGGAATGCGAGCCTCGGTGGACATGGGGCGGGAGTGTGTCCAGACCCCGGGGGGAGTCCATGGCGCAGGCCCCGGTTGCGCCGGGGGGGCATGACCTACCTTGCCGCCCCACGGTGGGGCCCAGCCCCGAAACCCCGGAGCATCGCATGAAGGTCTTGGTCGTTGGCAGCGGTGGGCGTGAGCACGCCCTGGCCTGGAAGGTGAAGCAGAGCCCGATCGTCACGGAGGTGTTCATTGCCCCCGGCAACCCGGGTACCGCCACGGTCGGCACCAATGTGCCGATCAAGGTCACCGAGATCGACAAGCTGGCCGACTTCGCCCAGACCAATGGCATCACCCTGACCCTCGTCGGCCCAGAAATCCCCCTGACTCTCGGCATCAGCGACGCCTTCAAGGCCCGGGGCCTGGCCTGCTTCGGCCCCTCCAAGGCCGCCTCCAAACTGGAGGCCAGCAAGGTGGAGATGAAGGAGTTCCTCCGTCGTCACAACATCCCGACGGCGGCCTTCAAGGTGTTCAACAAGGCCGAGGACGCCCACGCCTACATCGACGAAGTGGACGGCCCCCTGGTCGTTAAGTCCGATGGCTTGGCGGCCGGTAAGGGCGTGACGGTGGCCAAGAACGCCGCCGAGGCCCACGACGCCGTGACCCGGGTGATGGAAAAGTTCGAATTCGGCCGCGAAGCCGGCGCCCAGGTGGTGATCGAGGAAGTCCTCAAGGGCGAAGAAATCAGCGTCTTCGCCCTGTGCGACGGCCGCAATGCCGTGCTCCTCGACTACGCCCAGGACCACAAGCAGCTCAAGGACGGCGACGAAGGCCCAATGACCGGCGGCATGGGCGCCTTCTCGCCAGTGCCCGGCCTGCTGTCGCCCCGAGATGAGGATGATCTCGTCCGCCGGGTGGTCTTTCCGACCATGGCTGGCCTGCACAAGGAAGGTCGGCCCTACGTCGGCGTCCTGTTCGTCGGCCTGATGATCACCGACAGCGGCCTCAAGGTCCTGGAATACAACGTCCGGTTTGGCGATCCCGAATGCCAAACTCTGATGATGCGCCTCGACAGCGACCTCGTCGAGCTGTGCCTGGCCTGCGTCAACGGCAAGTTGGACCAGATGACCGTGGCCTGGAAGCCGGTAACCGCCATCTGCGTCACCCTGGCCTCCGGCGGCTACCCCGCCGACACCCTCAATAACCAGGCTATTACCGGCCTTGACCAGGCTGCCGCCCTCGGGGCCACCGTCTTCCACGCCGGGACCACCGACCGCGACGGCACCATCGTCACCAGCGGCGGCCGGGTGCTGTCGGTGTGCGCCCGGGGCGGATCCCTCGACGCCGTGCGAACCGTTGCCTACGCCGCGACGGACGCCATCCGCTATGAGGGCAAGCAATTCCGGCGCGACATCGGCAAACGCCGCGAAGCGCGCAAGGCCCGCTGATGGCCCGGCTCCTGGTGGTCTGCACCGGCAACACGTGCCGCAGCCCGATGCTCCTGGCGCTCCTCAAGGCCCGGGGAATTGAGGTCGACAGCGCCGGTACCGCCGCCGTAGCCGGGGATCCGGCCAGCGACGGAGCCCGGGCGGCGATGTTCCGGCGTGGTCTGTCCCTGGACGACCATCGCAGCACCCCGGTCCTGGAACGGGATCTCGGATCCTATGACCAGGTATGGGCCATGACCCCCCGCCACGCCGCTGCCCTGCGGCAGTTAGGGGTTCCGGCGGCCATCCTCTCGGTCGTCAATGCCGAAGCCGGGGGCGTCCCAGATCCCTACGGCGGGGATGACCGCGCCTATGAGGCCTGCGCCCAGGTCCTGGAGCAGGCCGCGGACCTGATCGCCGCAGGAGCCCGAGAGACCATCATGCCCTACGACACTGCCCGTCTTCAGATTGATGCAGCCCACCGTGCGGACCCCGCCGGGGCCGAGCTGCTCTACGCCGACCGGATGGAGGCCTGGATTCTCCGCCTCGATCCCCAGGCCTCCCCCATCCTCCGCCTCGCGGCCCGCTGCCAGCATCTCGAGCGCTGGACCGTACCCCGAGCGTCCTTTCCCATGGACAAGGCCGGGTACCTGCGGTGGAGACGGCATCTGTATACGGTTCAAGCCGAACGGGCTCGGGCCATTCTTGTCGCCGCCGGGGTGAGTCCCGCTGAAGCCGATCAAGCCGCGACGTGGATTTCCAAGGCCGACCTCAAGGGCAACGCCGGCACCCAGACCCTGGAGGATGCGGCCTGCCTGGTGTTCCTGGAAAACGAAATCAGTGCCTTCGCCACCGCCCATGCGGATTACCCGAAGGACAAATTCATCGATATTATCCGCAAGACGTGGAAAAAGATGTCGGAGCGAGGCCATCAGTTGGCATTGACCATTGATTTGCCCCCGGGCATCGCCGCCCTGGTTCAGGAAGCCCTGGCCTAATTCATCCTTGGGGCGTTCAGGCTAGCAGCAGGTAGCCCAACAAGGCCAGGACCGCCGCACTGAGCACGACCCAGGGCAAAAGACCAATCCCGGCGGAATGGTGGGTTTCCGTAAAGGCCGCACTTCGGGGACGGGACTTGTCGATCGCCGACGGCGCAAGGGGCAACGGGGACTTCAGCTGGCGGGAAGACGGAGGCTTGGCCACCGCGGGCGTTGGCTGTAAAGGCCCGGAGGTCTGGCCGTGTTCGGGATCGGGCAGTAATTCTGAAATCACATCTTGAACTTTCAGCCGTTGGGAGTCGGTTCTGGACCCGGTGACCACCGTCCGACGCTCGCTGACGGACGAGGACCGGCGATCGGCCGTGGCGACCGGCCGACGTGCGCTATCCGCCGACGATGCACGGCGGGCATCATGGGCCACCGGCATGGGCAACGGGGGCAGCACCTCATTGGCTAGGGGCGTACGCTCACGGCGAATCGGTTTGAGGATCAATGGTTTACGTAGGAGCTTCGGTGCATCGCCCCGATGCGGCTCCAGGGCTTCCAAGGCCTGATCACAGGCCTGGATCAGGGCCTCGCACGAGAGGAATCGCTGATCCACGGACTTGGCCATGGCCGTCATGACCAGGGTCCGGGTACCTTGGGACAGGCTCGGGACCCGAGCGCCGGGATCTGGGACCGCCTCCGTGAGGTGAGCGCTCATAATGGTGCCCGGACTGGAACCATTGTAGGGCGTGCCGCCGGTCAGCAGGTGAAAGAGGGTGGCCCCCAGGCCATAGATGTCGCTGCGAACATCGAGTTTTTCACCCCGAACTTGCTCAGGGGACATGTACAGCGGAGTGCCAATGGTCATGCCCGTTTGGGTCAGGCGGTCATCCTCCTGGTTATTTTTCACCAGGCCGAAGTCGATGAGTTTTGCCACCGGAGGTTGAGCGAGATCCTCGCCCGTGACCAGGATGTTCTCAGGCTTGAGGTCACGATGGACGAGGGCGGCGGTGGTCCACACATAGCCAAGGCCTGCGGCGATCTGGCGGGTCATCTGGAGGCACCACGCCTCTGGAAGAACCTTATGCTTCTTCAACAGGCTCATCAGGCTGGGCCCCTGGATGTATTCCATGGCCAACCAGCACTCGCCGCCTTCCTCGCCACTGGCAATAATCTGGGCGACATTGGGATGATCGAGGCGTTCCAGGGCCCGGGCCTCGCGGTGGAAGCGCTCGACAAAGCCCTGGTCGGCCGCCAGCCGCGCATTCATGGTCTTCAGGGCCACGGCCCGGTTGGTCGGGACGTGCCGGGCTAGGAACACGGTCCCCATGCCGCCAGACCCCAGCTTGCGTTCGAGGCGGAAATCCGTGAACAACCGTTGGGAAATCAGGATGGCATCGAGGTCCAGACCCTGATCACGCGTCAGGACTTTACGTTCCAGGAGGGCGGAGGTAATCACGCTGCGACCCACGGTGGGGGTCGGACGGTTGCCGGTGCGGACCGAAAGGTCGATTTCGATCCACTGCTCCTGGGTCACCCAGCCATTGGCGAGGATCACCGGGCCCGCCTGGTCCAGGAGCTCCTCAAGATTCTCCGTCATTTCCGCCATTGGCATTCTCTTCTTTACCACAAAACGCGAACGGGGAAAAGGGTCTTCTCGGGGAGGGCTCCTCTTGCGGATCATGAGGCATTGGCGTACCCTTTGCTTATGCCCCCCGGCGGGGCCTCTCCCCATGTCCCTGCACCTCCGTCAAAACCTCAACATGCGGCTCGAGCAGAAGCTCAAGCTTACGCCGCAGATGATCCAATCGATCGAGATCCTGCTCCTGCCCCAGATGGCCTTGGAAGAGCGGATCATGAACGAGGTGGAGGCCAATCCGGCCCTGGAGATCGAGGATTCGCCCCAGGACGTGTCGGCGCCAACCTCGGTCGATGCCGGGGCGGATCGCTACCACGACGCCGACCTCGACTGGTTCCGCACCCGCCGGGCCACCGGCAACACCGATGAGGACGCCCCGGACAAGATGGCGGCCCTGGAGGCTACCCCTGATCGGGCGGCGTCCCTGGCGGACCACCTGGTGGAGCAGATGCGCTTCACGGAGATGGACGAGCAGACCCGGGCCTGCGCCGAGGAACTGTGCTGGCACCTCGATAAGCGTGGCTACCTGCCCCATCCCATCAGCGAACTGTTCGACGAGGACCACCTCGAACACGCCGAGCACGCCTGGGAGATCATTCGTCGCCTGGATCCGGCCGGGGTCGGCGCTGCTGACCTTAAAGACTGTCTACTCCTGCAGTTGGCCCGGGAACCCGGCGACAATTCCTTTGAAATGGAGTTGATCCGGAACCACCTGCCGGACCTCCTCAAGAATCGCCTGCCGGCCATCGCCACCGCCACGGGCTACAGCCTCGACCGCCTCCAGGAGGTCATGGAGGTGATCGGCAAGCTGGACCCGAAGCCCGGCCTGCCCTTCGCCCGGGGCGAGAACCATTACGTCGTGCCCGATGTCACCGTCGAGCGGGACGAGCGGGACGAATGGGTGGTGTCGGTGCCCGATGGTCGCCTGCCCAAGGTCACGGTCAGCGAATCCTACCACCAGCTCTACGATTCCTCCTCGCCAGATGCGAAGGAGAAGGCCTACCTGAAGGAAAAGCTCTCCTCGGCCCGCTTCATCATCGATGCGGTCAACCAGCGGAAGCGGACCCTCCTGAAGATCGTCAGCGAAATCATCAAGCATCAGCACGCCTTCCTCGACCACGGCGTCGAGCACCTGCGGCCCCTGATGCGCCAGGACATTGCTGATAAGATCGGCATGCACGTGGCCACCGTCAGCCGGGCCGTGAAGGACAAGTACATCCAAACCCCCGCCGGGGTCCTTCCCCTGGCGGATTTCTTCTCGGGCGGCATCGCCACCCAGGACGGCAGCGAGGCGGAAAGCAGCAAGTCGGTGAAGCTGCGGATTCAGAAGCTGATCGAAACCGAAGACACCAAGAACCCCCTCAGCGACCAGGAAATTGCCGATATCCTGGCCAAGGAGGGCCTCGACATCAGCCGACGCACGGTGACCAAGTACCGGATCGCCGAGGGCGTGCCCTCCACCCGCCAACGCCGGTCCTTCTGATGCGCTGGCTCGCCGTCCTTGGCCTTGGGGCCTTGCTGGCGGCCGAAGTGTCTCCGGGTTCGGTCGAGCCGGCAGCCCCGGCGGAACCCCAGGCCGTGATTTTCCTGTGGGACCACTACCGCAGCGTGGCAGTGGTGGGTGAAGGCGTGGGCCTGCGCCGCCCGGCCTGGATCGGGACCTGGGATCTGACGCCGGTGACCAGCCCCGTTCCACCACCGATACAGGTCTTGGCGGGCCTGTTTGGCTATACCCACCCCATCACCGAACCACCCCTGGCCGTGGCCTACCGGGCCCTGGCCTGGCGGGACGACCAGGGCCGCCTGCACCTGGTGGCCAAGGGCTCGGCCCTGGCGGGCCCCCAGGCCGATGCCTGGTCACCGGACAGCTTCGTCGTCGATGGCCCAGTCGTTTTCAGTGAGGACGACCATCAGGCGACCCAACAGGGCCGGGTGGTGGAGACGGTTTTCCCTCCATCAGCCGCCTATCAGACCCATCTGCTGATGATCCAGGTCCTGTGCGACGACGGGATTTGATTGCCCGGCGGGGACGGTTCCACACTGCCTCGCCCATGACCACCACCCTGATCATGAACGGCGCCGCCGGCCGCATGGGCCGCGCCATCCTCGGCCTGGCTGCCACCGATCCCGCCTTCGTCATCCACAGCGGCGTGGACCGTACCGCTGGCTCCCTGCGGGATCTCGGCCTGGCCAGCGATGCCCCAGTCCTGGCCACCCTGCCCGCCGTCCCCGGAGCCGTGGTCATCGACTTCAGCCACGCCACGGTTTTCCCCGCGGTGGTCGCCCACTGCGCCGCCCACGGCATGGCCCTGGTGAGCGGCACCACCGGCGTGCCCTTGGAAACCGCGGATCCCCTGCTGGCGGGGGCTGCCAGTCGGATCCCGGTGCTGCACGCCATGAACATGAGCGTCGGCGTCAACGTCGTCCTCAAGGTCGCTGCCCAGTTGGCTAAAACCCTGGGCGAGGACTACGACATCGAAATCGTCGAGGCCCACCACCACCACAAGAAGGATGCCCCGAGCGGCACCGCCTACGCCATCGCCGATGCCATCACTGCCGCCACCGGCCGGACCCGCGCCGACTTGGTCCATGGCCGCGAGGGCGACTGCGGTGCCCGGCGGAAGGGTGAGATCGGCATGCACTCCCTGCGTATGGGTGACGTAGTCGGCGACCACATGGCCTACTTCGTGGGTGGCGGCGAACGCATCCAACTGGGCCACGTGGCCCACAGCCGGGAAATCTTCGCCCGGGGCGCCCTGCGGGCGTCGGCGTGGATGGCCTGCCAGAAGCCGGGCCGCTACACCATGGCGGACGTCCTCGGCCTGTGACCATCCGGGCGGTCACCTGGGATGCGGTAGGCACGCTCATCGCCGTGGCCGGCACGGTGGGAACCACCTACGCCGAAGTGGCGGCCGCCCAGGGCGTGACGGTACAGGCCGCAGACCTCGACGCGCGGTTTCCTGGGGCCTTTAAGCAAACCCTGGCCCGCTGGCCCGTGCCCTACGGAGCCGATGACGCCGATGCCCGCGCCTTCTGGGACCAGGTGGTGCGGGCAACCTTCGACATCCCCCTCCCCGACGACCTGCCGGGGGCCTGTTACGAGGCCTTCGCCAATGCCCGGTATTGGCGCGTTTTGCCCGGCGTCCGCGAGGCCCTGGCCCTGGTCGCCGCCCGGGGTCTGCCCCAGGCGGTGGTGAGCAATTTCGACGTGCGCCTGCCGGGGCTCCTAGTCGCCCTGGGCCTCGGGCCCTTCGTCACCGTCATCACCAGTGCCGGAGTCGGTGCCGCCAAGCCCGATCCCGCCCCCCTGCGGACGGCCGCGCGGAGCCTGGGGGTGAACGTGGCAGACCTGTTGCACATCGGCGATTCTCCCACCGAAGACGGTGGCTTAGCCGCCTGCGGCTGCCGGGTGTGGCTGGTGACGGGGGGCATCGATCCTCAGGCCCTGGAGCAGCATCTATGAGCCACGATCTGCTGGTCCGTCTGCCCAATTGGGTGGGGGACGTCTGCATGGCCCTCCCTGCCCTCAACGCCCTGGAGTCCGTCGGTTTCCGCCTGCATCTCGCCGGGAAAGGCTGGGCCAAGGATCTGTTAGCGGGCCATGACTGGAGCATCACCCCCCTCCCCAAGCCCTTCGGTGAGGCGCGCAAATCCCTTGCGGCCGTGAAGGTGCGGGACGGTCTCCTGCTGACGAATAGCCTGGGCAGCGCCCTGCAGTTTCGTTTGGCAGGAGTACGCGCCGTCGGCCACGCGGCCGAGGGCCGGAGCCTGCTCCTGGCCCGGGCCTTGGCCAAGCCGTCCCCCTGCCACGAGGTCCAGGTTTTTTGGCGACTGGCCCAAGCCACGGCCACCCACCACGGCCTGTTGTTGCCCGAGCTGCCACCCACGGCCCTGGGCCTGCGGCTTACGGAGGCTCACCACGCCCAGGCCACCGCCGCCCTGGCGGATATCCCCCGACCCTTCGTGGCCCTGGCCCCCCTGGCCGCCGGGACCATCAACGGCCAGCCGAAGTTATGGCCCGGCTTTCCCCTCCTGGCGCGGTTGTTGACCAGCGAAGGCATCGCCTTGGTGGCGTGCCCCGGCCCGGGGGAAGAAGCCGCCACGGCCGAGGCCGTCCCCGGGGCCCGCCTGTTACCGGGCCTGAAGTTAGGAGCCTATGCCGCCGTGCTGACCCGCGCCCTGGTCACCGTCGCCAATGACAGCGGGCCCATGCACCTGGCGGCCGCCACCGGCAGCCCGGTAATCGGCCTGTTCGGCGTCAGCGATCCGGCGCGCACCAGGCCCTGGCAGGGCACCGCCCTGGGCAGCCCCACGGGCTGGCCACGGGTCGAGGACGTGATGCGCGAGGTTCTGGCCCGGCGAGGGTGATGCATCTGGCGTCTGGCGTCTGGCGTCTGGCGTCTGGCGTCTGGCATAGCCTGGGGCCAGGGCTCGGCGGCGATCCGGTCTTTTGACCCCAGACGCCAGACGTCTCAATACGTCCGATACGGCAGAAACTTCCCGCTCATCACAATCTTCACCCGATCGCCCTTAGGATCCGGCTCACGGGTGAGGTCCATCTTAAAGTCGATGGCACTCATGATGCCGTCGCCGAATTCCTCGTGGATCAGGGCCTTGAAGGTCGTGCCGTAGACCGACACCAATTCGTAAAAACGGTAGATCAGGGGATCCGTGGGCACCGCCGTGGGCAGGGAGCCCCGGTAGGGCGGAATCTGCAGACAAGCCACCACCTCCGGCGTCAGACCGAGGAGATCCCCCAGGGCCTTGGCCTGGGGCGCGGTGAAGGTCATCTGCCCCAGACAGCCCGCCGTGACCCACTCCTTCGAGGCCCCGACGGCCTGGGCGATGGCCGGCCAAGTCAGACCCTTGGCGAGTTTGGCAGTGATGATGGCTTCGGTGGCGGTCATACGGTCCATGGGATGGCTCCGGGGTGGGTGGGTGGTCTTGCCACCAACCCACGGGATTCCCACGTCGAACCGGGGATCACTGCCTAGGCAAAAACCTTAGGTCGCCCCGGGCCGCCACAGGACCTTGTCCGTCAGGTAGTCGTCCACCGCCACCAGGGCCCCCTCGCGGCAATTGCCACTGTCGCGGCAACCACCATAGGGCAGGCGATCGTCACGGCGCGTGGGCACATCATTGATGACCAGGCCACCGACCTGCAGGCGCGCAAAGGCCCGGGCGATGACGGCCTCATCCCGGGACCACAGCCCCGCCTGGAGACCGAAGGGGGTGGCATCCACCGCCGCCAGGGCGTCGTCCAGATGGTCGTAGCGGTGGAGCAGGGCGATGGGGGCGAACAATTCTCGCTGACCGCTGGCGGGATCCTCGGGCGGGAGCCCCTCCACCAGGGTCGGTGCCAGCACCCGGCCCGTCCAGGTGCCCCCGGTAAGAAACCGTCCGCCCCGGGCGCGCAGGCCCTCCAACTCTCCCGCGATGCGGGCCGCCGCGCCATCGTCAATGACGGGGCCACACCACACCGCCTCATCCCAGGGATCGCCGTGGGGCAGGGCCGCAAAGGTCTGCACCAGGGCGTCCACGACATCCTGACGATCACGCGGCACGAAGATGCGTTGAACACTGACACAGGATTGTCCGGCCTGACCCGCGGCCCCCAGAGCCACCGCCTGGGCCATGGGATCCAACGCACCCGGATCGTCAATAATGACGGCGGCGGTCCCGCCGAGTTCCAACAACACCCGGGCCCGGGTGGTTCGGGCCTGGAGGGCATACCCCACGGCCACGCTTCCGGTGAAACTCACCACTGCGAGGTCCGGTGCCGTCAGGGCCTGGGCCACCTCCTGGTCCGTTCCATGCCATAGACGCACGGGCAGATCCCCGGCCAGGGCCAGGGCGGCCTCGGCGACTCCGGGGGCCTTAGGACTCGGCTTCCAGGTTACGGGACACCCCGCCAGCAGGGCCGGCGCTAATTTGTGCAGGGCCAGATTCAGAGGGAAATTAAACGGCGTGATGGCCAGGACGGGGCCAAGGGGAACCCGATGTCGCTCCGCCCGCCCGGCTCCGGGCAGCACCAATGCCTCGGGCTGCAGGCGTACAGCCTGGGCCGCTGTGAACCGCAGGGTGGCCAGGGCGCGGGTGACCTCCATCCGAGAGGCGCGGATCGGCTTGCCGGTGGCGGTGGTGATGGTGCGGGCCAGGGCCTCGGCGGCCCCCTCCAGGCGATCGGCCCAGGCGAGCAGGGCCGCCGCCCGGGACTTCGCGCTCACAGGGGCCCGCCCGGAGGCATGACCACCAGCCGGTCGATGCTGGCGGTGACCGGTGCCGCCAGGGCAAAGGCGATGGCCTCGGCCACATCGGCGGCCCGGCACATGCGCGTCCGGTCGTGGGTGGTGTCAGCGGGCCACACCTCGGTGTCCGTGGCCCCGGGGGCGACCACCGTCACCCGTACGCGAGCCCCGCGCAGTTCCTCCCGCAGGCAGCGAGACCAGGCTTCCAGGGCGGCTTTGGTGGCGGCATAGGCCCCGCACCCCGGAAAGGCGCTTTCCGCGGCGATGGACGAGACATTAACGATCTGCCCCCCCTGACGGCCCCGCAGGTGCGGCAGGGCAGCCTGGGTCAGAAGCATGGGCGCCTGAACGTTGATGCTGAACAGGCGATCAAGGTGTTCGGCATTCAGGGCCCCGATGCCGGCGGTCTCGAAGATCCCCGCATTGTTGACCACCGCCGACAGACCGCCCGCCAGGCGCACGGCCTCGTCGATGACCAGGGCCGGGGCACCCACGTCCGCCAGGTTCGCGCAAATCCCGTGGGCCGTCCCGCCCTTGGCGACCACACCCTGCACGACCTCTGCCAGGCGTTCCTTACGCCGGGCGACCAGGAGCAGGTGGTGGTCAGGGCCAGCCAGGCGATCGGCGAGGGCCGCGCCGATGCCAGAACTGGCGCCGGTGATGAGGATGGTGCGCATCCTTCCGAGAATGTCGGATGAGGATTCCAAGGCCAGCGAGCGGATCGGGGGCGCCCCTTGCCCGACCGCCTCAACCCCATGCAATCCCGCCCATGTCCATTCCCGTCGCCATTCTCGGGGCCACCGGCTACGCCGGCGAGATCGCCCTCCGCATCCTCCTCGGCCACCCCGGCTTCAAGGTCGTCCACATCGGCTCCGACCGCGTGGCGGGCCAAACCCTGGCCAGCCAAGTGCCGGCCTTCGCCGGCGAAACCGACCTCGTCCTGAGCCCTGACACGCCCGAGGCCATCCGCGCGAGCGGTGCCAAGGCCGTGATCCTGGCCAAAAAATCCCCCGAGGTGACCAAGGTCGTCCCGGCCCTCCTGGACGCCGGGCTGAAACTGGTGGACATCGGTGCCGAGTTCCGCCTGCGGGACCCCGCGGCCTATGTGAAATGGCACAAGGAGGAGCATCACTGCCCCGGCCTGCTGCCCGAGGCCGTCTATGGCCTGTCAGAAGTCCGGACCGACGAAATCCGTCGCGCCCGGGTGGTCGGCAACCCCGGCTGCTTCCCCACCAGCATCCTCCTGCCCCTGCTGCCCCTGGTGAAGGCCGGCCTGATCGCCAAGGCTCCCCTCCAGGCCATCAGTTTCTCGGGCCTGTCCGGGGCCGGAAAACGCTTTGTGGAGTCGAACAACAACCTGTTCTACGCCATCAACGAGAACCTCCACTCCTACAAGGTGGTGGGCCACCAGCACACCGGCGAAATTGACCAAGAACTGTCCGCCGCCGCCGGTGCCGCCAGCCACCTGACCTTCGTGCCCCACCTGGCCCCCATCACCCGGGGCATCCACTCCACCATCACGGCCACCCTGGCCCCCGGCGCGACCCTCGCCCAGGTCCAGGAGTGCTGGGCCACCGCCTATGCCGGGCGGCCCTTTGTGCGGGTGCGCCCCGGGCCCCAGCAGGTCGAGGTCGCCAACGTGGCGGGCACCAACTTCGCCGACTTCGCCGCCGCCTCTGACGGCCAGACCCTGATCATCACCAGTGCTATCGACAACCTGGTGAAGGGCGCCAGCGGCCAGGCGGTGCAGAACCTGAACCTGATGTTCGATCTGCCCGAGACGACCGGCCTGCTGCATCGGGGCCTTTGAAAGTCCGGGGTCCGGGGTCCGGGGTCCGGGGTCAAAGACAGGACCTGCGGGATCCGTCGGGCCGTGGGGATGGTCGGAAACGGCCTTGCATCCCATACCACCAGACCTCGGACCTCGGACTCTGTGACGCTCCACCACTGACCGCAGCCGGAAATGTCATGACCACCACCGATCGACCCCGGACCCCGGACCCCGTACCCCGGACCTTGCAACGCCCCCGCCGCAACCGCGCCACTCCCGCCCGCCGGGCCCTGGTGCGGGAAACCGTCCTGACGCCCGCCGATTTGGTGCTGCCCCTGTTCGTGCACGACCACCCGGCGGAACCCATCGCCTCGATGCCTGGGTGCTTCCGCCAGCCCATCGACGGGGTGGTGGCGACGGCGCGCGAGGCCTGGGCCCTGGGCATCCCGGCGGTGGCGATTTTTCCGAAAGTCCCCGAACCATTGAAAGATCCCCGGGGCAGCGCCGCCACGGATCCCGAGGGCCTGGTGCCGCGTACGGTGCGGGCCCTGAAGGCGGCCCTTCCCGGGCTGGTGGTCATCACCGACGTGGCCCTCGATCCCTACTCCTCCGACGGCCATGACGGCGTGGTGGAGGGATCCCGCATCCTCAACGACGAGACGCTGCCCCTCCTCGCCGCCATGGCCGTGGCCCAGGCCCAGGCCGGCGCGGATCTGGTCGCCCCCAGCGACATGATGGACGGCCGGGTGGCGGCGATCCGCACCGCCCTCGACGCCGCCGGGTTCATTGAGGTCGGGATCCTGTCCTACTGCGTGAAGTACGCCTCCGCCTTCTACGGCCCCTTCCGCGACGCCCTCGACAGCGCCCCGCGCCCTGGGCGGCCCACGGACAAACTCACCTACCAGATGGACCCCGCCAACGTCCGCGAGGGCCTCCGTGAGGTGGCCCTTGATGAAGCCGAGGGCGCCGATGTCCTGATGGTCAAGCCGGGCCTGCCCTACCTGGACGTGATCCGCCAGGTGCGCGAGGCCACGGCCCTACCGGTCGCGGCCTACCATGTCAGCGGCGAGTATGCGATGCTCAAAGCCGCCGCCGATCGG
This sequence comes from uncultured Planctomycetota bacterium, assembly GCA_903902515.1. Lineage (GTDB taxonomy): Bacteria > Planctomycetota > UBA11346 > UBA11346 > UBA11346 > CAIUVD01. The sequence goes on along the minus strand of CAIUVD010000081.1, from coordinate 1,972 downwards.
GGCTGGCTGGACTACGACAAGTGCCTGCTCGAAAGCCTGGTGTGCCTCAAGCGGGCCGGGGCCGACATGATCTTCACCTATGGTGCCATCGACGCCGCGCGATTGCTCAAAGCCCATGTCGCCCTTCGCTGATGCCTCGATTCTGTTGACCGGGGCAGATGGGGGTCTTGGCCAACGGTTTGTTGAGGCCTTCCTCCACCGGGGAGCCCGCGAGGTGCATGCTTGCGGCATGCGTATCGAAGGCGTTGAAGCCCTCCGTACCCGTCACGGTCCTCGGGTGCATCCCTACGTCCTCGACATCACCGATGCCTCGGGCGTTCAGGCCCTCGTATCCTCCCTGTCCCGCCTCACCATGGTGGTGAACTGTGCCGGAGTGGAGTTGAAGCGCCCGCTGACGGACCCGGCGGCACCCCGCAATGCCCAGTTAGAGATGGCGGTCAATTTCTTGGGCACCGTCCACACCTGCCATGCGGCACTCCCTCATTTGCGGCAGGTGGGTACCGGGCAGATCGTCAACATTCTGTCCATTGCCGCCCTAGCGACCATCGTCCCCCTCGGGGCCTATGGCGCGAGCAAAGCCGCGGCGCACCAGGCGACGGTGGCCCTGCGGGCGGAACTTGCTGGCACCGCCATCACTGTGCATGGGGTCTATCCCGGTTGGATCGCCACCGGCATGGGGCAGGACGTGGCCGTGGCCAAGGCAGATCCCCAGGCGGTGATTACCGATATTTGTGATCAGATCGAAAGTGGAGAGACCTGGATCTTCCCCGATCCCATGTCCCGTGGATTGGCGGAACAGCATCCATCCTGGCGAAACCCTGCCGTACTGACGGGGCTGGACACCTGACCCTCACCACGGACAAGCCCGGCACCCACGCTCGCAACAATACCCCCGGGCCAGGCAATAATCCCGACCGGGGTCGCTCCCGTTCCCGGCTTGACCGGCCTCCACCCGGGCCCGGGCGGCGAGGATTTCCTGGCGGTAGGGCTGGGGGCGGCCCAACAGGCGCTTGAGGGCGCTTTTAACCACTTGCCGGAGTTCCCGGAATTTCATGGATCGATGACCCGGCCCAGGTGGCCCTCGGCGGCGGCCAGCAGGGCTTCGGCTGCGGGGCGATCCACCGCCCGGCGATGCATAACCACGGCGGTTTTCACCGAGCCCTCGGCGGCCTCCAGCAAGGCCAGGGCGGCGGGCCGCTCCAGCCCCGTCAGTTGGCTGATGAAACGGGCGGCTCGATCCACCAGCTTGGCGTTGGTGGCCCGCACATCGACCATCAGGTTGCCGTAGCATTTGCCGATCTGGACCATCAGGGTCGTGGAGATCGTGTTGAGCACCAATTTGGTCACGGTACCGGCCTTGAGGCGGGTACTGCCCGTCAGCAATTCCGGACCAGGAGCGGCGATGATCAGGTGGTCACAGGCCGCCGGGCAGGGCATCGGAGCACAGGACAGGAACCCGGTGACGGGCGGAGCTGCGAGGGTCTTGGCCCAGGCCAGGGCCCCATGGCCATAGGGCGTGGTACCGCCAGCGGCGATGGCCAGCACCGCGTCATCCGGGCCCAGGCCCAGGGCCGCCAGTTCCGGGACCGCCCCCTGGGGATCGTCCTCTTTCCCTTCACTGGATTTGCGGAGGGCACCATCACCCCCGGCGATCAGGCCGATGATGCGATCGGCGGGGACATTGAAGGTCGGCGGGGCTTCGCTGGCATCGAGGACGCCAAGACGGCCGCTGGTACCGGCACCAAGGTAAATCAGCCGTCCGCCGCGCTGAAAGCCGGGAAGGATGCCCGTGAGGAAGGCGGCGATGGCTGGGCCCGCCGCGGCGAAGGCCGCCTGGACCGTCAAGTTTTCCTCGACGAAACCGGCGACACAGGCCTCAACATCCCAACGATGGAGGTCCATGGACCGGGGATTCCGGCCTTCGGTCACCACCTGGGCGCGGTCGGGAAGTTCAGCGGGGTTCCAGCGTGTC
>CAIUVD010000080.1 GCA_903902515.1 uncultured Planctomycetota bacterium | reverse complement strand
GGGGCGGCCGAGTGCATTACGCCGGAGAAACCGCCAACCATGAACATCCAGACGAAACCGAGAGCGAACATCATCGGTGTACGCATAGAGATATGCCCACCCCAGAGGGTACCGATCCAGTTGAATATCTTAACTCCGGTCGGCACGGCGATGGCCATGGTAGCGAGGGAGAATGCCGCTGTGGCGACGGTACCCATGCCGGTCGTGAACATATGGTGGCTCCATACCGAGAAACCGAGGAAACCGATGGAAGCGCCAGAAAACACGACGATCGGATATCCGAAGAGCGGTTTGCGGGAGAAAGTCGGAAGGATTTCGGAGATGATACCCATCGCCGGGAGAATCAAAATGTAGACCTCGGGGTGGCCGAATACCCAGAAGAGATGTTGCCAGAGGATCGGCATACCGCCGCCTGAAACTTCAAAGAAACTCGTGCCGAAGAGGCGGTCCATCATGATCTCAACCAACGCGACGGTGATGAATGGGAACGAAAGCACGATGAGGAAGGCCGTGATCAGAGTCATCCAAGTGAAGACCGGGAGGCGCATCATGGTCATGCCGGGAGCTCTCATGTTGATGATCGTGACAATGAAATTCAACGAAGCGGCGATCGAGGCGACACCGAGTAACTGGAGCCCCATAATCCACATGTCGACCGAGTGGTCTGGCGTGTAGGCTTTCGAAGTTAACGGAGCATAGCCTGTCCAGCCTGCGTCAGGAGCACCCGCCGACATAAACCAACCGAGGTTAAGAATGATGGCTCCGGCTACGAAAGTCCAAAGCGAGAAGGCGTTGAGGCGGGGGAAAGCCACGTCGCGGGCGCCAATCTGGAGCGGCATGATGAAGTTAAAAAACGCGGCGGAGAGCGGCATGACTGCAAGGAAGATCATCGTCGTCCCATGCATCGTGAACATCGTGTTGTATTGCTGCGCGGTCAGCACGGTGCCGTTGGGCGTCATCAACTGCAGGCGGATGAGAAGAGCCTCAAAGCCACCGACCAAGAAAAAGAACAGCGCGAAGATCCCGTAGAGAAATCCGATTTTCTTGTGGTCGACGGTGGTTAACCAGCTGATTAAGCCGGTTTGGGCGGTGGGTCGCCAGAAGACGGATGACTTGGTCTCTGTCGCGACGTCTTTGACTTGGAGATCTGATTTGAGGATGGCGTCCATGGAAGAAGATTACTTTAGGCTCTGAAGATAGGCGACGAGGGCGACTTCGTCCTCGAGGGTGAGTTTGATATTATTATCGATGTAACCCTTGGCCATTTTGTTGCCGGGCTTGACCGATTCGGGGTTGTGAATCCAGCGGTGGAGTTGCTCGGTGTTGTTTTCCAGCAGCGCGCCGGCGAGAGTTGAGCGGGACCCAAAATGCGTGAGGGTGGGACCGCTGATTCCAGCATAACCATGGCCCCGCACTTCGTGGCAGCTTAAGCAGGCTTTTTCCTTAAACAGAGCCTTGCCCTGAGCGATCAGCGCCGGGTTCTCGCCCTTTTCGGGAAATTGATGGGCCTTCCATGCATCGAGGGGAGATGTATCGTATTTTGCGGTGTGGCCGGTCTCGTTTGGTTTGAAGGTGCGGAGCGAGGCGAATTGGGCTTTCGGAGCGTTGTTGGCCGCGATCCGAGGCGGAGCCACGTCGCGGGCAGGGGAGGTTTGTTGGCTTAGCCAGTCGTTGAAATCTTTCGGCCCGAGGGCGATTACACGGAAACGCATGACGGCATGGGAGTCGCCGCAGAACTCTGCGCATTGGCCCCAGTAGTAGCCAGGCTGGTCGGCTTGGAACCAGAGGTGGTTGGCGCGATTTGGAATCATATCCACTTTACCGGCGAGTTTCGGAATCCAAAAACTGTGAATCACATCGATCGTACGGAGATTCACGCGAACAGGACGCCCGGCGGGAATCACGAGTTCGTTGGCAGTGGTGAGGGCACCGGCTCCGGCGATCTGTTCACTCGGATAATCGAATTTGAACCACCATTGATACCCGGTAGCGGTAACTTCGTAGGTGTCGGCCTTGCGGTCCTCGGGCACGTCGTAGGTATACCAAATGCCCTTCAACGTCGGGATTGCGATGATCACGAGTGCCAGCACTGAGGCGCCAATGAGGCCGATCTCAATCAGCGGATTGCCATGGCCTTGCTCGGGCGGAATGGCTTTTTCTTCTTCG
>CAIUVD010000079.1 GCA_903902515.1 uncultured Planctomycetota bacterium | reverse complement strand
GTTGCCCCAACGATGTTGATACCGCCCTTGCGCCACTGGTACGTCGGCGCAGGGGAACCCGTCGCCACCACGCTAAATGTCGCCGTTTGACCCAAGACGACCGTTTTTGCCGTCGGCTGGGTCGTCATCGTCGGAGCTACCGCTGCCGTCACGGTCAATGCCGCATTCGACGAGGTCACCGTACCGGCGCTATTCGTCACCACGACACTGAACTGCGCGCCATTATCCGCCGCCACGGTCGCCGGTGTGACGTACGTTGCCGATGTTGCCCCGGCAATCGCCACGCCGCCCTTACGCCACTGGTACGTCGGCGCGGGGGAACCCGTCGCCACCACACTGAACGTTGCGGTTTGACCAGCAATTGCACTTTTTAAAGATGGCTGGGTCGTAATCACCGGGGCCGTATCTGCACCCCAGATGCACATTCCCAGCATCCCGAACAGCAGCGACACCATGATCGACCATGTTCGCCCACGACCTAAATAAGAGATTCCATGCACAACGCGACGTACGGTCATAAGGGCCTTTTCGGATTTTAGGGCTTAATAGTCTGAAAATGCGAGGCCCAGGCAGCACGTCACAATAATTGCTACATGCTTATAGGACATGGCGCCTTAGACGGCGCTTTTTGCTGTTTCCAAGGCTGCGGGATCACTTCAGCGCCGACCGTTTCCCTCGCCTATTCCCAGGACGGTCTGTGGAGTCCTCGGAGTCATCGCTGGTCGTTAAAAGGGTCCGGGCTAGGACACACGACCCTCACCACGAAGACTACCAAAGGGCCAAGTTTGTCTTGGGTGACTTCTCATTTCTTGACTCATCACCGTAGGTGGGGTATCCACGTCGATCCCTGCGTTCTCGCGCATCCCACGCCATGCCCACCACGTGATCTCTGCTTCCATGAGCCACCCCCTGCCCACGCAACTCGTACGACTCTCCAACACCATCGCCGGCGGTCAGGCACGCTACCTGGGGATCACCAGCGGTGCATCGCCCGTGGTTGAACTCCAAGCGGGCGCGACGGCCCCTACGGCTCCGACAACCGGCACCGGCGTTACCCCGCCCGATGATGCCTTCAGTCGTCAGGTGTGGGAACTGGTCCCCACACCCTATGGCCACATGGGCTTGAAGGCGGTCAAGGGGACCCGCTCCCTGTACCTGAACGGCCACACCCTGAATGGCGCGGTGGACCTGACGGCATCCACCGCACTTCCCTATACCGGCATTGCCTGGGATTACGTGGATTCCACGGGGGACACCATCCAACTGGCGTGCCGTGGCAACTTGGTGAATGCGAATTTTGTCCGCCTCGCGGTGAGCGCCCAGGGCGGTCTCGTCCTGGTGCCGGATGCCACGTCCGCCTCCACCCAGTGGACCATCGAACGCGTTCCATTTCTCGCCTATCCCGCCCAGCTGGAACCCCAGCCCACGGGTTGGCCCCTCGAAGATCACGAGATTGACGTCATCACCAATGCGTGGGCCACTTGCGTTCCCACGACCCCCTCGGCGGTCGCCTCCACACCCTGCCCGCAGAGCCCATCGAATGGGATCCCGAGTTACCAGGGCAGCACCGCGTACTCGTTGTGTAACTGGTACATCGTGTGGTACCGCAACCTCCTGTCCCACGTGCGGTCCAGCCCGCGTGATGTCGATATCGCCCTGGTGGGTGACAGCATCACCATGTTCCTCAATGGTTTCATTTCCGGCCCCACCCCCGGCCTGCCGCTCATTCCTCCGTGGACCGACTGTTTTGGTGACACCACCACCATCAATCTTGGCTACGCCGCTGATGGCACGCAATCCTTGCTGTGGCGTCTTGACCATGGCCTTTTGGATGGTGGCTCCGGGGTGCCTATCCGGCCGAAACTGATCATTCTGCTGATCGGCACCAATGACATTTGGTACCAGAATGCCCAGTTTAATGCCGATAGCACCCGAGCTGAGGCCGCGGGCTGGGCCGCCCAAGGCATTCAGCTGTGCGTACAAAATCTGTGCGAACGTTGCCCTGGGGCAAAAATCGCCCTGATCCAGGTGCTGCCACGCTACGACACTCCGGCCAACACCCTCAGCACCCAGGCGATTCGCGACGCCGTGACGCGGCTCAACCTGCCGAGCATCTGGCCACAAGTAAGCGTCTTTGACCTCAGCGAGTGCTTCCCCGAGGCTCAGGCCGCCACCCTCTTCAACGATGGGCTGCACCCCAGCCCCGCAGGCTACGTGGCCTATTTTCAGAAACTGCACGCCCTCTTGGACGCTCAGCACCTGTTGCCTTCGTGAGGGCCCATCCGGGCCCCGGGGACTATTCCTCGGAGCCCGGGCGCCGGGGTTCGGCGTCCTTGGGCCACTCGGCGTCGATCACCAGGCGCATGCCGACGTAGAGGGTCCGCATGTCGGGCCGGAGGGCGATGCGGTTGGCGGCCCGCAGGCGTTCCGGGGTGTCGGCCCAGGAGCCACCCCGGGCCACGCGGGTGTCTTCCTGGGCGCCCACGGGATCGACGGCGCGGGCGGCGCTGTAGGTCCAGTAGCGGTCCTCGCACCACTCCCAGACATTGCCGTGGAGATCGAACAGGCCGAGGCGGTTGGGCTGGCGGCGGCGGACGCTGCGGGTGCCATCGCCCAGGCCGTACCAGCCGGCCTCCGCCAGTTTATCGACGGCCACCGCTCCGGTGAAAATGCTCCAAGAGGCCTCGCTGCCGGCGCGGCAGGCGTACTCCCACTCGGCTTCGGTCGGCAGACGGGCCCGTAGGGCGGCCCCGGTCTGGGTTTTCACCCGCTCGGTAAATGCGATGGCGAAGGCCTTGGCCTCGTCATGACTGATCCGCTCCACGGGCCGCTCGACACTGTCGTTGGCGCGGCTGAAGCGGGCCGGGTTGGTGCCGGTGATGCGCGACCACAGGCCCTGGGTGACTTCGGCATCGGCCATCCAGATGGAGCGGGTCAGGGTTACGCCGGGGACCTGGGTTTCGTCGTCGTCCCGGCCGGCCTCGGTCTCGGGGGAGCCGAGGCTGAAAGTCCCGGCGGGCACATAGCGGAAGCGCAGGCGCTGGTCGAGGCCTTCCAATTCGATTTCCGCCCACGGGCCGAAATCGTCGCGCTCATAGGACTTGGCCCACGCCGGCCGACCCGGGCCCTTGAGGACCTGGACGCGGTAGCGCCACCAGCGGATGTCTTCCTCGCGGTCACCGATCAGGGACCGCAGTTCGTCGACCGCCGGGCGGGCCGGGCTGGTCAGGGCCAGAACGTAATTACCGGGAAGGACCGAGGCGGGCTCGGTGCCGAGGGTCTGGGCCAGGGACGCACGCAGGGCATGGACCCGCTCGACCTTGTCGTACCAGGCCTTGGCCTGGCGGTCCGTAGGCCCGACCTCGGCCAGCAGGGCGGCGGCGTGTTCGCGGGCCTTGGCGGGCAGGGGCTGGACCTTCTCGGTGCCCGCCAAGCTGTTGACCAGGTCCTGGACGCGGCCGAGTTTCTCTTTCCACGCCTTGACCTTGAGGTTCGTTGGACTGACCAATTTACCAAAGGCCTCAAGATTCTCCGCCGCCTTAGCGGGAATCGGCAGAGCCTGATCCAGATCCGCCAGGGCCTCGCGCAGGCGGCGATAGTCAGCCAGGAAGCCCGCCCAGTAGACGACCTCCGGGTCCTGGCGGCCGGCAATGCGTTCCAGACGGTCGAGTTTGCGCTCGTTATCCGGGTTGTCGGTGATGGCTTCGCGGTTGCCGCGCAGGGCGTTGAGGTCGGTCCGTAATTGCTTCTCGGCCTCCTCGCTATCCCGCAGGCGGGCCCGATGGCCGGCCTCGGCATCGCCGGACAGGGCGGCTCGGGCCGACAGCCCCGCCAGGGCCTGGGCGTAGGTGACGCGCTGGGCCTGGGTCAGGTCGATGGCCGGGATGGCCGCCAATTTCTCGATGGCAGCCCGGTCAGCGGCCAGGCGATCCTGCTCCTGGCGCAGCCGGGTACGCCAGGTGCCCGTGCGCTCGTCGTCGCTGCGGGCCAGGCCGGCGTAGGCGGCGAGGGCGGTTTCCAGTTCCTTGAGTTCGGTGGCCGTCTGGTCGTGGCGTTCGGTCTTCAGGCCGGCAGCCAATTGGCCGCGCAGGGTCTCGACCCGGTCGGTGGCCACCTTGAGGCGGGCCTCACCGGCCAATAGCACGGCGTCGCTGGCCTCGACAAGTCGACGATAGTCGGTGAGTAGACGGGTGGCCTGCTCCTGGGCCGCCACCCCGAGGGTCGCAGTCACCTGTTCGCCCACGGCGGTGCGCAGGGCCTTTAAGCGATTCTCGGCTCCCGTCAGGGCCGCATCCCAGCGGATTGCCGCCGCGTCATCCGCACCCGCCGCCAGGGCGTAGCGTCCGAGGTCGCTGCGCAGGGCGCGAATGGCCGATTCGGTAAAGACGGCGGCTGAATCCTCCAGGGCCGCCAGGCTCTTGGAGAGATCCACCAGACGCTGGTCGAACTCCGAAAGACGAGCCGACCACAGGGGCGCGTCGGCGTCGTCCGCACCGGCCAAACGGGCGTATTCCGCGAGTCGAGGGCGCAGTTCCGCCGCCCGGGCCTGGGTCAGGATGGTAGCAAAGGCGGTCGCCAATTCGGACCGCAAGCCATCACGGACTCGCAGGGCCTCGGCCACTCGACCGGTCCAGGCGGCGGCGTCGGCATCCCGCTCGCCCACGTCCTTGATCAGGTCCGCCAAGGGGGCGGCGGTGGACTGGCGCAGGGCGGCATCCGGCAAAACTCCGGCAGCCAGGGGCTGGAGTTTGGTCTTGAGGGCCGCGACCCGCTGCAGTTTCGCCTGCCAGCGACCGAGGTCGGGATCAGCGGGCTGGTACTGGGCGATGTAAGCCAGGTCGTCCTTGGCCGATGTCGGGATGACCGCCGGACTGTCGAGGACCTTGAGGCTGTCCTTGCGCTTGCTGATCTCGCTGCGGGCCGATTCGGCGGCCTTGTCGACGCGGCTAACGTTCCACATCCAGGAACCCACGCCCAGGCCGAGGACGACCACGGCGGCACCGATGGTGATGGGCTTCTGCCACCACGGGGTGTGGCCGAGGTACTTCCGCATCGCCTCATCGGCACCGGTGCCGAACTTGGCCTGGAAGACCGCCGTGACGGACATGTTGCCGTCGCGCACCCGCTCCAGGTCTGCCACCAGTTCCGCAGCATCCTGGTAACGGCTGGCCGGGTCCTTCATCAGGCACTTCAGGCACACCGCCTGATAGGCCTCCGGAAGCCCGGGGGCAACTTCCGTCAGGAGCTTGGGCTCCTGATAATTGTGCTGATAGATGAGGGCATTGGCGGTGGTGCCGTCGAAGGGCTTCTTGCCCACCAACAGTTCATAGAAGGCGACGCCCAAGGAGTAGATGTCGGCCCGGGGATCCACTTGATCGCCCCGGCCCTGCTCTGGCGAGCAGTAGGCGGGGGTGCCGACGGTCGTGCCGGTCATGGTCATGCCATGCTCGCCCGCGACCTTGCTGATGCCGAAGTCGGCGATCTTCACCACGCCCTTGGCGGTGACCATCAGGTTGGCGGGTTTGATGTCACGATGGACGATGTTGTGCTTGCCGGCTTCGGCCAGACCCCGGGCCGCCTGGATAATGTACCCGGCGGCTTCCTCGGGGGTGAAGGACCCGCCCTGGTCGCGCTTTTCGGCGATGATTCCCGCGAGGTCGGTGCCCTCGACGTACTCCATCACGAAATAGACGATCTCGCCCAGCTGGTCATCCGTGACCGTGCCGGCCCCGAACACCTGCACCACATGCAGGGAATTGATGAGGGAGGCGGTGCGGGCCTCCTGCTCGAAACGCGCCCGCAGGTGGAGGTCCGCCGCGAGGTTGGCCGGCAGGACCTTGAGGGCTACTCGACGCTTGAGGCTCTGCTGGCGGGCCCGATAGACCGTGCCCATGCCACCTTCACCGAGGATCCCACCACACTGGAAATCGCCGACGATCTTGCCCGTCAGGGGCCCCTGACGGCCTTTGAAATGCCACGCGTCATCGAGGGTCGGGCTGGTTGACTTGCTGCCGGTGGTGCTGCTGCCCGGCGTCTTGTTGGTGGTCGTGTCACCAGACTTGGCAACCGACCCGGCCCCGGGGGCAAGGCCGATCTGGGTCGCCTCGCTGCCAGACCAGTCTTCCTCGTTGGCCACCGGTCGGGGTACCGGGCCACCGACCACGGTTTGATCATCGCCCTTCCAGGCTTCGGGAGCTGGACCACCGACGACCGTGCGGTCGTCGCCCTTCCAATCCTGCGGGACGGCGGTGGCCGGCGTTGGCACAACCGTGCGGTCATCGCCCTTCCAGTCTTCGGCGGGGGCAACGGGAACCGGCGACGGATCCCGGCTGATCACGGTCCGGTCATCACCCTTCCACTCCTCCGCCGGGGGCGGGGATGCGGGCGTGGGCCGGACGAGACGAATGGGCTGGGTGGGATCGCGACCCAGAGGAACCAGCGTGACCCCGGGCTTGGGCACGTCCGGTGCAGGGGTTGGCGGCGGAACGGGAGTCGCGTCGTCTGCCACGGTCACTCCAGACGCCACGGAGAACTGGTAAAGCGCCAGGCGACGCCGAGCGACACCAGCAATCCACCGGTATCAAGGTCAAGATCTCGGCCATCGGCCGTCAGGCGAGCCACCGAGGCGCGCCAGCCGACATTCCCATCCACCACCAGCTGATCGGTGACCGACCACAGCACCCCCACCCGCGCGCCGTACTCGGCCACCGGACCCTGGGGGGCATAGGAGGCGAAGGCTCCGCTCCCATCAAACTGGGCGCGCGTCAGACCCAGGCCTAGGCGGCCGGCTCCCGCCAGGGTCCAGGCATCCGTGAGGGCCCAGGCATAGCCGAGTTCGCCCGCCACCAGATAGGAGGAGACCGCCCCATCCGCGGGGGCATAGGTGGCCTGAGCCATGCCAAGGTCCACCCCAACCACCGCCCCATGGCTCTCGCCAATCCGGGCCAAGGAATAGCGGGCCCCCACGGACAGGCCGTAGTGTTGGTCGAAGACATCGTTCCCCGTGCGGGTACCGGTGCTGTCCGTCAAGGAGTAGCCGAAATCAACCGGCAGCAGATCCAATCCGCCACGAAGGTCCCGCACCACCAGTTCCGCAGCGGGAATCGAGGAAATCAAAAATAGCGACAGGATAGCCGGACGCATTGCTCAACCTTAGGGTTTCAGAACCAGCCGCAACCCCACCAGGGCATGTCCGGTGTCCTGATCCAGGAGCACCCGATTCGCACACCGGGCCTGGGCCAGGCTGTCCCGCCAGGAACCACCCCGCAGGGCGCCGGAGGTGGTCAACTCCCAGACATTGCCGTGGGTATCGTAAAGACCGTACCCATTGGCCGCTCGCTGACCAACCGGGGCGGGGCCCGTCTGGCCCGCGGCGGTTTCGGCCACCAGGGCAAACCTCGTGACCAGGGATTCCTCGCGAATGTCGCCCCAGGCGAAGGAGCCGGACACCCCACCCCGGCAGGCCCGTTCCCATTGGGCCTCGGTGGGGAGGGAAAGGTCATGGCCCAATCGACTGCTGGCTATCGGAAGCACCGTGGTGGCCATGGATGTGGAGACCCCATGGGCCGGACGGGAATCACCCGTCGCCGTCATGGCGGCGGGGGTGATCCCGCTCCACGGGGTGCTACCGGCCAACCGCACCCATTGGGCTTGGGTGACTTCAAACACCCCGATGTAATAGCGCGGGATGGATCCGGCAGCGGGCGTCTCGTCGGCCTGATGGCCAAAATCCCCGGTTCCTGAGCCCTGGATGGCCAGTCCTTCATCGATGGCCCGAAACACCATTACCTGATCGCGGTACGTGGTGTTGGTCTCAACATCCGTCAATCCGGTCGTGGTGGTGACCGAGCCGCTGGTGAGATCCAGCAGGACATAGTCGGTGGTGGCAAGGGCGATCGCCGCAATCAGGTCCTCGGTGGAAGCCTCCCCCGTGCCCTGGCCGACTCCGCAGCCGGGAAGGGCGAGGACGGCGAGCAGCCCGAGAAGGGATGTCTTGGAAATGGGCATGGATCAACCTCCGCCACCAACGGCCGGCAGGACCCGGAGGGTCACCGGCAGGGTGGACATGGACCCGCTGACCCCATCCGTGGCGGTCAGCGTAAACAGGACATGGGACGCACTTACGGACACCGCCGTCCAGGTGACGACCGCCGAGGTCGGACCGTCTTGGGTCACGGTCATACCCGACGGAGCGCCATCGACCCCGAAGCTCAGGGTAAAGCCGGATGGCAACTCTCGGGAATCGATGGAAACCGGCAGACGCAGAAGTTCACCAGCTTGGATCTCCATGGGCGGATCACTGACGATCCAGGGCCGGATGGTACTTCCCGAACCGGTGATGCGGATCGTCACCGTCAGGGGTGCCGACGTCGCCAGTCCGTCCGTCCCCTGGATTACAAAGGTATCGATACCGGCTAAACCGGCGGCCGGGGCGTAACTGAAGGCCCCAGTTGCCAGATCCACCGTCACGACGCCCTTCACCGGCGGCGTGACGAGGCTGAGGGTAATGCCAGGACCATCAGGATCAGTTACGGACACCAGACCATCGACCGGCCGTCCTGTGGCCGTAACCACCGCGGGGGAAGATAGCTGCGGCGTATCGTTCACGGCCTCAACCGTCACCGGGCGCAAAGTAATGGCTCCCGTGCTGGTGGCATCGGGATCGATGACCGTCAGGGTCAGCGTCCGCAGCCCAGGGGTCGGAGCCTCGGCCCCATTCCGATAGGCCAAACAGCGAAGGATGGCTTGAAAATCGGCCGGCACCGCAGCGGTAGCGCCGGTGATCACCAGATCGTTCCCCGCCACGCCGCCGGTCAGGGTGGCCATGACCACCCCATCGATACGGATGGTCCCGGCCACCACGGTCAATTCCCCCCGAGTCGTCGTCTGCGGCACGACCTCAAGAATATCTCCCGTTCCCGCTCCGGTGGCAATCGCCACCCGGACCTGGGCACTGTTGTAGGACGTATTGTCCGCATCGGCGAGGGTGGCCTGGTCTGCCAACAGGAGCGCGGAATCATTTTCGACATAGATCAGGGCGGCAGGGATCATCGGGGCCACCGTCACATCGGGAGCCCGACGGTCGATCATGATCTGGAAGACGTCGGGGGTCGAGGTCCCCCCAGTGCCATCTTCGACCCGGAAGGTGAAACCATCACTAGTACCCCCACCACCACCGTGGAGGTAGGACACTCGACCTGCCACCAGTTGGGCCTGGGTGAAAGAACCTCCATTCGACACGGCTAGACCATCTACCGACAGGACGCCACCACCGGGAACCAGCATGACTTTGAAGACCACAGCATCCGAGGCCGTTTCCACGTCCACCGCCGCCAATTGATTGGCGTCTTCCGCAAGGGCCTGGGCGGCTCGCAGAACCCCGGTGCCGCGCAGGCCGATGGTCAGCGGCTGGTTGCGCGTCACCTCCGGCGGATCATTGACCGGGGTTATCGTCACTGGGAAGTTTCGGGTCGTGAGCGTCGTCCCATCACTGACCGTGACCGTAATGGTGGCTTGGCCAAAGGCGTTGGCCGGGGGGGTAAAGGAGAGGGTTCCAGTTGCCGCCTTGTCGACATAGGCAAGGGACACGGCTCCCGTGACCAGCACCTCGCTGGTGGCGACCGTCACCTCCAGGGATTGGTTCTCACTGGTTTGGCCGCTGGAGATGCCCGCGAGGGCCACCGTCTGCAAACCTGCATCCTCAAGGAACGTGAGGTCTGCCGGCTGAGCCATGGTCGGCGGATTATCGACAACCCGATTGACGATCAGGACGTCGACCGCATCAACCCCGTGGTAAGGATCCTGGGTCAAGGCCGCGGCTTCCGCAGGCGCTGTCACGATCCGATAACCCACATCCCCATCTTCGAGGCCATTGGCATCTGCGCCGGTCACCGTCACCGTTTGCGGAATGGACCACGAAGAGGTGGTGAACGTCAGGGATGAGGGATTTACCGTACCCTGACCCGTATCTGAACTGGACAGGCCGATCCTCACTGGCGAGATCGGCTGGGCCGAAAGTACCATCGTGAACGTCGCCGTACCGCCGGCTTCGGTGGTGGTCAGACCGCTGACGGGAGTGACAAGCACTCCCGGCTGGTCATTGTCCCGGATTGAAAGGATGATCCCGTCATGTTCCAGGCCTTCATAAACAAGGTCCTCGCTGCCCAGGACCAAATGAAGCGGCACGATCATAGTCCCCTCGGCGGCCTGGTCATCGACCACCATCACGGTCACCTCCTGCGGTGTGGTGTCGGTCAAGATCACCTGGGAACTTGAGGGCGTCGCCTGGCCCTCGAATCCCGTTAGGTCAATGCTGACTGGACTGGTGGGCACGGTCCTTAAGGCCATCTGGATCCGTAATGGCGCCGTATCCCCCTCCATGAGAATCAGCGGACCATCGAGCAGGCTGATGAGCAGGCCTGGAGTATCCGCATCCTGATTGAGGCCGCTGGCCACGGCCGTGCGGCCGGCATAGCCGATATCGCCACTGGCGGCCGTGACGGTGACCTGAAATGCCGCGTCCCCATCCTGAAGATCATCCTCCTGGCCCATGACCGTGATTGCCTGTGCCACATTCCAATCACCGGTGGTGAAGGTCATGCTTGCCGGCGAGGCCGTCGCTTCCCCGGGATTCGAACTGGCGACGGCCAGGGTAACGGTCGCCGTGGGGCGACTGGCCAGGCGGACTTGAATTGTACTCGTGCCGCCCGCTTCCGTGGTCAACAGACCTGACGTCGGGGACATGACGATGCCAACCTGGTCATCGTCATGGTTGATGACCGTGACATCCGCCGGATCCAGACCCTGATAATTGGCATCTGCCGATGTGGCCGGCGCCAGCACGATAGACATCGTCGCATCGCCGTCATCTAGATCGTCGTCAACCCCGGTGAGGGTGACCGTCTGGGGTACCGCGTAGTCCTGAGGGGTGAAGGTGATGGCCGTCAGGGAACAGGTGACCTCCCCCGGATTCCCACTGGAAATTCCCATGGTAACCGACGCTGAAGGCTGGCTCTTGAGACTGACGGTGAAGGCCCCGGTGCCACCACCCTCAGTGGTGACGATGCCGGTGATCGGAGACACCTGGATGCCGACACGATCATTATCGGTGATAGCCACGCCAATCCCGGTACCGACCACCCCATCGTAGCCCCCACCTGCAGCGCTGATGGCAATGCTGCCGACATGAACTCCCTCGACCACCGCGTCGTCGACCGCTCGTACAAGGACGGATTGAATGACCTGCCAATTCTCGGGAGTGAAGGTCAGCACCGCTGGAGTAACGACTAGCTGGGCACCAGCAACCAGGGTCACCGTGACGGAGCCCACGGGTTGGCTGGTCAGGCGCACGGCCAGATCATCGGCCGACCCACCCTCGGCCACCTGGGTGCTGCCCGCCGTGGGCAAGGCCAGGATACCAACATGGTCATCATCGATGTTGACCACGGAAATCGGCGGGACAGCGAGGTTGTTGTACTGGACGTCCCCACTTGCGACCGCGATCTGCATGGGGACCGCCTGATCCCCGTCCTCCAACAGGTCATCAAGGCCCGTGAAGGTCAGGGACTGCTCCTGATCCCAATTCGAGATGGAGAAGGTCATGGTGCCCGGGCTCCTGGAGACTTCAGTGCCGCCACCCGTCACCGTAAGGACCACCTCGGCAGTGGGCTTGCTGCCGAGCCGGATACCGGTGACCGCCGTCGATCCCGTCTCTCCAGTGATCAGACCCGTGGCCGTCCCAACACGGACCTCCACCACATCCTGATCGACCACCGTCAGGGGCAGATCGGGAGCATCATAGGTATCGAAGACCGGATCACTGCTGGATGCGATTCCAAGGATCACACTGATTGCCGCATCCCCGTCGGCGATCCCGTCCGCCGCCGGGGTGACGAGGATCGTCTGGGCCTGATTCCAGTTGGCCGGAGTAAACGTGATGCTGGGGGCCGAGAGCGTCGCCTGGGTTCCCACCGAAAGACTGATCGGCACCGTGACCGTCGTGCCGTTGGCCGGCTGACCATTCAGGACCAGCGTCATGACCCCGGGGTCAGAACCCTCGACTAGGCGGAGGGTCGTTGGGGTGACGTTCAACGGCACTTCATTATCCCGATTGCTGACGGTCACATCGGGCCCGTTCAGGAGGAAATCCGGGTCGGTGGTTGTGGCCGTCCCGAGGACCACCTGATAGGATCGGGTACCATCGACGACCTGATCGTCTTGACCCTCAACGGTGATCGTGACGGGGACGTTCCACCCCGCCGTGGCCGTACGCCCCGTCACACTCAGGGGCTGATCCTTGGTCGCGGTGAAGACCAGACCCTCGTGGGAGACACGGCCCTCGGAGGGCACCGAAGACGTCAGCGGGATGGCGACGTCTGCCGCCGGCTGACAGGACAACATCACTGTAAATTCATCAAGGGTCCCGGATTCGGTGGTCACCAGGCCACTGCTCCGACTGACCATGATGGCGGGCACGTCATCATCTTGATTGGTGGCGGTCACGGTGGCCGTCTGGGCATCGTAATCCGGGTCCCGTTGTCCGGACGCCGTCAGGACAGAAAGTGCGATAGTCAGGGTCGTGGCCCCATCCTTACGGTCATCATCGATGCCCGTAAGGGTTATGTTCTGGTAGATGTTCCAATCCGCAGGCGTGAAAATCAGATCCGAAGAGGCCAGGATCTCCTGAGAATTTCCGCTGGACGCATGGACGGTGACCGTTTTTCCCGGGGCCGGTTGCGTTGCCAAGGCCACCTGGAACACCGCCGTTCCACCGGCCTCACTGGTAACCAATTGGCTGAGGATGTTGGTCACCAGATTTGGCGCGTCGTCATCCTGCGTCACCACCGTGACATTCGCAGGATTAAAGTTATTGTAGGCCTGATCGCTCGAAAGCGCCTCGGCCGTCACCACCTGCCATGAGACATCGCCATCATAACGACGATCGTCCACCCCAGTGACCGTCACCACCTTAGGCAGGTTCCAATCGCTGGTCCCGAAGGCCACCGAGGATGGGGTCACCGTACCTTCCGTTGGATCTTCACTGCTGAGGACAATCACCACGTTAGCGGTCGGTTTGCTACCAAGGACCATCGAAAAGAGGGCGGACTCACCATTTTCGGTCGTGGTGAGGGTGCCAATCGGAGCGACCCCATCAGCATCCAGGACCAGGATGTTGGCCGTATCGTTGTCGGTGATGCTGAGGCTGACCGAGCCCACCGTCAGACCGGCATAGGCATCCTGGGCATCCGACGAGGTCACCGTGTGGGTGATGAGACCGGCGTGGGGATTGGCCTCGGCGACCAGATCATCGATCGCGGTGACGGTGATGGTTTGGGGGTCTGACCACGTGGTCCCATCAAAGGACACGGAAGAGCGATCGACGGTGGCTTCGGAACCCGCGTTGATCGATACGGTGACCATACCCGTCGGACGACTGGCAAGTCGGATGGTATACACGGCACTATGAGTGGCCGAGCCGGACGCCTCGTCGAGCGGGAGGTTGGTCATGGAGAGCACCACCCCTTCCGTATCGTTGTCCAGGTTGGTCAAAGAGACGGTACGGTTGGAGATTCCGGCATAGGCCGTGTCGGTACCGTTGGTGATGGTAACCGATCCGCCGACCACGACCTGATAGGCGCGGTTATCGTCTGAGACATCATCATTCTGGCCCGTGACCAAGACAATCTGCGGAATGGCGTAATTGGTCGGAGTAAACGTCAGGGTGGGCTGGTCGACGGTCCCTTCCCCCTCCTGAGTTGAGATGACCGTGACGGTGACATCCGACTGGGGTTTGGCCTGCAGCCGCGCCGTGAACAGCGCGACCCCCCCAGCCTCGGTAGTGGTAAGACCATTAAGGGGCGTGACCACCAAGGCGGCCGTATCATTGTCCCGATTGGTGATGGTGATCGGTGTTGGAACCGGCACGAGGGTGGGATTGGCATAAATGGCATCGCTGGAGGAGATCGTGCCGAAGGTCAGGGCCACCGTTCGGTCGCCATCATCGATCAGATCATCCACCCCCGTGAAGGTCAGCACATGCGGTACATCATAACCACCGCTCAAGACCCCCGAGGTCAGGGTCAGGGGAGCACCGCCGCTCGTGGTGAAGACCAACGAAGTGACGGTTCCCGAAAATCCCTGGGCCGAAATCAGCACTTCCTCAGTACTGGCATAGGCCCCTCCAGACACCAGGGAGACCGGGATCGTGACATTGGACGAGGGCAAGCTCGTGAGCTGGATGGCCGCCGTCACACCACTGGAGGATGGGGAAACATCCGTTTCCGCGGTCGCGAGGACCGCTGAAGCCGTGACCACCACCCCAGGAACATCATTGTCGATGACATTCACCGACGTCGGGACGCTGGCTGCGGAGGGGTAGGTACCCGGTCCCGCCGTCACGGCATGAGTAATGGTCACCGCCATTGGTGACGTTTCATCCAAAAGGTCGTCGACCGCCGTGATGGTGACCGCCTGGGGCTGGGCCCAGTTGAGATTGCTGAACGTCAGCGTGGTCTGAGATCCCGCCGTCGCGGCATCCGTGTCGACCGTCACCTGGGCCCCTGGCGTCAGCGTGACCGTGACGGCAGATGACGGCGCTGCCGTCAGAGCCACGCCGTAGGTCGCCGTAGCGCCGCCTTCCGTCACGGCCAAGCCGCTGGTTCCTGAAAGGACGATCCCGCCCGTATCATTATCAGTAATCGTGATCGTCGTCGTCGCCGAGCTGATCGTGGCATTGACCGGAGTATTCAATGTCAGCACGACCGTCTCATTCGCTTCCACCACTCCGTCATCAACCACGGGCAGGGTTATGGTGGCCGTGGTCGTACCTGCAGACAGGGTCACCGTTCCGGCAGAGAGCAGATGATCGAGGCCACTCGTCGTGGTTCCCGAGACGCTATAGGCGATGCTCACCGAACGACCGCTGGCCGCCGCGAGTTGGACCGTGGCGGTCACGGTCCCAACGGATTCCGCCACCGTGGCCGTGGTCGCTGCAAAGGCCATCGAAGGAAGGGCGTCATCGTCCGTGATGGTCACCGTCGCGGACGCGATGGCTCCCAGGGTGCTATTGAACGGGCTGGAAAGGGCGACGGTTAAACTCTCATTGTCTTCATCGAGGACATCGCCAAGGGTCGTCACGCTAAGCGTGCCCGAGGTGGATCCGGCAGGGATCACGACGGTACCCGTGGCTGCCGTAAAATCGCTGCCGGCGACGGCGGTTCCCCCAACGGTGGCATAGGACACCGTGGTGGCCACTTCGCTGGAGCGGTCCATCTGCAGGGTCAGGGATACCGTTCCCGCTTCGGTGACCGAAGCCGTTGAAGACGTGAAGGCCACCTGTGGCACCGCCTCATCATCGGTGACGGTCACGATTACTTGGGCCGAGAGATTTTGGTAATTGGTATCCGCGCCGAACGGGTTGGGGGTGCTAATCGTAACCGTCCCCGTATGGCCACCCTCATAGATGGTGTCGTCCTTGGCCCGGATATGCACCGTCCTAGGGCTAATTCCCGACGGCGTATAGGTGACCAGGGATGACCAGTCGTTGCTGTTCCCCGTCAAACTGACTTCCGTATCCGCATCCGCGGTCACGGTAATATCCGGCACTGCCACCGGGGTAGTATTGAGACGGACCGCTATGGTGGTTCCGGTGCCATCGCCTTCCGTGGCGGCGACGGCAAAGGAACTCAGATTCAGACCCGGTACGTCATCATCGAGGATCGTCGCGGTGCCAACGGACGTACCGATCAACGCGTTGGTGGCCGCGCTGATGGTCAGAAGGATGGTTTCAGTGCCCTCAGTGGAAGTATCACCACTCACGGTCACCAGGACGTTTTTGGTTCCTGTGGTCCCCGCAGACCAGGTCAAGGTTCCCGATGCGGCAGTATAATCCGCCCCGGCGGTCGCGGATCCGTTACTCGTGCTGTAATTGACCTGAATCACCGAGGCGCTCTTGCCCGTGAGGGTCACCGGAATGGACACCGTCGTCGTTGAAGCCGGTTCGGTCACCGAGGCGGAACCAACCGCCAGACTCGGCGTCACGTCATCATCCGTGATCGTGAGGGTATGGTCCGCACCCGTGCGAAGGGCATTGGTCGGTACAGCTGCCCCATTTCCACCGCTGCCGATGGCCACCATCACCGTTTCGTTGGATTCATCCAGATCATCATTGGTGATGGCGACCGTGACCGCCGCCGTCAGGCTCCCCGCAGGGATGGTGAGGGTCGTGGTCGACAAACTGTAGTCCGTCCCGGAACCCGTGGCGGTCCCACCAATGACGACCACCGGAACGGTCACCTGACGGCCAGAGATCGCAGAAATAGTTGCCGTAATCGTGGTGCTGCCCACGGATTCCCCGACCGCCTTGCTGACTTCCAAGCTGACATCCGGCTTCACATCATCATCCGTCAAGGACACCGTTGCCACCGTGGTGACCCCGAGGGTGGCATTGGTGGGTGAACTCAGGCTAAGAATCACGGTTTCCAAGTCGTCTTCGTCCAGGGCATCGCCGAGGCCGGTCAGCGTCAGGGTTCCGGTGGAGGCTCCTGCCGCGATGCTGACGCTGGTGGCCGACACGTTGAAGTCTACGCCCTGGGTGGCGGTCCCGGAAACCAGGATCTGGACCGTCACCGGCTGCTCAGAAGCATGGCTTTTGGTAACCGTCAGGGTCGTCGTGCCATTTTCCGCTATGGTGGAGGAACCCGCCGCGATCTGAACGGTTGGCGAAGCATCATTGTCGGTAAGGGTGGCCGTAAAGGAGGTGGCACCACTGGCCGTGGCATTGGTCGGTGTCCCCATGGTGAAGACCACGGTTTCATCCACCTCGTCGATGACATCACCAAGGACCGTCAAGAGGATCGCCGCCTGGGTCGTTCCGGGGGCGATGGTGATTGGCGAGGCCGTGACCGTGAAGTCCCCCCCCGCCGAGGCCGTCCCCGAGACGGTGAAGGGAATGCTGACCGCACGACCGGACACCGCCGAAAGGGTGGCGTAGAGGGTCAATGACGTTGACCCACTATCGCCCTCTGCCACGGATTGCGCCGTCAGGGCAGCGCCTCCCAGGGTCGTGAATTGCACATTCGGAAGGGCGTCGTCATTCGTAATGGTCAATGTGGCATTCGCTGCCGTCGGGCTGGGCGCGGGATGGCCCCCGCTGGTGCTCGCTCCACTGAAACCGACGGTCACTGATTCATCACTCTCATTGAGCGTATCATTGGCGATGCTCACCGTAAACGTCTTGGCTCCGGTCTGGCCGGTCGTCCACGTGAGGGAACCCGTGGTCGTGGCATAATCCCCGAAGCGGACGGTCACTCCTTGCGCATGGGCCGCAGCGGCGGTCGCGTGGGTGCCACGGGTGACCGTCAGGTTGTTCCCGGTCACCGCCGTCACCAGACAGGACTCGGCCTCCATGAGGATCACCATTCCGGGGGTGATCCCCGTGGAACTGCCCACCGGAATGATGACGTCACTGATCGTGACCGGGGCCGTCAAAGTCGTGGAGCCATTGGTGGCCGTGTTCGCCACGGTGGCGTAGGGGACCGTCACCGTGCCGGCGCTTTTGCCAGACATGGTCACGGAGACCGTCCCTGTTCCTGCGGCCTCGGAGACGCTGACGGCGCCAATCGCCAAGGTCGGCGTGGCATCGTCGTCGGTCACATTCGCGGAGGCGGTGCGGGAGACCGCACCATAATCACCACCACTCGCCGACAGATTGACGGTAATGGCGGCGGGACTGGCCTCGTCGACATCATCATTCACGGCCGCAACGGTGACGGTCTGGGGGCTGTTCCAATTGGCCGGGGTGAAGGTCAGCACGGTGCTCGCCCCCCCGGCCACGGTGATTTGGCTGGTCGGCGAACTCGACACGGTGACCGTGACTGTTGAACCGGCGCCTAGGGAGAATGGCTGGGTAGCCAGGGCAACCGTAAATGAATCCGTGGCCCCACCCTCGACCGCCACCAGGGCGGTTTTCGAAAGGGTTAAAGCCCGTGCATCATCATCCAGCGTCGTCACGGAAATCGGCGTGACGGAGCGACCGGTGTATCCACCATCGCTGCTGGCTACCGAGAACGTCAGGTTGCTGACTTGGTTGCCATCATCGAGGTCGTCATTGAGACAGGTGACCGTGACAGTCTGGGCCAGGATCGCCGTGCTATCCGCCTGAAAGGTCAATGATGCAGGATTAATCGTGTATTCTGAAGCATTTCCGCTGGCCAGACTGATCGTCACCGGAGCCGTGGGTTGGGAGGTAAGACGGACCGAAAAAGTTCCAGTAGTCGAAGCCGATTCACTGACCGTCATGGCCGTCGTGCTGACGACGATGCCCAACGCATCGTCGCTGGTGATGGTGACCGTGGCCGAACTCCCATTGGCAAGCTGAACCACCACGGTCTCCGCGTCTTCGCGGATGAGATCATCGATCGGAGTGATGGCCGCCGTCACGGAAGCCGCTCCCACAGGGATCGTTACCGTGGCAGGGATCGTGTAATCCGACACCGAGGCCGTGCTGCTGCCAGACACCGACAGCGCCACCGTCTGGGGGACCGTGGTTGGTCCACTCCGGGTGATCGTGACAACGCCGGAATCAAGACCAGCTTCCGCGGCGCTGCCATCTGTTGCTACGATCGTCACCGTGTTCGGGACTTCGTAGGCACCCATGTCAGGGAGGCCCATCTGGGGACGGGAACGGCCGAGCAGGTCCAGGGTGGGAACGTTGCTCAGATTGGAAAGATTCACCGCCGGCCCACCAAAGCCTGGCATGGCCCCGTCATCGTCTGACAGCCATACGCCATCCGGGCCAATCAGATTGGCGCTGTTCGTCAATAGGGGATCCGCTGAAGAAAGACCCCCAGCATCAACGATCGGGCCATCGGAAACCTGGGAGCCGAGACCTCCCTGCACAATCGAATTCGCTATGGATACGGTGCAGGTGGACTCATAGTTGTTGATTTGGTAGCTGGTATTTCCCCACAGCAGGCAATTTCGGAAAGTCGTTGTCGACGGATTCACGTTATCCTCTGCATTGAAAACCATCGCCGCGCCGCCATTCGTTGCTGCGTTCTTGACGAAGGAACAATTCGTGAAAATGGCGCTAGATTTCCATGACATGTAGGCCCCGCCGTAACATCCCGGAGAAATCTCGGAGTTTCCAGCAAAGAGACAATTGACCACGGAGACGTCCCGTGAATAAGCCACCAACAGACCCCCTCCTACGAACGCCGTCTGGTTGTTGGCGATGACACAGTTGGCCAGAGTGAAGCCTGACCCGCCATTTACATAAACACCCCCACCGCCCTCTCCGGGACTCCCTGCCTCACCTCGTCCATCACGAATGATGAAGCCGTCAACTGTCGCCAGGGCAGACCCGGTGAGCACATGGTGGCTGTTGTCGCTTACCACATTCAAAGTTCCGATATCACCCGACAGGGATGTGCGATGAAGGGCCGGATTCCGTTGGCTGCGGCTGGTTTCCGTCCCCGCGAAGCCTCCGTAAATGGCGACGCCGGTCTTGACCAGAAAGGTGGCGTTCCGATCCGTGCCGGTGGTCGGAAGGTAAGTCCCGGCCTTGACCCAGACTTCATCACCCGGCAGGGCAAGGGTCAAGGCCGCCGCCAAATCGGTGTAACCGCTGGTCCACGACGTGCCCAGATTGGAGCCCTGGGCATTAACGAAGATGAAACCCCTGGCCTCGTAGGCACCGATGTCGTGACCCAACCCCTGGGGGCGCGTGGTCCCGGAAAGATCGGTGGCCGGAGAGCCACTTGCCGTACCCGAGTTGACGGCACTGCCGGAGGCCCGGGGCTGTAAACCATCGTCCGAGGTACCCCAGAGGTTATCCGGACCATCAGGATCACTGACGTTGATGAACAAGGGGTCATTTCCGGTGATGCCGCTACCTTGGCTGCAGTTGGAGGCGCCCTGGGCACCTCCCGTCATCACGGAGTAACTGATGGCCGTGGCTGATGTGCCGACGACCTGGGTCGTGGCACCACCACCAACTTGGGTGTTGTTCCAGAAAATATTATTGGTCAGGGTAAGCGTGTCGCTGTCATTCGTCGTGACCGCCGCGCCACTGGGTCCGGTATTCCCAAAAAAGGTACTATTGATGATGCTCGGAGTCTTGCCGGCCCCTCCGCCTAGGTTGAAACGGATCGCTGAACCATTGTTACCCGTAAAGATACTGTTGGTGATGTCCGCGTCGCCATAGACGTACATGGCCCCGCCCGAACCTCCCGTCGTGTTGTTCTCGAACACACAACGATCGATCAGGAGTCGCTGGGTGGGTCCACCGCCAGAATAGATGGCGCCCGCACGATTTGCGCCGTAGTTATTGCGAAAGAAACAATTACGGACGGTCATCGTACCTACCGTACCGCCAGCAAACCAGGCACCGCCACGATCATTCCCATCGAAATTGGGCCCATCAGCGCGGCCAGCCTCAATGATAAAGCCGTCCAAGATGGCACCGTTCAGCAACTTGACTACGGAATAGCTGTTGTCCGCAGAGTTGCTAACTGCGCCAATGTCGCCAGACAGGATGGTGGGATTGGTCAGAACACTTCGACCGGACAAATCGGATTCCGTGCCGTTGAATCCACCATAGACGGTCACCTGGGCGGGAATACTCAGACTCAACGAACGATCGGTGCCGGTGGTCGGCAAGTAGGTGCCGTTCTTGACCCAAATATCATCCGCCACGGAAGCGACGGCGAGGGCTGTTGACAATTGTGGATAGGCAGTGGCCCAGCTGCTGCCTGAAGCACCGCTCCCCGATGCCGACACATAAATGGGTCCGCGTCCTTCATAGGCACCCACATCATCGCCTGCTCCTAAAGGCCGGGAACGCCCCAAGAAGTCCTTGTCTGGGGCGCTGCTTGCGGATCCCACATTCGCGGCGGGACTCGATCCACGCAGCTGAAGTCCGTCGTCGGTCGTCCCCCATAGCCCATCAAGACCCGCCGGTGCGGTAGGATTGAAAAACAGAGGATTGCTGAAGGAGTTATTTGAACCCGTGTAACTTCCGCTGATCGAGCCGGTGTTCCCGAAGACAATGGTGTTGACCAGGCTGTGGGAACCGGAACTCAGATGGAGGGCGTTGCCGCCACCTACGTTGCCGTTGACCGTGCAGTTGATCCAAGTCGAGGAATCATTGAACCAGACACACGAACCCTGAATGGTTCCGCCCGAACCATTTCCGTGGAAGATGACATTGGTGAACGCATGGGTGGCTCCCCTCTGTCCGCAATAGGCGCTTCCATACGGAGCGGTATTGCCCTGGAAAATGGTCGCCGAAATGACCATAGACCCACCATCCGATGAACTGAATCCGGCGCCGACGTAGGTAGCCACATGGTTCCGAATCACGCAATTCCGGACCGTGGTTGCCCCCGTTGCATAAACGCCACCACCACTGTTATCATCGGGCCTAAGGGGCGAACTGCCGTCGGCATAACCGCCCTCGACGATCAAGCCATCCAAGATCACGCCGGTAGTCGTGGTCACCACATGGTAACTGTTGTCAGTCATCACGCCGGCGGTCCCAACATCGCCCGAGAGGATGGTGGGTGCGTTCGGGATGACTCGCTGGTCTGTGGAAGTTTCAGAGCCGGAAAATCCGCCGAACATGGTGACATTGGCCGATGGGGCCAGGCTTAGAGTACGGTCGGAGCCCGTGGTCGGCTTATAGGTGCCGGTCTTAAGCCAGATCTGATCATTGGTGCGGGCTGCTCCCAGAGCCTCCGCCAGGGTCATCGCGTTATTCCCGAAATCGCTGCCGTTGCGGCCGCTAAAGGCCGTGGAGGAAACCCGGAAAACATCGGCGACCGGATTGACCGTCACAGTAACCGTCGCGTACTCGGTCCCATCGGTGCCGAAGACCGCCACCTGAAAATTATCGGTCCCACTGAAATTCGCCGCTGGGATGTAACTGATCGATCCCAGCCGGTTGATCGTACTTAAGGAAGATGCCGTTCCCGTTCCGCCACTTGTGATGGTCGCCGTTCCATTAAGGGCCCCACGATTGATGTACCACCCATTGATCGAACTGGTGCCGAAGATGGGCGCGGTGGTCGAGGCGACCATGGTAAGACTAAACGGAGTGGGAAGACTATCCTCACTCATGCTCACCGTGGTATTTGAAGGCGAGAGACTCAGGGCCCACCCAGGAACGGCGAGGACCAACAACGCCAATGCCGCCCGGAGGAGGCTTATCATCAAGGGACCGCACGTGATTCTGACCATCGTCATGACAACTCCGACCGGTTTCCGGCTCTCCACGCTCGGGACCCCACAAGGAACCCCCGTGGCCAGCCTAGAATGGCCTACGCCCATGACGATGCTGGAAATTCCTGCAAAGCCCGTGAGGCTTACCATCACGTTTCCTTCATCACGGTGTGTCCATGACTCTTTCTTTGGTGCTCAATGGCCTGATCCAGGCCGCCCAGAAGCGTCGGTTGCTGGGCCGGGCTCCGGCCCAACGGCTTGCGGACTACGCCACCAGCAAGGGCATCGTCGATTTATCGTCCTTGCGCTCTTGGCTGACCTCCGGGGATGGCCTGAGTCCGGAATTGAGTCGAAAACTGCTGCCATTGCTGCCACCTGACGGAGGACGGAGTTTCGGTCCCTATCACTCCCTGGCCCACCTCGCGGATGGCGGCATGGGCAGCGTTTGGCTGGCCCATCGAGAGGGCTCAGACGATTTGGTGGTGGTCAAGACCCTGAAAGCCGGGATCTCTGGCCCGGTGGATGGCTCTAAGGCCACGGAATTGCTCCGCCGGTTTGAACGAGAAACCTCCATCACCAGGCAATTGTCGCATCCGAATGTGGTGCGCTGTATTGATGGCGGGGTGGCGGACGCAGCGACCATGTACATGGTCCTCGAATACGTCGACTCCGGTGATCTCCGGGACCTGGTGGATGCCAAGGGCGGCCTTTCAGAAGGTCTGGCCCTGGCGATCCTTTACCAAGTTGTCGATGGTTTGGCGGAGGCCCATCGTCTCAAACTCATCCACCGCGACATCAAGCCGCCGAACATTTTCGTGTCCTCGAATGGTCGTGCCAAATTGGCAGATTTCGGCATCGCCCGTTCGACCGAGGCCAACCGGACGATGCTGACCATGGCGGGGGCGATCGTCGGGAGTCCGCAGTACATGTCCCCCGAGCAGATCGTTACGGATCCTGGGCTCGACATCCGCAGCGACATCTACGCCCTCGGTGGAGTGCTCTACTTCTGCCTGACGGCGGAGCCGCCGTATACGGGACGGCTTCAGGAGATTCTCCACCAGCACTGCACGGCTCCGATCCCCGATGCCCGGCGCAAGCGGGCAAAACTGAGTGACGGTACCATCGGCGTCATCACCAAGGCCATGGCCAAGGATCGTGCCCAACGCTACCAGGATCCCGTCGAGATGCGGGAGGCGATCCTGGCGGCCATGAAGGGATTGGGCATGCAGCCCGGCGCGGCGTCGGAGGAGAGTACCGCCCTTAAGGATTTCTCGGCCGTTCCGGGGCATGGTGCCCATCGGGATATTGCCACGCTGACGGCCGATCTTCGCCGCCAAGCCGGACTGGACGACATCGCGACCATTACCGATCCGCAATTCCTGGCCGCCGGGGCTGCAACCGTGACCGTGGATGGGATGGATCAGCCCGAGCAACCTACCTCGCCATCCCAGGAGTTGCCGACCATGGCGGCGGATCTGTCCTCGGGCGATCCGGTTGCCCACCATGATCTGCCGACCATCGCTTCCGATCTTTCCGGGTCCCCCTTTTGTGACCCTGGAGCGGTCACCGTCGGCAGTGGGAAGTACCCCGTGGTGGCGCCCGGTTCCGAAGACATGGCGACCATGACGGCGTCCCTCCTGGCACAGGAAATGGCGACGGCCCCAGGGCCCTCCGTCCAGCAGCAGCAGGAGCCGGGAACGTCGGCCACAGTGGTCGAGGAAATGGGCACCATCGCCCGCATCCTGTCCGGCAAGGAACCCGCCACGGGTGCCACCGGCGAACCCTTCCTCGGTGACCCCACCCAGGCCCTCGCGGCCGACTGGATTTCCCTCGTCCCGGCATCCGCCCAGGCCAACGACCCAACGGTGGTGGTGCTCTATGCACGAACCAGGATTTTACTGGGCAAATTGAAGGAGGCGCCCGTCGACCTCTGCCTGCGGAACTACCCGGTGGCGCTCCATAAGGAGGCCTGCCAGCGGATCTCCCGCAGCCACGTGGTGGTGCGTTACGACCCAATTCAGAACACCTGCCAGATTGAGGACCAGCAGGCGGCCAATGGCACCCTCCTGGACGGGATTGCCGTGCCTCCGGGCGGAACCGTGCCCCTGGCCAGCGGGGTCGACAACATCATCGATCTGGCCGGTGTCATCACCCTGTGGGCTCGCTGTCTTCCCCGCCAGGGTGGCAAGGTCCGGACTCTCCACGGACTTCAGGGCCCACCCGGTACCAGTGGCCTCGATACGGACCATGGTTTCGATGCCATCACCCTGACCCGTCCCGGCAACCGTCCCGAGATGAGCTATGCCCTGGTGCTGCGCCGGCTGTCGATCGGCGGCCCAGGGTCGGATCTGCCACTGGCTGGCGCACGCACCCGGACCGCCGTGGAAGTGGCCCGCTTTGCCGACCGTTGGATCTGGCGCCCGGCAGCCCAGCCGGGTTCGGTCGCCGGACCCTGGCAACCGCTGTTGGAAGGGGCAACCCTCGATTGCGGCGGTCGGTCACTGGTGGTCCGACGGGCCGATATCGGCGTTTTTTAGGGCTATCCCTCGCCGAAAATCGCTTCGACAAAGGCCTCGGGGTCGAAGGGCTGGAGGTCATCCATGCCTTCGCCAACCCCGATGAAGCGCACCGGCAGGCCCAGCTCCCGACGGATAGCAATCACCGCCCCGCCCTTGGCCGTGCCATCAAGTTTGGTCACCACCAGGCCGGTGACGCCCATGATGTCTTTGAACACCTTGGCCTGCTGGACGGCGTTCTGGCCGGCGGTGCCGTCGAGGACCAATAGCACCTCATGGGGTGCGGTGGGGTCCTTCTTCTGCATGACGCGGCGGACTTTTTCCAGCTCGCGCATCAGGTGTTCTTTGCTGTGGAGACGACCCGCGGTGTCGATCAGAACCAGGTCGATGCCCCGGGCCTGGGCGGCGGCCACGCTGTCGAAGGCGACGGCGGCAGCGTCACCGCCGGCGGTGGTTTTGATGATGTCGACCCCGACCCGCTCGGCCCAGATCGTCAACTGTTCGATGGCCGCCGCGCGGTAGGTGTCCCCAGCCCCGATCAGCACGGATTTGCCCTGATCGCGGTAACGCTTGGCCAACTTGGCCAGGGTGGTGGTCTTGCCAGCGCCATTGACGCCGACGATCAACACCACGGTCGGTCCCTCGCGGAACGTCAGTTCGTTTTCCGGCAGGGCGAGTTCCTTGCGCAGGCTTTCCTTGAGCAGCGCCAGCAGGGCAGGCCCATCGGCGGCTTCGCCCTTTTTCCATCGCAGGTTGATCTCCGCGATGATCTCTTCGGTCTTGGCGACCCCGATATCGGCCGCCAACAGGGTCTCCTCCAACTGATCGATGAAGGTCTGGTCGATGGTCCGGCCCGCACCGATCAGCTTCCGCAGCGCGCCGCCGAGGGCTTGGCGAGTCTTGGCCAAGCCCTCTTTGACACGGGTGAACAGCCGGCCGAGGGCCTTGAACATCAGCGGACCTTTTTGCGCGTCAGGGACGGCTTGCGCTTGGTCAATACGGCGGGCTCAACCTTGGGCAGCTCGTCCGTGTCCTGATCGCCACGGGTCACCCGGGGGGCGGTTTTGCGTTTCTTGGGAGCCGCGGGAGCTTCCTCGACGATCTCCGTGACCTTGACGGCTTTGGTCCGCTTGGCGGCAGGCTTGGCCTTCTTGGGCGCTTCTTCGACCGGCGTTTCCTCGACCTCGGCCACCTTTTTCGCCCGGGTCGACTTCTTGACCGGGGCCACGACGGGCTTGTCGGGATCGGCGAGGGTGGTGATTTCCTTCTGCCAATCGACCTTGCGGGCCAGCTTCCACAGGTCTTCGAGCTGGTATTTTTCCCGCGCTTCGGGTGACAGGGCGTGAACCACGACGTCGTAGCAATCGATCAGCATCCAGCCGGTCTCGCCCTCAATGGGGTGACGGGCGATGTCGTGACGCTTGCAGAAGTGCCAGGCTTCTTCCACCAAGTGGTAGGCCAGGCGTTCGCTGCTGGCCGTGGCGAGGACCACAAAATCAAAACTTTGGGCACCGATGGGCTGCTGAAGCACCATGATGTCCTGGCCCTTGCCATCGAGGAGGCGGGCGAGGTGGAGGGCAAGTTCGCGGGCGGAGAAGCTGGACATGGACGGAACACCCTAGGTCGGGTCGCCCACCCACAAGCGATGCGTCAGCGTCCGCCAGCGGCTTTGCGTAAACGTATGGCGGCGGGAACACCCTTCTGGGCTGGATGTCGCAGGGCGTGTCGGATGAGCCACATCCGAGCCTCGCGCTGCGCAGAGGGCAGCGACAGGGCCTCGTCCAACCACTGACCGGCCAGGGCGAAGATCCGTTGGGGATGATCCTTGGCGATATCCCCCAGGTGGTTGGCCACCGAGCGACGCACATACAGTTCCGGATCGTCTTTGAGCATGTCCAACAGGGCCAGCGTTGGCGTTGGATCGGCCTGGAAAGGTGGGAGTCGTTCGGCCCAGGGCAAACGGGGGCGGGAACCTTCGCTGACCAACCGCCGCACATGGGGATTGGGATCCCTGGCCCAGGTGGCCAGGGTCGCCAGGGTCAGATCCTGATGACGCAACAGGAAGGGTCTGAGGCTGAATTCACCGGAAAAACGCTTGGTGATTTCATAATTGGCCCGCAGACCCCCTTCCGGTTGATCAAGCAACGCCCGCCGGATCAAGCAGACGTGGGGCAGATAGAAAAAAACGGCCAAGCCGAAGCCTTTGGTGACGGATAATTCCGGGCCGAGGGCGGCAATCAGCAGGTCGACCGTGCGCTCTTTCGGCAACTGGGCCTGGAGCGCTGCCGCGATGTGGTCACCCCGGGGCAGGATTCCAAGCGGTTCCAGGCCTTCCAAAGCCATGCTCTCAAATCGGTGGGCATCGAAGCTCGGATGCACGGCGGCAAACGAGGCACCAATCAACGCGATCGCCTTGCGATCTAGCACCTGTTTGAGGGGAATCCCACGCTGGATGCCACGCGGTGCCTGAAAGAGTTGAGCTGGATGACGCATCGCTTCCTGCTGATCATGGTTGGGCGGCGACCCAGGCGAGGGCCTCGGCCGTGGTGGCAAGTCGACCCTCTAACTGGGCATCCTCCACCTCTCGCAGCAACTGGCCCAGTCGCGGACCTGGCCGCCGACCGAGGGCCAGCAGGTCCTTTGGCGTCAGCAGCGGTGGGAGTGTTGCAGGTTCCCTCGCCAGCCACTGCTGGGCCTGCTCACCCACCAAGGCGGCCAAGTCCGCACCATCCGGGTGACGGAGCCAGCGACGACGATTTGCCACGGAAGCCGTCAGCAGGTTCTTGGTGCCCTCCTGCAACCATGCTAAACGTCGCTGACGGTCGCGACTCAACGGCAGCATTTCCCACCAGGACGACCCCTCGACAACGCCCAGGGCGGCGACGATTCGCGCATCAGGACCCCCCTCAAGATGGTCGAGTAGGGTGGCCCCGGGTTCTGCGGTGGTCAGGGGAAAGACTTCCGGAAGATGACCGCTGGCCTCCAGCATCCTCAACCACGCGCCAGGATTGGACGAGCCAAGGCCCTTGTCGATTTCTTGGACCACCCGTTCGCGGCTCAAGCCTTGGAGATCCGTCTGACAGACCGCTGCCCAGGACGTGGGATCCCACGAGAGACCAAGACTCGCCGCGAAACGGATTCCCCGTAAAACCCGCAATCGGTCCTCCCGCAAACGTGCCCAGGGATCGCCCACCACGCGAAGACAGCGGGATTCCAGATCCTGACACCCACCCACATGGTCGATGATGGTGCCCTTTTCGGGATCCATGAGCAGGGCGTTGATGGTGAAGTCCCGACGGGCCACATCCCCGGCCGCATCCGTGAAAATCACGCCTTCAGGACGTCGACCATCGATATAGATCCCATCGGCGCGAAACGTTGCCACCTCAAAACGATGGCCCCCCTCCAGTACGATGATCACCCCGAAAGCGCGGCCCACGGAGACGGTTTTGGGAAAACATGCCTCCACCTGTTCCGGCGTGGCGGAGGTGGCGATATCCACATCGACGACCTCCCGCTGCAGGAGCAGATCACGGATACATCCACCTACCAACCAAGCCTCGAACCCGTCCCGGCGCAGGCGCCGACACACGGACAAAGCCCCCTGCCAAGGCTGACCTTCGGGAATAGCCCTGCTCAGATAGCTCAGTTCGCCGGTCACACCGGGAGCGAAATCGGCATGATCAAAAAGGTGACGCCAGGTTCACGCATGATCAGGCCCCGGGCCATCTCGATGCCGAGGTGTTCCGCCTCGTAGGCTTTGATGATCGACTGCAGGTAATCCGCGTTGATACCAAATTTTGCCGGCGCTCCCTGATACTGACAAGCCACCGGAATCCGGGCATTACCCTGGGCAGAATTCATGTTGCTGAATACCGCGAGATCCTTGTCGAGATGCATGACGATAGCCCGGCTGGTCTGGCTATTCATCAGGGCCACACGACGTACGGCAGAAGCCAATTGGGCAGTATGAAACGTGAGGCTGATCTGACCGGTGGCGGCAGCCAGGGCTGGGCGATAGGCCGGGAAGACCCCCTCCACGAGTCGGGCGGTCAGTTCCACCCGCAAACCGTCTTCCAAGGCAAGCCGGATAAACAGCAGTTTACCCGCAAAGGCGAGTTCCACACCATCAGACTTGGCAGGAGCAGAGCCCCCCAGAATGCGAGACAGATGACTGACTGCCGGTGCCGGTAACACCACGGCCAGCAACTCTCCGGCTTGAGACAGATGATACGCCTCACTCCGATCCACCGTTTCCGCCAGAACCTTTCCATCGGTGGCGGCAATGACCAGTTCACCATTTCCGAGGGTCAAAGAAAGACCGGATAACGTCGGACTGGTACGCTCTTTATCCATGGCAAACGTGGTTTTGCGCAACATGGAATCCAGGCGGGCACCCGGGATCCTGAAAGGCACCACATCAGCAGGGAAAAATGACACCAAGGGAAAGGTCTCACCAATGACGGCAGGAACATGATAATCGCCGTCCCCAAGACGGATGGCCAGGATGGCCTGCTCTCCTTGGGTCTCCAATTCCAGTTCCACCGACCGCGAAGCCGACTCACGGAGAATCTGGGCGAACTGACGGCTCGCGACCACCGCCTGACCTTGGCCAAGGACCTCGATGCGGCGAACGATGGCCCGGAGTCCGACTTGGCTATCCGAGGCGATGACTTCCAGGTGGGCCGCTTTGGCGTCGAGGACCAGGTTCTGCAGGATGGGTTTGGAACTGCTCGACGGGACGACCGCATCTGCTGCTGCGATGGCGGCTAACAGGTGTTCGCGGTCAGCGCGGAGGTGCAGGGTAGTCAGTGTCATGATGGAATATAACCAATACCACCACCATCAAGGGTGTCAAAAGCAATAGGATACCCTGCAAGCCCAAGACTGGAAAGAGGATCCGCGTGTCAAATCGTCTGTTGACGGGGCTGTTGATCCGCTGGTTTCGGTCGGCAAGTCCCCGGTGGGGGAGGTCCCTGTCACGAGTTTTCATCCGCCTCAGGAGTTTTCGACTGCATTTCGACACGGGCTTTGAACATCACGAAGCGTTTATGCGTATCCCTTTAGTAGTCCTCTGTGCTCTTGGTATCCTGAACCAAGGATGTGCCAGACTTCTCCAGGCGTCCTACGACCCCTCCGGAGCGGTCCAGGGCCTCGGGGCTGACACGGCGGCGGATCTGGATCGTATCCTTGCTGCCCATCCTGATGCCGACAACGCTGGGGATTTACGTTCCCTCCGGGACCAGGCGGGCCAGGACTTACGAACCATTCCTCGGGGTTCACGGCGCTCCAACGAGGCGGCCAAGTTAGACCATGCGGCGCAGCGTGATCGTCATGTTCAGGCAGTTCGTGGTCCTACGGATCGCTTGATTCTCCAAAATCCCCGTGCGCTTAAAAAGGAACGCGGTTCTTCGGATCGTCGTCCGGATTCTGGGGAACCGTGGGCTCCGCAGATAGATGGGACTCCGCGTCGCTTTCCCTAGATCGCCACAGTCCTAGGACCCAGGCGCGCGACGATCCATCACCTTTGACAGGATCACCAAGATCCGGTTTAACTGATCACGGTCATTAAAATGCATGGTCAAGGCGGCTTTACCGCCTTTACGTTCTTTAATGGTTACCTTGGTATTTAATAAATAGGAAATATTCGTCTCAAGCTCCTTGGCCGCCGGACTCTTCTCCGCTTTTTCTACGGTTCCTGTCTGGGGAGGTCCAAGTCGCGCAAGGTTTTCCGTAACGCGGACGGAAAGACCGTCCTTGATGACCTTCAGGGCCAGGGTCTGCATCCAGGACGGATCTTGAATACCTGCCAGAACCTTGGCATGTCCTAAGGTCAGTCGGCCTTTGGAAATGTCTTCACGCAGGTTCTCAGGCAAGGCCAACAGTCGAAGCGCGTTGGTTATAGTACTACGGTCTTTATTAATTCTTTCTGCGAGCTCATCGTGGGTTAACCCGTGAGCATCGAGTAACGTCTTATAGGCTTCAGCCAGCTCAATGGGATTGAGATCCTGGCGTTGGATATTTTCCACTAACCGCAATTCAGCGATGTGCTGGGGATCATCCCCCTCACGGATGACCACCGGAACCACATGGAGGCCCGCTTCCTTGGCGGCAAAAAAACGACGATGTCCGGCGAGAATCTCATATCCTACGGCCTGTCGAAGAACGACGAGGGGCTGCAGTATGCCATGGGTGCGGATGCTTTGGATCAACTCCGCCAACTCTTCAGGCTCGATGTGCTGACGCGGGTTGTCCTTGCTCGGAACCACCAAACCGATTTCAACCTCAAGATACCCTTTAAGACCCTCACGGCGTTGGGTCCGTTCCAACACATTCTTCATGCTACGGGCGATACTATTATCGATTAAGGACACGGAGAAACTCCTTCGTCGCTGAAGCGTAGGCAATGGAACCTGGGCTCAAGGGATCGTAGGTCAAAATCGAACGCGCATGACTTGGTGCTGCCGCGAGCCGACGGTCGCGGGGAATTCTGGTGGAGAACACCCGTTCGCCGAAATGTTCTCGGAGATCAGCGTCTACCTCAAAAGATCTGGGATTGTCGCGATCAAAGAGGGTTAACAGGATACCTGCGAGCTGAATCTTAGATCCTGCGGTGATTCGGAGGTCCTCCACGTAGGCCAAAAGCTGTCCGAGGCCTTCCATCGCAAAATATTCACAGGGCAATGGAAGGAGGAGATCATCTGCCGCTAACAGGGCATTCGTGGGCAGCAGCGTCAAGTTTGGGGGGCAGTCGAGGAAAATCAGATCGAATTGCCCCCGATAGGGCTCCAGTGCCGCTGACAAGGCATAGCGACCTTGGGGCTGACGGGTCAGCTCTCGCTCATCATCAATTAGGGACGCGCTGGAGGGAATAACCCATAGACCGGGCTCTCCTTCTACGGCCACGGGTTTCATCCCTCGGTAAATGGACCCACTGGTGATCTCAGGAGCCAGGACACTACTGGCGTTTGCCTGAGGATCATTGTCCACGACTAACGTTTTTCGTCCGGCTAACGCGCAAAAGGCAGCGAGATTGATAACGGAGGTGGTCTTCCCTACGCCACCTTTTTGGTTTGAGACCGCGATGATGCGGGTCATGAATGAAGTTCCACGTGGAACGTGACCCGAATCCATCGGCGGAACGTTCCACGTGGAACGATATAGGTCAACAAAAACCCATTCACAGCCATTTACGTAGGACCCGGGTTGGAGCCACGGTCAGGCCACCGGTATCGATGGCCGCCACCGTTTGCCGGAAGGATCCCAGGCGGAGGGGGTGGGTCATGACTTCGATGACGGCACGATCGTGAGTGGTCGTAGCCTGGTAAATGGTTTGAACACTCGCCCCACCGTTTGAGAGCGCGGTGGCAATCGCAGCCAGCACACCCGGACGGTCAGCAACCGTAAAGCGGGCATAGCAGGCCGTGTTCTCTTCGGCCTCTGGTAACAGCGTCACCGGCTGAAGCCCGGTAAAGAATCCGTAATGGCCCACCGTGGCCTGGTAGCGACCACTCGCGACATCCACGACGTCGGCAAGGACGGCGCTGGCCGTCGGCAGGGCACCTGCCCCAAGTCCCGTCAGCAAGGTGGGACCTGCGGCGCTGGACTGGAGGGCGATGCCATTGGCATTTTTCATCACCGACGCCAGGGGGTGGTCGAGGGGCACCAGGGTGGGGGCGACCCGCAGCTCCAGGCCTTCGGGCCGGTTTCTAGCTACCGCCAGCAATTTGATGCGGGCACCCAGGGTTTTGGCACTGGCGATATCCGTGGCCGTCAGGGATTGGATGCCTTCGATGGTGAGGCTCGAGAGGGGGATCCGGCCGCCCCAGGCGATGCGGGCCAGGATCGCCAATTTATGGGCGGTGTCCGTGCCATCGACATCCAGGGTGGGGTCGGTTTCGGCGTAGCCGAGTTTCTGAGCCTCGGCCAGGGCTTCATCATAGCCCCAGCCTTCGGCCTCCATTTTGGTCAGAATGAAATTACAGGTACCGTTCAAAATCCCGCTGATGGATTCGATGCGGTTGGCGACCAAGCCGTCCCGCAGGGCGGCGATTACCGGGATGCCTCCGGCGACGGCCGCCTCAAAGGCGATGCCGACGCCCTGGTGGGCCGCCAGGGTAAAAAGCTCATCCCCATGCTCGGCGATCAGGGCCTTGTTGGCCGTAACCACGTGCTTGCCGGCCTTCAAGCAGGCCACCAGGAGGTCCTTGGCGACGGTGGTGCCGCCCACCAGGTGGATAACGACCGGGATTTCCGGGTCGTCGAGGATGGCCCGGAGGTCGGTGGCGACAGTGGCACCCGTCCGTTGGTCCCGGGTCCGGGACGGATCGCGGGTGACGATAGTCTTGAGCCACAGGTCCAGCCCGCAGCGTTCCCGCAGCAGGGCGGCATCCCGGTTCAGGATGTCCACCACTCCGCCGCCTACGGTTCCCCAGCCGATCAGGCCAATCGCCACACGACGCATAGCATTCTCCGGCGGGCCATGGTCCGCCGAACGAACGCGGTTCAAGGCGAGGGGGCCACTCCGCGATTGAGGATCCCGAAGGGCACGTGGACCGAGGGCCCGGCGGTGGCGCCAAGGGCGGCGTTGGCCTTGCGATCGTCAAAGAACAGGTGGGGTCGGAATTCCCCCAGGATCCGGTCCTTGGGCAGGTCGCCGACGAAATAGGCCTCATCGACCCGTACGCCCCAGGCCCGCAGGCTGGTGGCCACCCGACGATCCGCCGGGGCGCTGCGGGCGGTGACGATGGCCGTCCGGATCCGTGCAGCCGTGGTCTGGATCCGGGCCAGGCGTTCCAAAAACGGTTGCAGGGGGCCCGGGGCCAGGGCGGTGCCGACGGCCTCGCGCTCGGCGGCATGATAGGCCGCTAAGCCCCGCTCGCGGTAGACCTTCTCGCTGCCGTCGTCCGCGAGTACGCCATCAAAGTCGAAGGCGAGGCGCAATTCATCGTCGTTGGCATCATCGGCCGCGGCCCCGGGCAGGACCACGCCGGCCGCATGGCCGGCGGCGATGGCCTCTTCCACATCCGGGGCGTGGGCCGAAAGGAACAGCTGGGTCTGGAAGGCCGCCAGGTAGGACCAGGGCTTGCGCCCGCCCGTGAAGGCCGAGCGGTTGATGGGCAGTTCGTAGTGCTCGAGGGCATTGCGAACCCGCACGCCGGTATCGGGATCATTGCGGGAGATCAGCACCACCTCGACCGCCCCCGGGGCGTCGCGGTTGAGGGCCAGGAGTCGACGGATGAAGGGAAAGGCCACCCCGAGGGCCGGGGCCACGTCCTCGCGCTCCCGCTGGTAGGCCCGGTAGGCCTCGGAACCCTGGGCACGGAAAATGCCGTCCCCCTCGGACAGGTCGAAGAGGGCCCGGGAGGCGATGGCGATCGTGAGGTCGGCCATGGGATCAGGGCTTGGAGGCCGTGCGCATGGCCTCGGCCGTAATCGACCAGTGGGTGGCCGCCCAACGGACGGTCCCCCCGTCGAGCAGGAAGAGTTGCGGGCTCTGGTGAACCCGGGCCAGGCGCACGGACAGCCAGTTCGAGAGGGGCCGCGATTCCTGGATCACCACCAAGGCCGCGGGCAGGCCGGCGGCGGCCAGGTGCTGTTCGACCTGCTCAAGAGCGGCAAAACTGATGGGACAGGCGTTGCTGTGCTTCAACAGCCAGCGCGGGCCCGGTTCCGCCAGGAAGGCTTCGGCCTCGGCTTCACTGGTCAGCGTCCTCATGGGGTGCCTTTCGTGGGCGGGGGTGCGGGCTGGTCGAGGGTGAAGGCCACGGCACCGGTGATGCCGCTGGCTCGGAAACGCTGGCCGATGGTCAGGTCAACATCCAGGGGCAGGAAGCTGCCGACGACGCGGGTCACCGCTCCTTCCCGGAGTTCCGCCGTACAGGTGATGGCCCCTTGGCCGGTGGCCAGGGCCCCACCCCGGGTCGCATGGCGGTTGATCCAGTCGAGGTCCGCATGATCGACCAGTCCTTCGGCGGTTCCGCTGCCTTCCAGGGTCAGGCGCCCACGGAATTCCGCAGAATAGGCGCCCTCAACGGGTTTGCCATTGGGTGTGGCACCACGCACCAGCAATTGGCGCAGGTTGATCCATCCCGGATCGGCGCCGGTTGGGGGCGTGAGATCCAGGTCGAGGGCGAAGATCGGGGAACGGGCAGCGAGATCGAGCCAGCCACCGGGAAGAAGGAGTTCTCCGCCAGTCAGTTGGCCACCAAGATTGATCGACAAGGGGGCCGCTTCAGCCCAGGACAGATGTCCGGTGAGGGTCCCCGCCAGTCGCCGTAACCGGTCCGGGAGACCAACGCCACCCAGGGTCAGGCGTTGGACCGTGATTTTCCGTTGGGCCCCGTCCTGGCGCCAAGCCATGGAGACGCCGAGTTGTCCACGGATATCCGGTAATTCCATCGGGCCGTGGAGCAGGGCTAAAAAGGCTTCGACCTTACTGAGTTCGAGGGTCGCGCGGGCTCCGGCCATCCCGCCCGTGACATCAATGGTGCCCTGGGGCATGGTGATCTGGAACCGCAGGCCGTCATCTGCGGGGGTGGCCCGGAGGTCGCCGTCGAGGGGGCCCACTCCCCAGCCTGCCAGGGTGCCCCGGGCCTGCCGGACCGTGGCCGTGGCCTCAATAAGGCCGACCTGACCAAGGCCGGAACGGACATCCAGGACCAGGGTCATGGTCGAGGCAATGCCGCCGGTCAGGGTGACGGAGGGCGGCAGGAATTGTTGTCCGAGGGACAGGGGCAGTTCCGTGGCGGCGATCCGCAGGGGCTGGCCTTCGCCCCAGGTGGCACTTGCCCGGCTTTGGCTGCCTTCCAGGCCGCTCAGGACCACCGCTCCGCTGGTGCCCTCCAGCCCCAAGGTCAGGGACAGGCGCGGCGCCGAGGCGACCAGGGACTCCAGCGGCAGACCCGGCGGGAGGGGCAGGCGCGGTCCCGGAAGCACGGCGGGGCCCTGGAGCGTGAAATGGTTTTTCACCAGGTCGATCATGGCCACCGCCGGACCCTGGGAGGTATGCCCGATCCGACCGAGGTCACCGTCATCCAGGCGGAGGTTGGTGAATTGGACCCGGTGGGCATCGGCATCCAGGCGCGTGCGCAGTCGACCTGCCGCGCGGCCTGGGAGGGCGCCCCATCGGACATCCGCATCCGTGCCAAAACGGAAGACCCCGACATCCCGGGTCACCAGGGAGCCGGACACGTCGACGAGTTCCGGCACCAGGGCGAGGATCCCTTCCGGTGCTTCCGGCAGCAGCCCGAGGTCGGCACAGGCCTTCACGGCCAGGCGGCCGGGCCCCTGGACCTC
Organism: uncultured Planctomycetota bacterium; assembly: GCA_903902515.1. Taxonomy (GTDB): domain Bacteria; phylum Planctomycetota; class UBA11346; order UBA11346; family UBA11346; genus CAIUVD01. Next base: position 3,198 of record CAIUVD010000079.1, on the reverse strand, counting down.
CAATAGTTCGACACCGATCCGGCGATTCTGGATCGACCCTTGGATAGGACGGTTCCAGACCTGCACCTTCACCGGCCGACCATCAAAGGTCGCCGTCCCGTCGATTTCGAAGAGCGGGCCCTGAACTCGGCCCACGACCCGCGAATCCCGGACTTTCAGGCCCTGGGGCAGGTCCGCGTTGCAGTCGGATTCGATGGTGAAGTCGAGGGGGGGATTCGACTCTGGCATGCGGCTGGTGGCGTCGGTGATCGCATTCAGCAGCGCAAGATTCTGCCGATCCAGGGTGCCCCGGACGCCTTCGACGCGGATCGCCAGGGGGGCACCGCGCACCATGTCGAGGCGCATCCAGACCGTGCGGGCTTCGACCAGCGGGGTGTGGGATCCATCACGGATGGCGACATTTCGCAGCTCGATCTCATCGGCCCCGACCACCACCAGGGAACCGACCGAGAGGTCGCCGGGCAGCATGGCATGGTATCGGGTGGCGATCAGCCGTTCGACCTGCCCGGTCCACACCAGGGAGATGGCCACACAGGCCACGGCGGCGGGGACGCCGAGGATGATGGATAGCCAGACGAGGCGGATGCGCCAACGCCGCGTCATGTCACTCCCACTCGATAGTGCCGGGCGGCTTCGAGGTGATGTCGTAGACCACGCGGTTGATGCCACGGACCTCGTTGATGATCCGCCCGGCCATCTTGCCCAACACGTCGTGGGGGATGTGGGCGAAGTCGGCGGTCATGCCGTCCGTCGAGGTGACGGCGCGGATGGCGCAGGCGTTTTCGTAGGTGCGTTCGTCGCCCATGACGCCGACGGACTTCACCGGCAGCAGTACGGCGAAGGACTGCCAGATGACTCGCTCCAGGCCGGCCTTCTTGAGTTCCTCGCGGACGATCAGGTCCGCCTTTTGGAGGACGTTGACCTTCTCAGCGGTGATGTCTCCGAGGATGCGCACGGCCAGGCCGGGACCGGGGAAGGGCTGGCGCCACACGACCTCGTCCGGCAGGCCGAGTTCGCTGCCGATGGCGCGGACCTCGTCCTTGAACAGGAAGCGGAACGGCTCGACCAGCCCGAGGCCCAGGTCCGCTGGCAGGCCGCCGACGTTGTGGTGGCTCTTGATGACGCTGGCGGGGCCCCCGTGGACGCTGATCGATTCGATCACGTCCGGGTACAGGGTGCCCTGGGCGAGGAACTTCACGTGGCCGCCGCCGGACTGCTTGATCTTGAGCGCTTCGTCCTTGAAGACGTCGACGAACAGCTTGCCGATGATCTTGCGCTTTTGCTCGGGATCGCTGACGCCGGCGAGGGCGGTCAGGAAGCGTTCGGAGGCATCGGCGTAGACCAGCTTGAGGCCGATGTGGTCGGCAAAAAGCTTCTGCACACCGTCGGCCTCACCGGCGCGCAGCAGGCCGTTGTTGACGAAGATGCAGGTCAGCTGCGTACCGATGGCCTTGTGCAGCAGCACCGCCGCCACGGACGAGTCCACACCACCGGACAGGCCGAGGATGACCTGCTCGGAACCAACTTGGGTACGGGTGCGGGCGATTTCCTCCTCGATGAAGGAGCCCATGGTCCAGTCGCCACGGCAACCGCACACCTTGGTCAGAAAGTTGCCGATGATCTGGGCGCCGAACTGGGTGTGGGCGACCTCGGGATGGAACTGCACGCCACGGAAATTGAGGGCCGGGGCGTGAACTGCCGCGAGGGGGCAGTTGGCCGATTTGGCGATGACCGTGGCCCCGGGGATGACCTCGATGCGGTCGCCGTGGCTCATCCACACCATCTGGCTCTTGGGCAGGCCGGCAAACAGCGGGTCGTCACCGAGGACCTCCAGGTCCGTACGGCCGAACTCGCGCTCATCGGCTTTGATGACCTTGCCGCCATTGACGTGGGCCGTGACCTGCATGCCGTAGCAGATGCCGAGGACCGGCACGCCGAGCTTGTAGATGGCGGCGTCGACCTGGGGCGCGCCTGGCACATACACGCTGGCGGGGCCGCCCGAGAGGATGATGCCCGTCGCGCCTTCGCAGACCTTGAGGCCGGCGTGGAACGGATGGATCTCGCAAAACACCTTGGCTTCGCGGACACGCCGGGCGATCAGCTGGGTGACCTGGCTGCCGAAGTCGAGGATGACGATTTTTTGATGCATGTTCAGTCCGGAAGTCCGGAAGTCCGGAAGTCCGGAAGTCCTGGGGATCGAAGGTAGGTCGTGAGTTTGGCGATCATGGACAGACACAAGTCGAGTTCGCCACGTAGGGCACGGATCGGTTCAACGAGGTCCTCATACAGGTCCCCAACCAAGATCAGGTGTGATTCTAACTCTGCGGCCGACCCACGAGCAATGTCTAAGAAACGAGCAAATTCCTTGTCAGAACCCCGCCCAAATCCCTCAGCGATGTTGGCCATGATCGATATGGCTGCCCGGCGGCATTGGTCACGCAGGGCGAAATCCCGGGCAAGACGTTCATCGCGAGTCAGGCGGTGTATCCCGCCAGCCACGATGCGTGCCCGTTGCCAGGCCTGTATGTCCGAAAAATGCTTGAAGGTAGCCATGGTTCCCGATGAGACTTCCGGACTTCCGGACTTCCGGACTTCCGGACTTCCGGACTTCCGGACTTCCGGACTTCCGGACTTCCGGACTTATTCCGGCCGGTAGTTGGGGGCTTCTTTGGTGATCTTCACATCGTGGGGGTGCGACTCGCGCAGGCCCGCACCGGTCATGCGCTGGAGGACGGCGACCTTTTGCAGGGTCGGGATGTCCTTGGCGCCGCAGTAGCCGAGGCTGGCCTTCAGGCCGCCGACCATCTGGAACACCACCGTGCTGAGGGGGCCCTTGCTGGGGACCATGCCCTCGATGCCTTCGGCCACCAGTTTGTCCGGGGACTTTTCGTTGTCCTGGAAGTAGCGGTCGGCGCTGCCCTTCTGCATGGCGCCGATCGAGCCCATGCCGCGGTAGGCCTTGAATTGGCGCCCCTGATAAATGATCGTTTCGCCCGGGCTTTCGTCACAGCCGGCGAGGATGGAGCCGAGCATCACCACGTTGGCACCCACGGCCAAGACCTTGCCGATGTCGCCAGAATATTTGATGCCGCCGTCGGCGATGATCGGGATCCCGGCCTTCTGGGCGGCCAGGGCCGCGTTCATCACCGCCGTCACCTGGGGCACGCCCACGCCGGCGACGATGCGGGTGGTGCAGAT
>CAIUVD010000078.1 GCA_903902515.1 uncultured Planctomycetota bacterium | reverse complement strand
CCTGCGCTCCATCGCTGGCCGCCCCTGGTGGCAGGTTCTGCCAGAAGGGGGTGGAGCACCGCGTTGGGTGGATGCCACCACGGGTGTCGAAGACCCCGCCGCCGACGAACGCTATGCCCAGCAAATAGCCGAAGGATTCCTTCAGCATCCGGTCACGAAAACGGCGTTCCTGACCGCCTATGACCGGGAATACATCGCCATCTTTCGGTTGCTGCCGGTCTACCGCTTCGATGCCGCCGATGGCAAGGGCACCCGGGTCTATGTCTCGACCCTTACGGGCAGCGTGGCCCGCCATACGGATGATCGTCGCCAGTTGGAGGCCAATATCTTCAGCCTGTTCCACAAATGGGCCTTCATCCCCAACCGGACGGTCCGGGATTGGGCCCTGATGATCGCCATGGCGGGGCTGGTCGTGCTGGCGGTGACGGGCGTGGTGCTGTTCCTCGGGACCGCCAAGGGCCGCAAGAAGGTGTGAGCCTGCGGTCTCGTCAGGCCACCGCCACGGTATCCATCAGGTTGTCGACCACCTGGCCCGAGGCTCGCAATTCCCGGAGGGTAACGACTCGCCAGGATCCATCGCCAAACTCCAGGGCCGAGCAGGAATCCACCCAGTCACCGCTATTCAGGTAGAGGACCGGGCGCCCGTCCCGATCGTGGGGACGCATGGCGGGGACGTGGACGTGGCCGACGGCGATGGCGTCGAAGCCCCCGTCCCGGGCCAGGTCAACGGCGGCCTGCTCGAAGCGTTCCAGGTGGCGCCCGGCCCAGGGGACATGGCGGGCCATGAGGGGGCCTGCCGCCCACCGTTCCCGACCGGCACGGTCCCGGACATGGTTGGCACCCCGGACCAGGCATTGGATACCGTCGTAGAGCCAGGTGCCCAGGGCGCGTAGCCATGCCGGGGTGCCGCCTTCCAGATGGTCACCGTGGACGATCAGCACCCGTTGGCCGCCGATGGTCAATTCGAGCCGGTCGGCGACCTGGAGGTGCCCGAGATCGACCGGCAACAGCCGACGCAGGGCCGCGTCATGGTTGCCAGCGATCCAATGGACGGGAATGCCTTTTTGGGCGAATTTCAACAGGCGACGGACGACCTGGTGATGGCTGTCGGGCCACACACCCCGGCGGATCTCCATCAAATCGACGATGTCGCCATTGAGCACCACCCGCGCGGGATTGATGCTTTTAAGATAATCGGCTAATTCCTGGGCCCGGCATTCACCGGTTCCCAGATGGATGTCCGAAAGAATCAAACAATCGAGGTGGCGTTTGCCCATGGGGAACGGATCAAATGCCGAGACCGGCCGCTTCGGCCATCAGCAGACCAAGGGCGGCCAAGCCTGCGCCCAGGCCAGCACCCACCAGGACGTCGCTGGGGTAGTGCAGGCCCAGAACCAGGCGGGACAGGGCCACCAGGATGGCGAAGGGCACAAGCATGGGTGCCAGGCCCGGCACGGCCGCACAGGCCAGGACCGTGAAGGCGGCTGCGTGGAGGGTGTGACCCGAGGGGAAGCTGAAACGATCCAGCGGAGCCACGGAGATGCGAAGGCTGGCCTGAACCTCACAGGGGCGAGGGCGGCGGGTGCCCTCCTTCAACCGGCGGTAGGTCAGGGTGGCCACGCCACCAACCACTGCCATCAACCCGGTCACGGCCCAGGAGCCCCCAATGAAAGGCATGGCCAGCATCAGGGCATACCAAAAGGCTCCGTCCCCGAGTCGGCTAATGGTGCCGAAGAAAATCCGGGCCGGTCCAACCCGACTGGCCCGGTTGCACCAACGGGTGCCGGCGGCGTCAAGGACCTGAAGGCGTTCGAGGAGCATCATGGACCCCCACCATGGGTGGTACGTGTTCAGAACGGATGAATACCTGGGGAAGAATAGAAGGTCCAGGCGAACAGTCCGAGGGCCGGCAGGCCGCAGGTCCAGTATTCGAGGGGCAGGCCGAGGACCCACACCGGGTGCCAGGCGGCTTGATCGGCTCGGAAGCGACCCAGGCCCCAGGCCGGGTTCAGCATGAACCACCACACGTCCTCAGCGATCCAAAACAAAACGTAGCAGGCCAGGAGGCGCACCTCGCCGGTCCACGACCAGGACCAGGAGGCCACCGCTGGGAGGTGCAGGAGTCCGAGGACCGTGGGCAGGGCCCAGGCGTGGTAACCGGTCATCTCCCGGCCGCCGAAAAACCAGCGATTCCACCACCGCCCGCTGATCCGCCAGGTTGGCAACGAGGTGGCCCACCCATGGGGTCCCTCGATGGCGACCTCCAGTTTGGCGAAGGCGAACGCGAGGCCGATCACGGCGGCCAGGAGGGTCAGGGCGTGCAGAAGGGGGGTCATGGCAGATCCGCCGCGAGGGCGTCCAGGAGGTCATCAGCAGCCCGGGGCCGTCCGAGGCGGCGGGCGTTATCGGCCAGGGTTTCCAAGCGCCGGGGGTCGTCCAAGAGACCCGATACCCGTCCGAGGACGCCGGCCGCATCAAAGGCCAGCAGACCGGCCCCATGCTCCAGCAGGTGGGAGGCATTGCGCTCCTCTTGGCCGGGGAGGGGGCTGGCTGCCAACAGGGGCAGACCGAGGGCCAGGCATTCGGCGGTGGTCAGGCCGCCGCTTTTGCCAATGGCCAGATCGGCAGCGGCCATCGGCACCTCGGGTTCTTTGGTGTAGGGCACGATTTCAAGGCGTCCGTCCCCCGGCAGGGCCAACAACCGGTCCCGCAGGGCTTCATTGCGGCCGCTCATGACCACCACCTGGGGTTTTTGGGGCAGGGCGAGCAGGCGGGCGGCCAACTGGTCGAGATCTCCGATGCCCAGGCCGCCTCCCAGCAGGAGTAGGACCGGCCCGGCGGGAGCCAGGCCCAGCCGTTGGCGGGCGGCGGTGCGCTCGGGTGGATTGCGGAAGGCCCGGGAAATGGGGATGCCGGTGACCTCGACGGGCACCTGGGGGAGATGTTCCCGGACATTCCACGCCGAGGCGGCGTCGGCCACCGCGTAGCGCAGACCGGGATGACGCCACAGGGCGTGGACACCGTAATCCGTAACCGAGACCCAGGTCGGGCACGGCCAACGGCCGGTGGCCTGGCGGGCGGCCAGCACCTGGGCGGGCAGGAAATGGGTGCAAATCACGGCATCCGGTGGGTCTTCTTCCAGTCGGCGCACCAACCGGTTGAGGCAATGCTCCTCGAACCATCGCCGAAGGCGTTGGCCCCGGGCTTGGGGATCGGCGTCGTCGGTGGACCTGAACAGGCAGCCCCACAGGGCTGGACTCCGTTCGATCAGGGCCAAATAGCCGTCGATATAGGCGCGGACGAACCACCGGGGGGCATCGGCCAGGGCGTCCTGGTGGTCGACGACCCAACCCCGTTCACGGGCTGCTTCGGCCAGGGCTTCACCAGCCCGGACATGGCCGGCACCGGCGGCCACACTGAGGATCACAAGACGCGGCATGGCCGTTGATCCTGCAGGGAAGGAATCCGCTTCGCAACCCTTCGTCATCTTCACGGAAGCGTAGTCCGGCCTTGGTCAGGTCTTCACACCTGCCGTCAGGCTTAGGTCCATGATCTCTTGGTGGGAACGTCGCCTGCAGCCGCCCCGAACCCGGGCCACCATCGCCCAGGCCCAGGCCCGGGCATTGGCGGGTCTGGTGTCCCGGTTGTCGGCCACGGCGGTTGGTCGGCGACACCTGGCGGGTTTGGATCCCCACGCGTCGGATCTTGAGGCCGCCTTTCGCCGCCAGGTCCCGCCCCAGGATTACGCCGATATCGCCGGCCTGGTGGCCCGGGCCGCCTCGGGCGAGGCCGATGTCTTGTTTCCCGGATGCCCGACGGCCCTGGCCCAGACCTCCGGCACCGGCCGGGGCGCGACGGCGACCGAGCGCTACATCCCCCAGGGGCCCGACCTGATTGCCCACCATCGTCAAGGCGGAACCCTGGCTTTGGCTCGGGCGGCGGCCCGCAATCCGTCGGTACTGGTGGGTCGGATGGTGATGCTCGGCGGATGCACCGCTCTCGATGATCGGGGAGCCGTCCCCACGGGCGATCTTTCAGGAATCGTAGCCGCCGATCTGCCGTGGTGGGCTCGGGCGTGGCATGAACCGGGCCCGGTGATTGCGGCCGAGCCCGACTGGTCCCGGCGACTGGAACGGATCGCCGAGCGCACCGCCCGCCGCGACATCCGCCTCTTGTCGGGCATCCCGGCGTGGTTGCTGATGCTCCTTGATCAGTTGGAACAGCGGGGATCTCCGGTCAAAACTGCCTGGCCCCGCCTGCGGACGTGCATCCATGGCGGACATGCCATTGAACCGTTCCTGGGCGCCCTCGGCCACCACCTGCCCGCGGACCTGTCGATGCTGGAGGTCTATCCGGCCAGCGAATGCTTCCTGGCCGTGGGCGAACGGCCCTGGCGGTTGGGGGATGGCCAGCCGGAGCCCTTAGAATTGCTGACCGACCACGGGGTGTGGTTCGATTTCCTGGCCGACGACGGAACCACGGTCGGCGCGGCGGACCTTGAAGCCGGTGGGCTCTACACGGTTCTCGTCACCACCCCCGGTGGCCTGCTGCGCTACCGCCTGGGGGATCGGGTTCGGGCCGTGGGGCCTGGTCGGATCCGGGTTGCCGGTCGGATCTCAACCCGTTTGTCGGTGTTTGGCGAGCACGTTGAAGGCGACGCCCTGGCCTCGGCCCTGGCGACGGCTTCCGCCGACCACGGGGCAGTAGTCGCCCACTACCATGTCGCGCCGGTGCTGCCGACCGCCGGGGAACCCCGGGGCAGCCATGAATGGCTGGTGGAATTCTGTTCCGAGCCCCGGGATCCCTCCCGGTTCATGGCCTCCATCGACACCCATCTGCGGTCCCACGTCCTAGATTACGAAGCCCACCGGGCCGCCGGACAGCTTTCGGCACCCTGCCTGCGGGCCATCCCCAGTGGCACCTTTCACCTGTGGATGCGCCAGCGCGGAAAATTGGGGGGCCAGCACAAGGTCCCGACCGCCTGGACCGATCGCTCCGTTGCCGAAGCCCTCATTTCTCTCGCTAAGGATCACGACCGATGATCGACCTGATCCCCGCCTCGGACGCCACCCCGGCCCCGGCGATATTTGACCTTTTGCATGGTGTTGGGGCTGCCCACACCCTGTGTCTGCCGGGCCTGGTCCCGGATGGCCCGGAGACCTTCCTCCGTCAGCGTGTCCTGCTGCGCAGCCTTGGACGCAGCGATGTGGTGACCTACCGCAAAGACCGCTTCGACCTCGATGCCCTGATCGAGGAATGCGACCACCGGTTGCGCGAAAGCCACCGCAATGGCCGCAAGGCGGTCCTTCTTGGCGTCAGTGTCGGTGGCGGCATCGCCCTCGAACTGCTGCGCCGGGCCCGGGAAGCGGACCGCCCCTTGCCCCTGTCGGCGGTGGTTTTGGTCAGCCCCCTGACCTGCACCGGGGATCTTGCGCCGCTCCTGAAGCGGGTTCTTGATCCGATTCTGACCGGAACGGATCCGGCCTTGGCCATCGAGCGGGGACGGAGCCTGTTCAAATCCCTGGCCCGGGGTTCGGCCGGGGATCATGTGGCCGTCCCCTGGACCCGGCGGTTCACGCCATCGGGGTGGGCCGCCCACCAAGAGCAGCGCCTGCGGGAACGCATCGAGGCCTCCATCGCCGCCATTGGCACCCGGGGAGCCCTGGACCGTTGCCAGGCCCTGACCCAGTTCGTTGGCGTCGATGGGCCGGCCAAGGTGCCCCTGGCTACCTGTCCGACCCTGGTTCTGTGGGGCAGTCGCGAGCGTCATACCCTGCGCATGGATGGTCCGGGCACGGGTCTCCTGTGTCGCCCGGACTTGGCCAGCCGGTTATTTCCTTCCTGCGAAATCCAGTGGGTCTACGGCAAGGACGGCGAGGACGTGCCCCACGCCTCCCTGATCCGCCACGCCCACGCCTTCAATCCCCATCTGGCGCGGTTCCTGCGCCGGACCCTGGCGATCACCCCGGCGCGGGGACTCCCACCTGCCGCAGCCAATCGTTGAGGTTGTAGCAGTTGGTGACGCGGGCGATGCGGTCGCCCTCCAGCGCGAAGAAGGCCCCACCCGGCAGCACATAGGTTTGGCCGTGGGCCGGGGGCAGGCCCTCATCCGCCACGAGGTAGGTGCCGTGGACGATGTATTCGGCCGCCCCATGGCGACCATCCGCACTGACCGAGATCCGGATGTTGGTCAGCTGTTCCCGATAGCAGCGATCCATGCGTCCAAGAAAGGCGCGGAACGCCGGGCGTCCCGTCTCCCGATCCCCTTGGTTGATGTCGTGGGCCACATCCTCGGTCAACAGGGCCAGGAGGGCTTCCCGGTCGCCGCCGTTGAAATGCCCATAATATGCCGTGATCACGGCCATCGCCGTGGCGGGGTTGGATTCCAGCATGGAGACGGCTTATCCATCCCAAGGAGGCCGCACAATCCCCGATGGGTGTTCACGATGTCGGCTCTCGACCAGGCTGTAAGTCTTGATACCTCTTTTCCCACATGCGTCGCGCAAGCTGCTTGTTGCTGATGATCCTGGTGCTGGTGGCTCAATCCGGAGCGCTCCAGGTGGGCGCATGGATGTCCATGGCGGTGGAGCAGGCGTCGAAACATGGGTGGTCGGCGGGCGTTGCGGCTCCGCTCGGGCCGTCCTGCGGGATGTGTCATGTGGCCCAGGCCATGACCGCGAGCCCAGAGGGGGGTCTTCCAGCGACCGTCATGAAAAAGGATTTGTTGAAAATGGATGTGGTGCCTCCGGTGGTATTCGTGATTGCCATGTCGGTTCCGGCATTCCACCGGGTGGGCCTCCGTCGGGATCTTGGTGGTGTGGCCCAATGGGGCCCGACCCCGGAATTGCCGCCGCCTCGTCTCCTGTGACGACCCGTTCGTTCGTGCCCTGACCTCCAGCCGCATCGCGGTCGGGGAGGTTTTGGCATGGACTTCCGTCGGGACGCGTTGTCCCGACCCCATCCCCGGATTTCGTCATGTCTTCCGCTCCTATCCCACGCACGCGGGGTCTCCGGACCTTGCTGCTGGGTCTGGTCCTGTTGACGGTCTACGGCGTCAGTTCCGTCCTGTGGCGTGCCGCCCACGGCGGTGACGCCCCCGTCAATGTCGGCCGCATCCCCATGCCCTATCACCAGGCCTTCCGGCCGGTCAGCCCCTGAAAAGGTCCCCCATGCCCTCTCGTTTTTGTGCGCCCACCCTCCTGCTCCTGGCCGCCGCCCTCCCCGTGGCCGCCGAAGATGCCAACGCCGTGGTCGTCACCACCGAGCGTGAACCGTCCCCCGTGGTGGTGGACAGCAGCACCGCCCATCGCACCTCCACGCCCATCCTCGACACTCCCCAGTCCGTGGTGGTGGTGCCCCAGGCCATCCTCACCCAGCAACGGCCCTTGGGATTGACGGATGCCTTGGAAAATGTCAGCGGCGTCAGTGGTCAACCGGCCCTCAATCAGAACTGGGATACCTCGAATCAGCGACTGATCCGCGGCTTCAATGCCGAGACGGCCCGCGATGGATTCACGCTGCTGTACGATGGGGGCGACCGCGAGTCGTTGGCCAACGTCGAGCGCATTGAAGTCCTGAAAGGGCCATCGGGGCTTTTTCAGGGGAATGGATTCGGTGCTCCCGTTGGCGGTCTCGTCAACCTCATCACCAAGAAGCCGCAGGATCAGGCCTTTGTCGGTGGTGGTATCGCGGCCGGCAGCCTGGGACTCCTCCAGGCTCAGGTGGATGTGAATCAGCCCCTCACGGACGGTAAGGGGGCATTGGCCCGGGTGACCGGTGAGATCGCCAGACGGAAATCCCACATTGATGTCATCGAAACCATTCGGGGCTCTGTCGATCCTACGGTCACCCTACGGAATGAATCGGGTACCAGCCTGACCGTCCATGGTCGCTGGTCCCAGCGGCGTCAGCAGGATTACACGGGTCTTCCCCAGGTGGGGACCGTCGCCGATGTGGGCTACGATCTCGACCGTGAGCAATTCCTGGGTCATGAAGACACGCCCATGACGACCTCCCTCGCGCGAAGTGGAGATGCCACCTTCACCCAACGCTGGTCAGAGCACCTCACCCTGGAGGTCCCCTTCCTGGTCAGTCGCTCCTCCCTCAAGCAGCAGGGAAAGTTCCTCGATACGGGATTTTTCGTTCCTCCGGCTCCACCGATGTATGGGGCTGTTGACATTCTCTTGACGCAGGAGGTGACCCAGACCTCCGCCAGCCCCACCCTGACGGGTACCTGGGATGCGACCACGGTCCAGGTCGGTGCGGTCTACGACCGGGTGCAGGAAGAAGCCGTCATGAAGGCTGGCGGCCTGCAAATGGTCGACATTACGAATCCGGTGTGGAATCCGATGGCCGATGACTTGCCCATCCTGTTCAACGACTGGGACAACCAGTACCGCACCACGGGAGTCATCAGCCAAGCCACTACGACCATTGCCGAGCAGTTAACCCTCTCGGCAGGGGTACGCTTCATGCGCATCACCATCACCGACCGCGACGCCGTCCTGCCCCAGGGTGTTGAAACCGGGGAACAGCGGGCTTTGCCACGCTTCGGAATCGCCTGGCGATTTGTTCCCTGGGCCAGTGTCTTTGCTGGCTATGCGGAAGGCATGCGTGCCCAGCCGGGTATGGCTGGCTACCGCATCAGCGATCGAAAGGCCGAGAAGTCATCCCAGTACGAGATTGGTTTCAAAGTGCAGCGGGAGAATCTGGCAAGTGCCACCCTGGCCTTCTACGACCTCCGGCGAACCGATGTTCTGGTGTCAGAGCCGGTCTTCGGCGGAGAGTCCTCGATGTCCGGTGAGAAGCGGAGTCGAGGACTCGACGTGGATGTGGTCACCACCCCGTGGACCGGCTGGACCGTGGCGGGAAATTACAGCCTTATCAATGCCAAAGTGGTCAAGGATCCTCTGAATCCGACCAATGAGGACCGAGCCATGGCCGCGGTGCCCCGCCAATCCGGCCGTGTATGGGCCCAGTATGCCTTTCAGGATGTCTGCCCAGGGGCAAGTCTGGGTGCCGGAATGACGGCGGTTGGTCGCCAGCAGGTTGATGACTCCGAAACCCGGGAATTGGCAGGCTATGCCACCGTGGATGCCACGGCTTCGTATGCTTGGCAGGAATTTACGACCTTTGTTTCGGTGAAAAATCTCACGGATGCTGAGTACTGGGTCCCCTACCGCTGGATCAGTTACAATGTCGCGCCGAGCGAACCCATCACCGTTGTTGGAGGTATCGATGCGCGCTTCTGATCTTCTGCTGCCCCTGCTCCTGTTGTCGGCCGTCATGACCGCCGAGGAGCCCGCTGTTCGTTTGCCACCCCCGATGCCTCCCGACTGCCCGCACCACCAGGTGATGCAGACCATGCCACCCACCTGGGTCGGATCCGAGCAGATCGCGATGGTGGTCTATCCAGGGATGACGGCCCTCGATCTCACCGGTCCTCAATACATGTTCGCGGGACTGATGGGCGCACAGGTCCACCTGGTGGCCGAGAGTCTGATTCCCGTCATGACGGACACCGGAGTCATCATTACGCCAACGAAAACCTTCGAGACCTGCCCCCGGGATCTCGATATCCTATTCGTGCCCGGTGGATCCCGGGGTACGGTTGAGGCCGCCAAGGACCCTCGGGTGCTGGCGTTCCTCCGGGATCGCGGTTCCCGGGCAAAATTGGTGACCTCGGTGTGCACCGGGTCCATGGTCCTGGGCGCCGCCGGTCTCCTGGAGGGCTACCAAGCGACCTCCCACTGGGTTACCAGGGATTTGTTAACCCGTTTTGGTGCGGTGCCCGTCGATGCCCGCGTGGTTGTTGATCGAAATCGCATCACCGGTGCTGGCGTCTCGGCGGGCATCGATTTGGGCGTATTGATCGTCCGACGCCTACGGGATGAGGAATACGCCAAGGCGATGTGCCTGCTGGCCGAATATGCCCCGGAACCCCCGGTGGTGGCTGGAACCCCAGCCCAAGCCGGGCCCGTGACGACCAAGATCATGAGCGATATGTGTGTCGGCCTGAGGGAGGCTTTCCTGACGGTTCCCACCCCAGGTCGCCCCTGACCGAGTTTGGCGGATGCCCATCTCCCTCGCCCACCGTCTTGGCCTCCTCCTGGCCCTGATCCTGTCCCTGGGACCAGGGACGGGCCTGCAGGTGGTGGCGTGGACCGGGATGGTGCTCGATCGGGCTCCCGCCGAAGGACTGGGAACGGCGTTGGTGTCGGTCCTGACGGGGGAACGCCCCTGCCGGGTCTGCACCGTCGTCCGCTCCCTGGAACTCCAGGATCCAGGCTTGGGGAACCTGCCCCCGGCCCCCCATCTTTGTATCGGCACCGTGATGCCGATTCCCCTGGGCACGGTCATCGAGGTGCCTGGGTTCCATGGCCCTGAGCCCCGTCCGTGTCGTCCTCGGGATGCCCCAGCGCCCGAACCCCCACCGCCCCGAAACGGCTGATCGTTATCGGACTGATCCCCAGGGTCGGTCCCATCATCTCGATCCTTCGCCATCCCCCGTGGGGTTGGCGTATTTCCCGTTTTGGGGTTTCTCATGCGTTTCCATCACCCTGACACCGGCCCTGGCCGGTGCTCCGGCCGCCCTGCGGCTGTTCACCACCTGCGGAGGTCCTGACCATGGACTTCCCCTTTTTCGAATTCGATTTCTACGGAAACCGCCTGCTGATCGCGGTGGTCGCCATCCTCCATGTGATGATCAACCATCCCCTGGCCATCGGTGGCGCCCTGCTGGTCGCCCGGATGGAGGCCAAGGGCATCAAAACCGGTGAT